>NZ_JAIZ01000365.1:0-12857 GCF_000710465.2 Kitasatospora sp. MBT63 | reverse complement strand
GCGCCGCCCGGGGCCCGCCGAACGGGTGGCTCCGGACGCCCGCCAGGGTGGCTCAGCCGTACAGACGGAGTCCGAATGAACGTTTTTCCATTCACCCGTACGTGGGACGGTGGTCGTACCGGTGGCGCGGGTGGCGTAGCCGGTGACCGGATTCTGCGACCATCTGTGAGCGCATGGTGACAGAGAGCTGACCGGGTCTCCCCGTACCCGGCGGCGCTGCCTCCGGCCTGCCCGTTCCCCCCTCCGCCAAGGAGTGCATCCCCGTGGGCCCACATCCTGCTGTCGCGGCGATACGCCTCGCCGTCCGCCGTACCCTCGCCGAGCTTGCCGCCGAGGCCGGCGTCGTGCCCGGCTCGCCGCCCCGCGCCCCCCGGCTGCGGCCGGCCGCCGCGCCCGAGGCCGCGCTGGCCGGCGCCACCACCCTGATCGGCAACGCCCGCCGCCACCCCTCCGGCCTGCCCCGCACGCCCGCCGCGCCGGGCTCCCCGCTGGTGCTGGTCGCGGTCAGCGGCGGCGCCGACTCGATGGCGCTGGCCACCGCCACCGCCTTCGAGGCGCCCAAGCTCGGCCTGCGGGTCGGCGCCGTCACCGTCGACCACGGCCTGCAGGCGGGGTCGGCCGAGCGCGCCGGGCAGGTGGCCGAGCGGCTCGGCGAACTCGGGCTGGAGCCGGTCGAGGCGGTCACCGTCCGGGTCGGCCGGGACGGCGGCCCGGAGAACGCCGCCCGTGACGCCCGCTACGCCGCCCTCGACGAGGCCGCCGACCGGCTCGGGGCGCTCGCCGTGCTGCTCGGCCACACCCGCGACGACCAGGCCGAGACGGTCCTGCTGGGGCTGGCCCGAGGCTCCGGCGCCCGCTCGCTGGCCGGGATGCCGGCCCACAAGGGCCGCTACCGCCGCCCGCTGCTGGAACTGGACCGCGCCGCCACCCGGCAGGCCTGCGCCGCCCAGGCGATCCCGGTCTGGGACGACCCGCACAACACCGACCCCGCCTACACCCGGTCCCGGGTCCGCCACGAGGTCCTGCCGGTGCTGGAGAAGCACCTGGGCGGCGGCGTGGTCGAGGCGCTGGCCCGGACCGCCCGCCTGTTCCGCGACGACGCCGACGCCCTCGACCAGTGGGCCGCCCTCGCCGAGCCGGACCTGCGGACCGCCGAGGGCGCCCTGGACGTCGGCAAACTCACCGCGCTGCCCCCCGCGGTGCGCCGCCGGGTGCTGCGCCGGGCGGCCCTGCGCGCGGGCTGCCCGGCCGGGGACCTGTTCGCCCGTCACCTCGAAGCGGTGGACCTGCTGGTCACCGGCTGGCGCGGTCAGGGCCCGCTGCACCTACCCGGGGGAGTGGAAGCCGTCCGCCGGTGTGGCACGCTGGTCTTTCGGCGACAGGGCGACCAGCGGGCGTGAGCCCGTCCGCTGGTCCCAGGGCCGCCGCCGAACCCAGACCCCGAACGTTTGAGGACGTATCCCCGGTGGATCAGAACGACATGGGCGCCGACCTGGCGAAGGTGCTCATCAGCAAGGACGAGATCGACGCCAAGCTGGCCGAGCTGGCCGAGCGGATCGACCGCGACTACGCCGGCAAGGACCTGCTGATCGTCGGCGTGCTGAAGGGCGCCGTGATGGTGATGGCCGACCTGGCCCGGGCCCTGCACTCGCAGGTGACCATGGACTGGATGGCCGTCTCCTCGTACGGGATGGGGACCAAGTCCTCGGGCGTGGTGCGGATCCTCAAGGACCTGGACACCGACATCGCCGGCCGGGACGTGCTGATCGTCGAGGACATCATCGACTCCGGCCTGACCCTGTCCTGGCTGCTGGGCAACCTGGGCTCGCGCGGCCCGGCCTCGCTGGAGGTCTGCACCCTGCTGCGCAAGCCGGATGCGGCGAAGGTCACCATCGACGTCAAGTACGTCGGCTTCGACATCCCGAACGAGTTCGTGGTCGGCTACGGCCTGGACTACGCGGAGAAGCTGCGCAACCTGCCCTTCATCGGGACGCTGGCGCCGCACGTCTACGGCGGCTGAACGACCCGCTGAACCGTTCGGGCTACGGGTGGGAACGGTGCACCGTTCCCACCCGTTGAGCCGGGGTAGGAAAATACGTCGTGTCGTCGTGCTCTCGCCGCAGGCGAGTGGGACTGCGGTACGGTCCAATAAACCGCTCTTCTCATGAGCACATACCCGGTATGCGCCCGCGGCCCCTCGGCCGCGCAGCGCCGTTGAGTGGCAGGAGGGACGGGGCGGCAACGCCCCGCATGGATGGACGTCAAGCGATACTTCCGTGCGCCGATCATGTGGATCGTGCTGGCCGCTCTCGCCGTCGTTGTGCTGATGCAGGTCGTCTCCGACTCGGGCGGCTACAAGACGGTGGACACCGGCCAGGTGATTGCCGCCATCAACGGCGACCAGGTGAAGTCGGCGGAGATCACCACTGGTGACTCGAACCTGATCAAGATCCAGCTCAAGGACGGGCAGAAGCTCCCGGCCAACAGTTCCGGCAAGCAGCCCTCGGGCACCAAGTTCCAGGCCTCCTACGTGTCCGACACGCAGGCCACGAACGTGTCGTCCACGCTGCAGGACCAGTTCAAGTCCGGCCAGCTGCCCGACAACTACACCATCAGCCCCGAGAAGCAGTCGACCTTCATGAGTCTGCTGCTGTCGATGCTGCCGATCGTCATCATCGTCCTGGTCTTCCTGTTCCTGATGAACCAGATGCAGGGCGGCGGCTCCCGGGTCATGCAGTTCGGCAAGTCCAAGGCCAAGCTGCTCACCAAGGACACCCCGAAGACCACGTTCTCGGACGTGGCCGGCGCGGACGAGGCGGTGGAGGAGCTCCAGGAGATCAAGGAGTTCCTGCAGGAGCCGTCGAAGTTCCAGGCCGTCGGTGCCAAGATCCCCAAGGGTGTGCTGCTCTACGGCCCGCCCGGCACCGGCAAGACCCTGCTCGCACGCGCCGTGGCCGGCGAGGCGGGCGTCCCGTTCTACTCGATCTCCGGCTCCGACTTCGTCGAGATGTTCGTCGGTGTCGGTGCCTCCCGGGTCCGCGACCTGTTCGAGCAGGCCAAGGCGAACGCGCCGGCGATCATCTTCGTCGACGAGATCGACGCCGTCGGCCGGCACCGCGGTGCGGGCCTCGGCGGCGGCCACGACGAGCGCGAGCAGACCCTCAACCAGCTGCTGGTCGAGATGGACGGCTTCGACGTCAAGGGCGGCGTCATCCTGATCGCCGCCACCAACCGCCCGGACATCCTCGACCCGGCGCTGCTGCGCCCGGGCCGCTTCGACCGGCAGATCGCGGTCGACCGGCCCGACCTGCAGGGCCGGCTGGACATCCTCAAGGTGCACCAGAAGGGCAAGCCGATCGCGCCCGACGTCGACCTCTCGGCCGTCGCCAAGCGCACCCCCGGCTTCACCGGCGCCGATCTGTCGAACGTACTGAACGAGGCGGCCCTGCTGACCGCCCGCTCGGACAAGAAGCTGATCGACAACTTCATCCTGGACGAGGCCATCGACCGCGTGGTGGCCGGCCCGCAGAAGCGCAGCCGGATCATGTCCGACAAGGAGAAGAAGATCACGGCGTACCACGAGGGCGGCCACGCCCTGGTGGCGGCGGCGTGCAACTACTCCGACCCGGTCCACAAGATCACCATCCTGTCCCGGGGCCGGGCGCTCGGCTACACCATGGTGCTGCCGGACGAGGACAAGTACTCCACCACCCGCAACGAGATGCTCGACCAGCTGGCCTACATGCTGGGCGGCCGGGCGGCGGAGGAGCTGGTCTTCCACGACCCGACCACCGGCGCCTCGAACGACATCGAGAAGGCCACCGCCACCGCGCGGGCCATGGTCACCCAGTACGGCATGAGCGAGCGCCTGGGTGCGATCAAGTTCGGTTCCAGCGAGTCGGAGCCCTTCCTCGGCCGTGAGATGGGTCACCAGCGCGACTACTCGGAAGAGGTCGCCGGGCTGGTGGACGAGGAGGTCAAGAAGCTGATCGAGACCGCGCACAACGAGGCCTGGGAGATCCTGGTCGAGAACCGCGACGTGCTCGACAACCTCGTCCTGGAGCTGCTCGAGAAGGAGACGCTGAACAAGGAGCAGATCGCGGAGGTCTTCACCCACGTGATCAAGCGTCCGCACCGTCCGGCCTGGACGGGCTCCTCCCGGCGTACCCCCTCCACCCGCCCGCCGGTGCAGTCGCCGAAGGAGCTGGCGCTCAGCAACGGCATCGCCGTGCCGGCCGTCGACTCCCCGTCGGTGGACGTGCACAAGCTGCCCGACGGCCCGGCCGAGAGCTGAGCCGTCCGGCCCGCCACCGCGGGCCGACCGTACGGAATGGATGCCGCGTCACCGGGGTTTGTACCCTGGAGGCGCGGCATCCGTGCTGCTCGGCCCGATGTCGGGCCGGTACCGGGCCCGGCGGGGCCCGGCCCGACCACCCGCGTCGGACCGCCTCCGCCGGGACCGTTCCCGTCCACTCCGTCTGCCAAGCGAGGCACGAATGATCGACCCGGTGACCCTTGAGGGCGAAGCCGTCGTGGGGCCCTTCGACCAGAAGCGTGCCGAGAACGCGGTCCGCGAACTGCTGATCGCGGTCGGCGAGGACCCGGACCGCGAGGGCCTGCTGGAGACCCCGGCCCGGGTGGCTCGGGCCTACCAGGAGATATTCGCGGGGCTGCGGCAGCGCCCGGAGGACGTGCTGACCACCACCTTCGACCTCGGCCACGACGAGCTGGTGCTGGTCAAGGACATCGAGGTGTTCTCCACCTGCGAGCACCACCTGGTGCCGTTCCGCGGCGTCGCCCACGTCGGGTACATCCCCGCCGTCACCGGCAAGATCACCGGGCTGTCCAAGCTGGCCCGGCTGGTCGACGTGTTCGCCCGCCGCCCCCAGGTGCAGGAGCGGCTCACCAGCCAGATCGCCGACTCGCTGATGCGGATCCTGGAGCCGCGCGGCGCCATCGTGGTGATCGAGTGCGAGCACATGTGCATGTCGATGCGCGGCATCCGCAAGCCCGGCGCGACCACCACCACCTCCGCGGTCCGCGGCCAGCTGCGTGACCCGGCCACCCGTGCCGAGGCGATGAGCCTGATCATCGGCCGCTGACCCGGCCGGACCGGTTCCCGGCGGGACCCCTGCGGCGCCGGCCCGCACACGACGGCAGTGGCCGGCCGCCGGAGCGGGCCGGCCACTGCCGGGGTGGTGGGGGAAGGCATTCGCTACTGGGCGCCGTCGCGCTCGCTGATCCACTCGAAGGTGCTCAGCCGGTCGCTCATCCACTCCAGGGCGGCCGGCAGCTCGCGCTTCCAGGCGTCGAAGTTGTGGCCGCCGTCGTCCAGGAAGTTCGACTCGACCTTGAACTCCGGGTGGGCGTCGGCCACTTGCTTGGCCACCGCGAGGAAGTCCTCGGTCGCCTTGTAGTTCTCCTCGGTCCTGGTGCTGACCACCAGCAGCGAGGTCCGCGGGGCCGGCAGGTTCTGCAGCCGCCAGGTGAGGTCCGACTGGTTGGCCAGCGCGGTGTCCCCGTGGAAGAGGTCCCCGCCGGTGAAGCTGTCGTTGGGCACCTCGTAGTCCGCGTGCAGGGCGGCCGCCGCGGAGAAGTACTCGGGGTGCCGCATCGCCAGGCGCAGCGCGCAGCTGCCGCCGGTGGAGTACCCGAGCGCGCCCCAGGTGTCCTCCGAGTGGCCGACCCGGTAGGCGGAGCGGATCGCGGTCGGCAAGTCCTTGGCGAACCAGGTCTCGGTCTTCGGGCCGCCGACGACGTCCACGCACTCGGTGTTGCGGGGCGGCGCGACGGTCGGCCGGGCCATCACGATGACGGCGGGCAGGGTCCGTCCCGCCTTGTGCAGCGCGGACTCGGCCTGCGGCAGCTGCAGGCTGTCGAGCAGGTGCAGGGACGTGCCCGGGAAGCCGCCGATCGCCAGCACGGCCGGGAAGCGCACCTTGGCGTACTGCGGGGAGAAGTACTCCGGCGGCAGGTAGACGAACACCTGGTCCGAGAGGCCGGACTCGGGGCCGTTCACCCGGACCGACTCCACCTTGCCCACCTCCTCCGGGGCGCCCGGCGGGAGCAGGTCCTTCACGGTCTCCATGCCGCCCTCGGTGGTCGGCTCGACCAGCTTCGCGGGGTCGGGCGGGGCGCCGCGGGGGGACGAGGACCCGGCCAGCGCGAGCGGGGCGCCGCCGGGGCGCAGCAGGTCGTCCCAGGAGGTGTAGAAGCCGAAGGAGTTGTTCACCGAGAGCGCGAGCACGGCCAGCACCGAGACCTGAACCACGGTCAGCAGACCGAGCCGGCCGAGCACCGGCAGCGGGCGCTGTCCGGCCAGCCGGGGCCACAGCCAGAGTGTGGCGACCAGGCCGACGACGGCCAGTACGCTCAGCGAGTACACCAGCGCGGTGCTGGTCAGTTTCATCCGGGGTCGCCCTCCCTGGGGAAGTTGTCGGGCCAGGGTTCATCGTGCGCCGGGCTGTGGGGTGCGGCCAGCGGGGCTGGTCTGACCGAGCGTCAGGTGTAGGCCGACCGGTGCCGGCGGGGCCGGTGGGGCGCCGGTGGGGCGCCGGTGGCGGGCCGGTGGCGGGTCGGGGGGTCGCCGCCTGCGAACGGGCGCAACCGAACCCCTAGAATGCGTCGTCCACCGTGTGGAAACGCGTCGGCGGGGGTCTTTCGGTGCCGGTGCGGCCATGCTGGACCCATGCCGGTGCCATCGCCGGTGGCACCTGTCTCCTGTTTTTCGCGCTGCCGAAGTGCGTCCCGGACCGGCCGTCCCGCCGGTCCGGAGCGGACCAGGCATCACCCGTCCCCAGGCTCCGACGGCCGGGGAGCCCCGCGTCCCGGGCCGGTCCGTACCGGCCGTTGGGGCTTTCTTGACGTGCGGTTTGCCAGACCAAGGAATAGCCATGAAGGTCCATCACAGTTCCTCCTCCGGAGTGACAGGACAGTCCCGGACAGCCTCTAGGCTGAGCTTCCATGAGCGTTCCCGTGTCCGTTGAGCCGTCGTCCGAGCAGCCCCGCCGCCGGGGTCTGCAGACGCTCCGTACCCAAGCCGCCTCCGTCCCGCGTGCCTGGCTGCCGGGCGCGATCGGCTACGCCTGCCTGCTGATCGGGCTGCTGGACATCTGCAGCGCGGTCTTCCCCAAGCTGCGCCACACCAAGGTGCACACCTTCGCCGGGCAGCTGCCCGGGACGACCACCACGCTGGCCGCGGTCGGCACCCTGATGATCGGCATCCTGCTGGTGCTGCTGGCGCACGCCCTGCGCCGTCGCAAGCGCCGGGCCTGGCGGGCGGTCTGCGTCCTGCTGCCGCTCGGCGCCGCGCTGCAGGCGCTGCGCTGGCACCAGCCCGGGCCGTGCGTGGTCGCACTGGTGCTGTTCGCCGTGGTGCTCGTGCACCGCAGGGAGTTCTACGCGAAGGCCGACCCGCGCACCCGCTGGCGGGCGGTGGCCAACCTGGTCGTGATGGGGATGGTCAGCATCGGCCTCGGCCTGCTGATCGTCTCGGTCCACCCGAAGTCCGAGCTCGGCGACCCGAGCCTGGTCGAGCGCTTCCAGGAGACGCTCTACGGGCTGTTCGGCTTCGACGGCCCGATCCGGTACGGCAGTGACCGGATCGGTGACCTGGTCGCGTACTCGCTCGGCGCCCTCGGGCTGCTGACCGCCTTCACCACCGGGTACCTGGCACTGCGGCCGGAGAAGCCCGAGCCCGAGCTGACCCCCGAGGACGAGGTCCGGGTCCGGGAGCTGCTGGCCCGGCACGGGCAGCGGGACTCGCTCGGGTACTTCGCGCTGCGCCGGGACAAGAGCGTGCTGTTCTCGCCCTCCGGCAAGGCGGCGATCTCCTACCGGGTGGTGTCCGGTGTGATGCTGGCCTCCGGGGACCCGGTGGGTGACGTGGAGGCCTGGCCCGGTGCGATCAAGGTCTTCATGGCCGAGGCGCGCGAGCACGCCTGGGTGCCGGCCGTGATGGGGTGCAGCGAGGTCGGCGGCGAGGTCTGGACCCGCGAGGCGGGGCTGGACGCGCTGGAGCTCGGCGACGAGGCGATCGTCGACACCTCGGCCTTCTCGCTGTCCGGGCGCGCGATGCGCAACGTGCGGCAGATGGTCAAGCGGATCGAGCGCAACGGCTACTCCTGCAAGGTGCGCCGGGTCGGCGACCTGACCCAGGCGGAGAAGCGGCAGATCGCGGACGCGGCGGCGCGCTGGCGCGGTACCGACACCGAGCGCGGGTTCTCGATGGCGCTCGGACGCTTCGGCGACATCGGGGACGACGACTGCGTGGTGGTCACCGCGCACAAGGCGCCGGAGTCCGCCGAGGGCGACGCCGGTACGGGTGCCGCCTCCGGCGCGGCCGCGGCGGCCGCGCCGGGCGACGACCTCAAGGCGGTGCTGCACTTCGTGCCGTGGGGGCCGGACGGGATCTCGCTGGAGCTGATGCGGCGTGACCGGGAGGCCGATCCGGGCCTGAACGAGCTGCTGATCGTGGCGGCGCTGCAGGAGGTGCCGGCGCTCGGGGTGCGGCGGGTGTCGCTGAACTTCGCGATGTTCCGCTCGGCGCTGGCCCGCGGCGAGCGGATCGGCGCGGGGCCGGTGCTGCGCGCCTGGCGCGGGCTGCTGGTGTTCCTCTCGCGCTGGTTCCAGATCGAGTCGCTGTACAAGTTCAACGCCAAGTTCCAGCCGGAGTGGGAGCCGCGGTTCCTGGTCTACCCGCAGACCCGGGACCTGCCGCGGATCGGCTTCGCGGCGATGCAGGCTGAGGCCTTCATCACGCTGGGGATGCCGCGGTTCGGGCGCAAGCGGCAGCGGCAGGGGCTGATGCCGGAGACGGCGACGGTCGGTGCGGTGACCGAGGCGGCCTGACGGGAACTGCATGACGGACGACGGATGACAGATTTCAGAATCTGTCATCCGTCGTCCGTCTTCGCTCCTCCCCCCACCCGCCGCTCGATAATGACCACATGAACAACCCTCTCCCCGGTCTCCCCGCACTCGGACGCTGCGCCGTCATGGGCGTCGTCAACGTCACCCCCGACTCCTTCTCCGACGGCGGCCTGTGGCTCGACCCGGCCGCCGCGGTCGCCCACGGCCTGGCGCTGACGGCCCGTGGGGCGGACCTGGTGGACGTCGGCGGCGAGTCGACCCGCCCGGGCGCGCAGCGGGTCACCGAGGAGGAGGAGCTGCGCCGGGTGATCCCGGTGGTCCGGGAGCTGGCCGCCGCCGGGGTGACGGTCTCCATCGACACCATGCGGGCCCGCGTCGCCGAGCAGGCCGTCGCCGCCGGCGCCCGCCTGGTCAACGACGTCTCCGGCGCCCTCGCCGACCCGGCGATGGCCGAGGTGGTGGCCGCCACCGGCGCGCCGTTCGTGGTGATGCACTGGCGCGGCCAGTCGGCGGACATGGACGGCCTGGCCGTCTACGGCGACGTGGTCGCCGACGTCACCGCGGAGCTGGCCGCCCGGATGGCGGCGCTGCTGGCCGCGGGGGTCAAGGAGGAGCAGCTGATCCTCGACCCCGGCCTCGGCTTCGCCAAGACCAGCGAGCACAACTGGGCGCTGCTCGGCCGGCTCGACGCGCTGACCGCGCTCGGCCGCCCCGTCCTCGTCGCCGCATCCCGCAAGCGCTTCCTGGGTACGCTGCTCGCCAACCCGGAAACCGGGGAGCCTCGCCCGGCCCGGCAGCGCGACGACGCCACGGCGGCCGTGTCGGTGCTCTCCGCCCGGGCCGGCGCCTGGGCCGTCCGGGTGCACGACGTCGCCGGCACGGCCGACGCCGTACGAGTGGTCGCGGCCTGGGAACGGGCCGCACAGAGGGGGTAAGGCGTGGCAGAAGCGGCGAGCGGCAACGACCGGAGCAGCAACCCGGCCGCGGCTCCGGAGTCGGACCGCGAGGCGGTCCTGGCCGCCAACCGGGCCCTCTACGAGGCGCTGGAGACCGGCGACCTGGAGGCCGTCGAGTCGATCTGGCTGGGCCCGTCCGACGCGGACGACAAGACCGGCGTGGTCTGCGTGCACCCCGGCTGGCCGGTGCTGCGCGGGCGGGCGCAGGTCACCCGTTCGTACATGTTGATCATGATGAACACCGAGTACATCCAGTTCTTCCTGACCGACGTCGAGGTGGAGGTGCAGGGCGACGTGGCGCTGGTCACCTGCACCGAGAACATCCTCTCCGGCGGCGAGGCGGAGGAGGAGGGCGAGCTCGGCCCGCTGGTCGGCGGGAAGGTCGTCTCGACCAACCTGTTCCGCCGCACGGCCGACGGCTGGCGGCTCTGGTCGCACCACGGCTCACCCGTCCTGACCAGCGGCGACGACGAGGACGAGGACTGACCCGGGCGGCCGTACCCGAGCGGGTGCCGTAGGCCGCGCGGATGTCCGCCGGGCGGCACCGAACGTTCACGTCAATCGCCGATTCGGCGTGCGTGGCGCCCCGCCGTGCCGGGTAGACGGTCAGGCGGTGTCCTTGCTCGCGGGTAGATTCGGGGGCAGCGGGCGACGGAGCCCGCCACCACCCTGCCCTGCGCAGGGGCCGAATCTGGGAGAAGTGATTCGTTTGCTGGACCGCGTCACCCTGCGGGGCCTGCGTGCCCGGGGCCACCACGGCGTCTTCGAGCGCGAGCGGATCGAGGGCCAGACCTTCGTCGTCGACCTCGTGCTCCACCTGGACACCCGGCCGGCCGCCGCGGGCGACGACCTCACGCGCACGGCCCACTACGGCGTCATCGCGGAGGAGGTCACCGCCGTCATCGCCGGCGACCCGGTCGACCTGATCGAGACCCTCGCCCAGCGGATCGCGGACCAGTGCCTCACCCACGAGGCCGTCGAGGAGGTCGAGGTGACCGTGCACAAGCCGGACGCCCCGATCACCGTCCCGTTCGACGACGTCACCGTCACCATTCACCGGGGCCGCGCATGACGTGCGCCGCCCCCATCTCCAGCGGCCGCAGCCTCCCGCCGCCCCGAGCAGAGGGATCTTGATGAGCACCAGCGACCCGACCGCCACGCCGACCACGTTCGACCTGGAGCGCCGGGTGGACTGCGCCGAATCCACCCTGCACACCACGCGCTCCGCCGTGGTCGCCCTCGGCAGCAACCTCGGCAACCGGCTGGAGACCCTGCAGGGCGCCGTGGACGCGCTCGCGGACACCCCCGGGATCAGGATCACCGCCGTGTCCGCCGTGTTCGAGACCGAGGCCCTCGGCGGCCCCGCCGAGCAGCCGAACTACTTCAACGCCGTCGCCGTGCTGCGCACCAGCCTGCCGCCGCACGACCTGCTGGACCGCGCCAACGCGGTCGAGGACGCCTTCGGCCGGGTCCGCGAGGTCCGCTGGGGCGCGCGCACCCTGGACGTCGACATCCTGTCCTACGAGGGGGTGCTGAGCGAGGACCCGGTCCTGCTGCTGCCGCACCCGCGGGCGCACCAGCGGGCGTTCGTGCTGGCGCCCTGGCAGGACGCCGACCCTGCCGCCGAGGTGCCGGGCCAGGGCCCGGTCGGCCCGCTGCTGGACGCGCTGGCCGGCCAGCCCGGCCAGGTCGTGTGGCGCCGCGAGGACATCCGGCTCACCCTCCCCGAGTAGCGCGTCCGCGTCCGGTGCGCCGGGCGGCCCCGGGAACCTTCGACCGGTCACGGCCGTACGAGTAAGTACTGCGGGGGCTCGGCCCGGTACGGTGTCCTGGCCGGGGGCCCGCCCCCGGCCGCCGGGATCGTCGGGAAGGACCTCCTCCGCGTGAAGCCGCTCCGTCTCCGTCTGCTGCTCGGCATCGCCGCAGTGGCCGCGGTGCTGTCCTGGGCCGGTGCCAAGGTGTGGGACGCGCGCGGCGCGCTGCCCGGCGTGCCGGTCTTCGCGCCCATCGTGCTCGCCGGGATCGCGGTGGTCCTGCTGGCGACCGCGATCTCGCTGCGCTCCCGCCTCAAGGCGGTCCGGGAGCGGCGGCCGGACGCCAAGGGCGTCGACCCGCTGGGGGCGGCCCGGGCGCTGGTGCTCGGCCAGGCCAGCGCACTGGTGTCGGCGGTGGTGTCGGGCGTCTACGCGGGCATCGGTGTGGTGCTGCTCGGGCAGCTGGACATCGCGGTCCGCCGCTCGCAGGCGATCACGGCCGGTTTCGCGGTCCTGGCGGGCGCGGCGGTGATCGCCGTGGCGCTCTGGCTCCAGCACATCTGCCGGCTCCCCGAGGACCACAACGGCGCCCCGCCCGGCCGTCCGGCCGCCCACCGCTGACCGCGGGGCACACCGCCGCCCTCCGCCGCCCGGTCCCGCCCGGCCCGCGCCGGTCGCCGACCGTAGTCCCGTCGGGGCGCGGAGTAGTGGCGCCGAAATGTCAAGGGCTGAATGAGTGGCGCGGCTGACAGCGGCCCAATTCGCACGCTAGTTTCTTTGGCATGTCTCGCGGACGCCACCGTCATTCCTCGTTCCTCGGCCGGTCGCTGCCCCCGGCCGCCACCGGTGTTCTCGTCATCGCGGCGCTCGCCGCCCTGGTGGCGAGTCCGGACCAGATCGTGGCCCGGTCGGTCGGTGTCGCGGCGGTCTTCGCCGCGATCGGCCTCGGCATGGTCCTGCGCCAGCGCGACAAGGCCGCCCGGGCCGCCGCCCAGCTCGCCATCGTCCAGCGGCTGCGGGCCGAGGAGCGGTACGAGGAACAGCTCGCCGAGGCCGAGTACGCGGCCGAGGTGGCGGAGGAGCGGGCGACCAGGTTCGGGCGCCGGCTGACGGCGGAGAAGTCGCGGCTGGCGAAGGCCGAGACCGAGATCGCCAGGCTGCTGCGCGAGCGCGCGGTGGCCGTCGCCGAGCAGGCGCTCAAGGAGGCGGAGGCCGCCCGGCGGGCGCTGGCCGCCTCCCGCCCCGCCCACCCGGTCACCCCGGCCGCGTACGTGCG
>NZ_JAIZ01000364.1:4531-19731 GCF_000710465.2 Kitasatospora sp. MBT63 | reverse complement strand
AGGGGCCGGGGCCGCGGCCGGTCGGCGGCTGACCCGCCGTCAGCCGGGTCCGGCCGGCGCGGGCGGTCCCCCGGGCCCGGGCCGGCTGAGGGATAGCGTGGGAGGCGTGTCCTATTTCGATGTCGCCTCCACCGCCCCGCTGCACCCCGTCGCCCGGCAGGCGCTGACCGCCGCACTGGACGAGGGCTGGGCCGACCCTGCGCGGCTGTACCGTTCCGGCCGGCAGGCCCGGATGCTGCTGGACGCCGCGCGGGAGACCGTCGCCGAGGTGCTGGGCGCGCGGGCGGACGAGATCTCCTTCACCGCGAGCGGGACCCAGGCCGTGCAGCTGGGGATGCTGGGCGCGCTGGCCGGCGGCCACCGCCGGGGCCGGCACCTGGTGCACTCCGCCGTCGAACACTCCGCCGTCCTGCACACCGCCGAGCAGCACGAGGCCGAGGGCGGAACGGTCGCCTCCGTGCCGGTCGACCGGCACGGCCGGGTCTCGGCCGGGGAGTTCGCCGCGGCGCTGCGGCCGGACACCGTGCTCGCCGTCCTGCAGTCCGCCAACCACGAGGTGGGCACCCTGCAGCCGGTCACCGAGACGGCCCGGCTGTGCGGCGAGGTCCCGCTGCTGGTGGACGCCGCGCAGAGCGTCGGCCGGCTGCCCGTACCGGAGGGCTGGTCGCTGCTGGCGGCGAGCGCGCACAAGTGGGGCGGCCCGGCCGGCGTCGGGGTGCTGGCCGTCCGCAAGGGCGTGCGGTACCGCTCGCCGCTGCCGGCCGACGAGCGGGAGCGCGGCCGGGTGCCCGGGTTCGTCAACGTCCCCGCCATCGTCGCGGCGGCCGCCTCGCTGCGGGCGGTCCGGGCCGAGGCCGAGCGGGAGAACGCCCGGCTGCACGGCCTGGTGGAGCGGATCCGCGCCCGCGTGCCGCAGCTGGTCCCCGAGATCGAGGTGGTCGGCGACCCGGTGCGGCGGCTGCCGCACCTGGTCACCTTCTCCTGCCTGTACGTGGACGGCGAGGTCCTGCTGACCGAGCTGGACCGAGCCGGCTTCGCGGTCTCCTCCGGCTCCTCGTGCACCTCCTCCACCCTGACGCCCAGCCACGTGCTGGCGGCGATGGGGGTGCTGACCGAGGGCAACGTCCGGGTCTCGCTCCCGTACGGGGTGGCGGAGGCGGACGTCGACCGCTTCCTCTCCCTGCTGCCGGACCTGGTCGCCGGGGTCCGCGCCCCCCTCGGGCTGGACCTCACACCCAGCGCCGCCCCGCCCCGAGCCGAAGGGCGCGCCGGTGTCGGAAGCGACGAGGGACCGGCGAACGAAGAGAGCGCCGGAGCGAGGAGTGCCGGCGCCGGACCGGAGCGGCCGGAGGCGAGCGGGCGAGTCACCCCGCAGCTGGTGATCGACGCGCTGGGGAAGAGGTGTCCGCTGCCCGTGATCGAGCTGGCGAAGCGGATCGGTGAGGTGCCGGCCCGCGGGACGGTGGCGGTGCTCGCCGACGACGAGGCGGCGCGGCTGGACATCCCGGCGTGGTGCGGGATGCGCGGGCAGGAGTACCTCGGCGAGGCCCCGGCCGCCGCGTACGGCGGCGACCGGGGCGTGGCCTATCTGGTGCGCAGGACCGGCTGAGCCCGGTCAGCCGAGCTTGGCGCGGATCTCGGCGGCGGCCTCGGCGCCGTACGCGGCCTCGAAGCGCTTGAGGAAGGAGCCGCGGCGCAGCTGGTACTCCTGGGTGCCGACGGTCTCGATGACCAGGGTGGCGAGCATGCAGCCGAGCTGGGCGGAGCGCTCCAGGCCGAGGTCCCAGGACAGGCCGGCCAGGAAGCCGGCCCGGAAGCCGTCGCCGACGCCGGTCGGGTCGGCCTTGCGGTCCTCGGCGGGGCAGCCGACGGTGATGTCGGGCTCGCCCTTGCGCTGGATCCGGACGCCCTTGGCGCCGAGCGTGGTGACCCGGGTGCCGACCCGGTTCAGGATCTCGTCCGCCGACCAGCCGGTCTTGGTCTCGATCAGCGCGGCCTCGTACTCGTTGGTGAAGAGGTACGCGGCGCCGTCGACGATCTCGCGGATGTCGTCGCCCTCCAGGCGGGCCAGCTGCTGGGAGGGGTCGGCGGCGAAGGCGTAGCCGCGGCTGCGGCACTCCTGGGTGTGCCGGACCATGCCCTGCGGGTCGTCCGCGCCGATCAGCACCAGGTCGAGGCCGCCGACCCGGTCAGCGATCGGCTTGAGCTCGATGTTGCGGGCCTCGGCCATGGCGCCGGTGTAGAAGGACGCGATCTGGTTGTGGTCCTGGTCGGTGGTGCACATGAAGCGGGCGGTGTGCCGGGTCTCCGAGATGTGCACCGACTGGGTGTCGACGCCGTTGCGCTCCAGCCAGCTGCGGTACTCGTCGAAGTCCGCGCCGGCCGCGCCGACCAGGATCGGGCGCAGGCCGAGGGCGCCCATGCCGAACGCGATGTTGGGGCCGACGCCGCCGCGCCGGATGTCGAGGGTGTCGACCAGGAAGGACAGCGACACGGTGTGCAGCTGCTCCGCGACCAGCTGGTCGGCGAAGCGACCGGGGAAGGTCGTCAGATGGTCGGTGGCGATCGAGCCGGCGACGGCGATACGCACGGAGTTCTCCTCGGGCGGATTGGGGCCGGAAGCGTTGGACGGGAACTCACCTACGGTACAGGGGTCCGCACGCCGGGCCGACCTTCCTCGTCCGTGTGCTACCCCGTGGTAGGCCTGGCCGGGCCGCCCGGGCGGGCCTAGGGTCGCAGACAGGGGCCCCGTGCGGGCCTCCCCGGGCCTGCGGCAGTCCGTCGCGGCCAAGGCGATCGGAGCGCTCACCGATGATGCCCAGCCACTCCCCCGTCCGCCCGTCGAAGGTGCTGCGCGCGGACTCCGATCCGGACAGTCTGGCCGCGCTGGTGCGCTCGTCACGGCGGCTCGGGCGGTTCTGGCCCCCGCTGGCGTCCGGGCCGGAGCCGGTCGCGGCTTCGCCGGCCGGGGTCGAGGTGCCGGCCGGGGCGCAGCGGCTGGTCGCCGGGATGCCGGACTACGGGGGCTGACCGGCCCCGTCCGGCGGGCCGGCCGGCCCGCCTGCCCACCCGCCGGGCGAGGGGAACCGGATTCCTCCGGGGCACGTCAAACCGGCGCGGCGCCGCGGAGGGCGCTGCGACCAGCCCTCGGGAGGAAGTCACAGCATGGACGACAGGACCGCAGCCGTACCGTTCCGGGCCGCCCGCAGGCGCGGCGCCACCGCACTGGCCGCTCTGCTGCTGGGAGCCGGCGCGCTGACCGCGTGCGGGTCGGCCGGGTCGACCACCGCCTCGGACAGCTCCTCGGCGGGCGCGGCCTCCTCGGGGGCCGCCTCGCCGGGCGGGACCAGCCCGAGCGCGGCGGCCTCGCCGCCGGCCTCCGCGTCCGCCCCGGTGTCCACGCCGCCGGCCGACCCCACCGCCGAGCCGTCCGCGGCGAGCCCGACCGGCCCCGGCATCGCGGTCGGCGAGCACGACCCGACGGCGCCGAAGTACCCGGCGCTCGGCTACCGCATCGACGGCGCGAGCACGCTGGTGGTCTCGTTCTACGGCGGCACCTGCGACAAGTACGGCCTCAAGGCCGAGGAGGCCACGCCCGGTGTGATCCGGGTCCGGGTGGTGATCGCGCAGCCCGCGCCCAAGGGGCAGGCGTGCGCCGCCCTGGTCAAGGTGAACGAGGTGTCCGCCACGCTGGCGCAGCCGTTCCACGGCGAGGCCGTGCTCGACCTGGCCACCGGCGAGCAGGTCCAGCCGGGCGGGCAGCCGGCCGGTGGGCCGCGCTGACCTCGGGCGCGCGGCCGGTCATGCCGAGAGGGCGGCCCCGGGAGATCCCGGGGCCGCCCTCTCGGCAGTGCAGGGCTTAGCTGAACGAGTCGCCGCAGGCGCAGGAGCCGGTGGCGTTCGGGTTGTCGATGGTGAAGCCCTGCTTCTCGATGGTGTCGACGAAGTCGACCGTGGCGCCGCCCAGGTACGGGGCGCTCATCCGGTCGGTGACGACCTTCACACCGTTGAAGTCCTTGATGACGTCGCCGTCGAGCGAACGCTCATCGAAGAAGAGCTGGTAGCGGAGGCCCGAGCAACCGCCCGGCTGCACGGCGACCCGCAGCGCGAGGTCGTCGCGGCCCTCCTGGTCGAGGAGGCCCTTGACCTTGGCCGCCGCGGCATCGGTCAGCTGGATGCCACTCTCGACCTTGGTGGTCTCGTCCTGGACGGTCATGCTTACTCCCGGTCTTTGACGACTGTCTGCCGCCAGTGCCAACCAGCGGCCTCCCGGAATCATTTCCGGTCGGTGGTGCTTCCGGGGGACTTTTCGTCGCCCGCTCCCCCACACCCCCAATGCTCGCACACCCCGAGGGCTTGGTCACCGTACGATCTTGGCGAACCGGCCACGTCGGGGGCGCCGCGCGGCGAGGATGGCTGACGTGATCCTTCGTCAGCTCCGGGACGGTGCGGCGGACGCGCAGGCCGTCGACGACCTCGCCGGGGCCGCCTTCGGCCACCTGCACAGATCGCATCCGGCCCCGCCCGGCCGCCCGGCACCCGCCGTGCAGCGGCTCGCGCGCGTCCGGCACCTGGCGCGGACCGACCCGCGGGGCTGCTGGGTCGCCGAGCGGGACGGCGCGGTGCTGGGGGCGGCGCTGTCGCTGCGCCGCGAGGGTGTCTGGATCCTGGCGCTGTTCGCGGTGGCGCCCGAGGCCCAGGGGCAGGGGGTCGGGCGGCTGCTGCTGGAGCGGACGGCCGCGTACGGGCGGGGGTGTCTGCGCGGGATGCTGTGCGCCTCGCCCGCGCCGGCCGCGGCCGTGCACTACCGGCGGGCGGGTCTCACCCTGCACCCGGCGATGACGCTGTCGGGCACCGTGGACCGGGCCGGGCTGCTGGATCCCGGCGACATCCCGGTGCATCCGGGCAACGCCGGGCACCGGCACCTGCTGGACTCGGTGGACCGCCGGGTTCGCGGTGCCGCGCACGGGCCCGACCACGACTTCATGCTGGGCCACTACGACGAGCTGCTGATCGCGGACAGCCTGGCCGGCAGCGGGTACTGCTACCGGGACGGCGGCGCGGTGAAGCTACTGGCCGCGACCTCGAAGCGGATCGCGGGCCGGCTGCTGCGGGAGGCGCTGGCCCGGGTGCCGGACGGGCGGCGGGCGCAGGTCGAGTTCCTGACCGCGGAGCAGGAGTGGGCGGTCGACATCGGTCTGGAGGTCGGCCTCACCCTGGGGACCCGCGGGTACGTGGCACTGCGCGGGATGCGGCCGCCGATGCCGTACATCCCGAGCGGCGGCTTCCTCTGAGGCCCGTGCCCGAGGGAGCCGCTGCCCGGCGGAGGGATCAGGCCATGGTGGCGAGGATCTCCTCGACCATCTCCATGGTGGTGCCGGGGTGCAGGAAGGCGAACCGGGCGACTGTCTCGCCGTCCCAGCCGGTCGGGGTGACGAAGCCGATCTGGTCCGCGAGCAGCTGCTGGGACCAGCGGTAGTAGTCGTCGTTGGTCCAGCCGGTGCGGCGGAAGCAGACCGCGGACAGCTGCGGGTCGTGCAGCAGTTCCAGGTGCTCGGTGTCGCGGATCACCTGCGCGGTGTCCCGGGCCAGCTGCAGGCCGGTCTCGATGGCGTCGGTGTACGCCTGGGTGCCGTGCACGGCCAGCGAGAACCAGAGCGGCAGGCCGCGGGCGCGCCGGGTGAGGTGGTAGGCGTAGTCGGTGGGGTTCCACTCGTCGCCCTCGGTGTGCAGGACGTCCAGGTACGAGGCGTCCTGGGTGTGCACGGCGCGGGCCAGCTGCGGGTTGCGGTAGATCAGCGCGGCGCAGTCGAACGGCGCGAACAGCCACTTGTGCGGGTCCACCACGAACGAGTCGGCGTGCTCGATGCCGTTGTAGCGCTCGCGGACCGAGGGGGCGAACAGGCCGGCGCCGCCGTACGCGCCGTCGACGTGGAACCACAGGCCGAGCTCGCGGGTGACCTCGGACAGGCCCTGCAGGTCGTCGACGATGCCTTCGTTGGTGGTGCCGGCGGTGCCGACGACCGCGATCACGGTCTCCGGGTTCGGGTCGGCGGCGAGCGCGGCCCGCAGGGCCTCGCCGGTGAAGCGGCGGTCGACGGTCGGGACCTTGAAGGCCTCCACGCCGATGATGTTGAAGGTGTTCTTGACCGAGGAGTGCACCTGGTCGGCGACGGCGATCCGCAGCCGGACCTCCGGGCCACTGGGTCGGCCCTCCCTGGCGAGCCGGCGGCGGGCGGTGTCGCGGGCGACCACCAGGGCGGAGAGGTTGCCGGCCGAGCCGCCGGAGACGAAGGTGCCGCCGGCCGTCTCGGGCAGTCCGGCCCGGTCGGCGATCAGGCGCAGCACCTGGTTCTCGGCGGCGATGGCGCCGGCCGCCTCCAGCCAGGAGATGCCCTGCAGGGAGGCGCAGGAGACCACCATGTCGAAGAGCAGGGCGGCCTTGGTGGGGGCGCAGGGGATGAAGGAGAGGTAGCGCGGGCTGTCGGCGGAGATGACCGCTCTGGACAGCTCGTGGTCGTACAGCTTGAGCACGTCGGCGGGGGCGTTGCCGCGCTCGTTCAGCAGGCCGGCCAGCTGGCTGCGCAGGTGCTCGCCGTCGCCGGGGTGGTCGAGCGGCACGGGGTCGTACTGCAGCCGCTCGCGCATGTAGTCGAAGACCAGGTCGACCAGCTGGTTGTCGGGCTGGTGCATGCGGTCGGGGGCTGCGGACACCGGGGTCCCTCTCAGTCGTTCTCGGGGCTCGACGGGACGGTCCCGGAGCAGGCGATTCCGGTGGCGGGTGGGGTTTCTGGGGCGCACCGGACGCTCCTCAGCCTAGGCAGCAGAAACGTTCCGGCGCGCGTCGGAAGCGGGCTGGGCAGGCAGGATTCGAGCGTGTTCCCGCCGCCGCACGCAGGATTCCTGCGCAGGCCGCGGCGAGGGCGCGCCGGGGTCAGCCGATCAGCCGGGAGAGCACCACCGAGCTGCGGCTGCGCTGCACCCCGGGCTCCTTGCGGATCCGCTCGATGACGGCCTCCAGGTGCCGGGTGTCCGCGGCCCGCAGGTGCACCAGGGCGTCCGGGTCGCCGGTGACCGTCCAGGCCGCCACCACCTCCGGGAACTGCCGCAGACTGGCCAGGATCTCCTCCGGCGCGGTGCGCTCGCGGCAGTAGACCTCGACGAAGGCCTCGGTCTGCCAGCCCAGCAGCGCGGGGTCGAGCACCACGGTGAACCCGCGCACCACACCGCGGGCGCGCAGCCGGTCGATCCGGCGCCGGACGGCGGTGGCGGAGAGGTTGGCGAGCAGCCCGATCTCCGCGTACGAGGCGCGGCCGTCCCGGCTGAGGTGTTCCAGCAGGAGCCGGTCGGTCTCGTCCAGTGCCGCCCCGCCCTGGTCTGCCGGTCGGTGGGTGGTCATCGGTGCGGGCTCCACTGGTGGTGCGGGTGAGGGCGGCGGGGGCGTCCCGGTGGACGGTCCGCCGCCCCTATTCTGACCAGGACCGGGTCAGTCCACCAGCAGCACGATCTTGCCCCTGGTCCGGCCCTCGGCGTTGAGCGCCTGCGCGGAGGCCGCCTGGGCCAGCGGGAAGGTGGACGCGACCGGGACCCGCAGCTTCCCGGCGTCCGCCAGCGCGGCCAGCTCGGCCAGGCCCTCCGCGTCCGGGCGGACGAAGACGTAGTGGCCGCCGAGCGCCACCACGCCGTAGTCGACGACCGAGGCGAGCCGGGACGGGTCCGCCACCAGCTGCGCCGAGATCTCCAGCGGCTCGCCGCCGCCGACCAGGTCGAGCGCGGCGTCGACGCCGTCCGGGGCGAGCGCGCGCAGCCGCTCCGCCAGCCCCTCGCCGTGGGCCACCGGCTCGGCGCCCAGGCTGCGCAGGAAGTCGTGGTTGCGCGGGCCCGCGGTACCGATCACCCGGGCGCCGATCGCGACCGCGAGCTGCACGGCGAGGCAGCCGACGCCGCCGGCCGCGCCGTGGACCAGCAGGAGCTCGCCGGGTTTCAGCGCGAGCGCCCCGACCAGGCTCTGCCGGGCGGTGAGCCCGGCCAGCGGCAGGCCCCCGGCCTGGGCCCAGTCCAGCGCGGCGGGCTTGCGGGCCAGGGTGCGCACCGGGGCGGAGACCAGTTCGGCGTAGGTACCGTGTTCCACGGCGTCCTTGCGGACGTAGCCGATCACCTCGTCGCCGGGGCGGAACTCGGTGACCGCGCCGCCGACCCCCTGCACCACCCCGGCCAGGTCCCAGCCCATGATCAGCGGGAAGTGCACGTCCATCAGCCCGTCCAGGCGCCCTTCGCGGATCTGCCAGTCGACCGGGTTGACCCCGGCCGCCTTGACCCGCACCAGTACCGAATCGGGCCCGACCTTGGGATCGGGCAGCTCGGTGTACTCGACGACGTCGGGGCCGCCGTAGGTCCTGATCGCGATTGCCTTCATGGCTCAAGCCAAGCGCGAGGCGGCCCGGATATCGATTCGGGCACGCCGGGAAGACACCGATCCGTCGGAGCGGTTCTCGTCACACTGACAGGTCGGCCATCGTCAGAGTGACGCTAACGGGTTATCATAGATAGTGTCAGATAGACGAGAAGGCTGGTTCGTTCGATCGGCCGCACAGGAGGGCACCCGCCCGTGACCACCACCACCGAGACCTACGGCGTCGACCCCACTCCGACGCCGCTCGCACTGCTGCTGCTCGGCCGGGAGGCCGACCCGAACAGCGAGCGCGGCGTCGAGTGCCCCGGCGACCTCCCGGCCGCCTCCGACCCGGACCTGGTCGAGCGCGCCCGCGCCGCCAAGGCGAAGCTGGGCGACCGCGTCTTCATCCTGGGCCACCACTACCAGCGGGACGAGGTCATCGAGTTCGCCGATGTCACCGGCGACTCCTTCAAGCTGGCCCGGGACGCGGCGGCCCGCCCGGAGGCCGAGTACATCGTCTTCTGCGGCGTGCACTTCATGGCCGAGTCCGCCGACATCCTCACCAGCAGCGCCCAGCAGGTCGTCCTGCCGGACCTGGCGGCCGGCTGCTCGATGGCCGACATGGCCACCGCCGAGCAGGTCGCCGAGTGCTGGGACGTGCTGACCGAGGCGGGCATCGCGGACGTCACCGTCCCGGTCTCGTACATGAACTCCTCGGCCGACATCAAGGCCTTCACCGGCAAGCACGGCGGCACCATCTGCACCTCCTCCAACGCCCAGCGGGCCCTGGAGTGGGCGTACGAGCAGGGCCAGAAGGTGCTCTTCCTGCCGGACCAGCACCTGGGCCGCAACACCGCGGTGCGCGACATGGGCTTCTCGCTGGACGACTGCGTGCTCTACAACCCGCACAAGCCGAAGGGCGGGCTGACCACCGAGCAGCTGCGGGACGCCAAGATGATCCTGTGGCGCGGGCACTGCTCGGTGCACGGGCGCTTCTCGCTGGACTCCGTCAACGACGTGCGGGCCCGGATCCCCGGGGTCACCGTGCTCGTGCACCCGGAGTGCAAGCACGAGGTCGTCTCGGCCGCCGACATGGTGGGCTCGACCGAGTACATCATCAAGGCGCTGGACGCGGCCGCGCCCGGCTCCAAGTGGGCCATCGGCACCGAGCTCAACCTGGTCCGCCGGCTGGCCAAGGCGCACCCGGACAAGGAGATCGTCTTCCTGGACCGGGCGGTCTGCTTCTGCTCGACCATGAACCGGATCGACCTGCCGCACCTGGTCTGGGCGCTGGAGTCGCTGGTCGAGGGCCGGGTGCCGAACGTGATCACGGTCGACCCGCAGACCGAGAAGTACGCCAAGGCCGCGCTGGACCGGATGCTGGCCCTGCCGTAGCGGACCGGGCCTGCGGCAAGCAGGAACGTTTCCGCACATCCGTGCGGAAACGGATCGGGGCGGCACCCGCTGGGTGCCGCCCCGATCCGCGTCACGGACTACTCCGGGAAGCCCGGGATCAGGCCGTCGCCCTCGTCCCGCAGCATCTCGCGGACCTCCTCGATGGTCGCCTCGGCGTCCGGGAGGATCAGCTCGGACGGCTCCAGCGAGTCGTCCGGCAGCGGGCTGCCGTACGACTTCACCGCGTCCAGCAGGTTGCCCAGCGCGGCCCGGAAGGCCGCCTCGTCACCCGCCTGCACCGCGGTGAGCAGCTCGTCGTCGAGCCGGTTGAGCTGGTTCAGGTGGCTCTCGCCGACCTGGAACTGCCCCTCACCCATGACCCTCATGATCATGCCGCGCGTCTCCTGGTCCGTGGAGGTCAGGTCACTTGTTGTAGTTGATGGTGGGCGGGGTGTCCTGCGGGGCACCGGTCTGCTTGCCCTGCTCGATCGCCTGCGGCGCCCCGCCCGGGGTGCCACCGGTGAGCTCGGCCTTCATCCGGGCCAGCTCCAGCTCTACGTCGCTGCCGCCGGCCACCCGCTCCAGCTCGGCCTCGATGTCGTCCTTGCGGCCGAGGCCGCTGGCGTCGTCGAGCGCGCCGGAGGCAAGCAGCTCGTCGATCGCACCGGCCCGGGCCTGCATCTGGGCCGTCTTGTCCTCGGCCCGCTGGATGGCGAGGCCGACGTCGCCCATCTCCTCGGAGATGCCGGAGAAGGACTCGGCGATCCGGGTCTGCGCCTGGGCCGCGGTGTAGGTGGCCTTGATGGTCTCCTTCTTGGTGCGGAAGGCGTCCACCTTGGCCTGCAGCCGCTGGGAGGCGAGGGTGAGCTTCTCCTCCTCGGCCTGCAGCTGCTGGTACTGCGTCTCCAGGTCGGTGATCTGGGACTGCAGGTTCGACTTGCGGGTCAGGGCCTCGCGGGCCAGGTCCTCGCGGCCGAGCGAGAGCGCCTTGCGGCCCTGGTCCTCGTACTTCGCGGACTGCTGCTGGAGCTGGGTGAGCTGGAGCTCCAGCCGCTTGCGCGAGGTGGCCACGTCGGCGACGCCCCTGCGCACCTTCTGCAGCAGTTCGAGCTGCTTCTGGTAGGAGTAGTCGAGCGTCTCGCGCGGGTCCTCCGCCCGGTCCAGGGCCTTGTTCGCCTTGGAGCGGAAGATCAGCCCCATACGCTTCATGATTCCGTCGCTCATGGGCCTCGAGTGCCCCCTTCTTCGGGCCTGCGGATTCGTCTCGTAACACGTCGAGTGTATTCGCAGCGAGGTCTTCGCCGCAGTGCACGAGCTGCAACAAGACTGCTACACCAGGGGCCCCTGCGGCATCGTCCCTGGGGTGGAGCCGACCCTGAGACCATGATCCACCGCAACCCGGACACACCCCCGGGGACACGCCAGGTGATCGATACCGGTTTGGGTCCGACGGCCCTGGCCGAATCCACCCGGCCAGCACGTACGCTGGTCATGTGTTCCGACGCCGCTCAGATGACGCCTCCTCCGCCACCGCGCTGGCCGAGCAGGACGAGAAGACCCTGTCCCGTGACCCGCAGGCCCCCAAGGGCCGGCCGACGCCCAAGCGCAGCGAGGCCGAGGCCAACCGCCGGACCCGGGTGACCGTTCCCAAGGACCGGAAGGAGGCCCAGCGCCAGGCCCGCGACCGGATGCGCACCGAGCGCGAGAAGCAGCGCACCGCCCTGCTGGAGGGCGACGAGCGCTACCTCCCGGCCCGCGACAAGGGCCCGGTCCGGCGCTTCGCCCGGGACTTCATCGACTCCCGCTGGTCCGCCGCCGAGTTCTTCCTGCCCTACGCCGTCGTCGTGCTGGTGCTCAGCGTGATGAAGGTGCAGAGCCTCCAGGTGCTCTCCACCCTGCTCTTCATGGCGTTCTTCGTCGTGGTGATCCTGGACTTCCTGCGCCTGGGCCTGGGCCTGCGCAAGGCCCTGCGCGAGCGCTTCCCGAACGAGAACACCCGCGGTGTGGTCGCGTACGCCATGATGCGCACCCTGCAGATGCGCCGGCTGCGGCTGCCCAAGCCGCAGGTGAAGCGGGGCGAGCGGCCCTGACCGCGGAGCCGGTCCCGCCGCACCGGGTGTACGCGGTCGATCCGCAGCCACCAGGGCTGTACGCGCTGCCCGGACAGGGCGGCGGCGGCCACGACCGGATGGCCCCGGCGGCGCAGCCGCCCCAGGCGCCCGTGCCGCACACCCACCTGCCGGCCCGCGGGGCGCCGCCGCTCGGCAGCGCCGCCGGGCACTGGCTGGAGCGGCACGGCGGACTGCGCAACCTGGTCCGGCAGGAGCTGGTGGCCCGGCAGCTCGCCGAGCAACTGGCCGGCCGGACCGGACTGCGGGTGCTCGACGTCGGCTGCGGCCAGGGCACCCAGGCGCGGCGGCTGGCCCGCGCCGGGCACACCGTGACCGCGCTGGACCCCGACCCGGTCAACCTCGGTGTCGCCCAGGCCGCGCTCGCGGCCGAGTCCGAGGAGGTCCGCGCCCGGGTGCAGCTGCACACCGGGGACGGCCACCACTGCGGGCGCTGGTTCGGCCCGCGCAGCTTCGACGTGGTGCTCTGCCACGACGTGCTGCGCAACCTCTCCGACCCGGACCCGATGCTGGCCTCGCTGGCCCGGGTGCTGGCCCCCGGCGGCGTGCTGTCGCTGCTGGTCCGCAACGCCGACGCGCTGGCCATGCGCCCCGGGCTGGCCGGGGACTGGCGGACCGCCCTGAACTCCTTCGACTCGGTGCGCTACACCGACCGGGTCGGCCTGTCCGCCCGCGCGGACCGCCTCGCCGACCTCTCGCTCACCCTCACCGAGATCTCGGTACCGCTGCGCGCCTGGTACGGCGTGCGGGTGTTCACCGACAACACCCCCGACCACGCCGCACCGGTGGACGGCCGGCAGCTCGCCCAGCTGATCGACGCCGAGGAGCGGGCCGGCCGGCAGGATCCGTACCGGCAGGTCGCGGCCCTGCTCCACGTCTTCGGCGGGAAGTAGCCCGCCGGGCGGTCCGGGCGGCTCAGCCCTCGTGCAGGCTCATGCTGTAGATCACCCGGTCGTCGTCGCGCAGCACCGCGCGGTCGGCCCCGCCCTCGAGCAGGTCCTTCCAGCTCTCGCCGATCCACGACTCCGCGTCGCCCTGGCTGGAGAACTCCTCCTCGGCGCCGGAGGCGGCGACCTGGGAGCCGTCCTCCTTCTCGAACCGCCACGTCCACACCATGCCGTGCTCCTCCCACCGTCCGACCGCTGTGTCGTACGGACAGTAGCGTGCCCGCCGTGATCGGTCCCATACCTCGTCAGGCCGCATCTGCGGCAGGATGGGGCACATGTCGCTCCCCCGCACCCTGATCCTCGGCGGCGCCCGCTCCGGCAAGTCCACCCGGGCCGAGCAACTGCTCGGCGGGCAGCCCGACGTGCTGTACGTGGCGACCGGCGGCACCCGGGACGGCGACGCCGAGTGGGCGCAGCGGGTCGCGCTGCACCGCGAGCGCCGCCCGGCCGGCTGGCGCACCGCGGAGACCTGCGACCTGGAGACGGTGCTGGCGGACCGGGACGACCCGGCGCCGGTGCTGGTGGACTGTCTGGCGCTGTGGCTGACCTGGGTGATGGACGAGCACGGCGCCTGGGACGACGCGCGCTGGGCGGCCGGCGGCGAGCGGGCCGTGCAGGAGCGCTGCACGGCGCTGGCCCGGGCCTGGCAGCACACCGGGCGTCAGGTGGTCGCGGTGAGCAACGAGGTGGGGATGGGGGTGGTGCCGGCCACCGCCGCCGGACGGCGCTTCCGGGACACCCTGGGCCGGCTGAACATGGCGGTGGCCGAGGCCTCCGAGCGGGTCCTGCTGGTGGTGGCGGGTCAGGTCCTGACCATCAAGCCTGCTGCCGTCTGAGCACGGCCGCCGTGTAGCCTTCCGGACGATGGACACCACCGTGGATCTCGATATGTTCTCCTCGCTCGTCGAGCGCCCCGACGAGAGCGCGCGGCGTGCCGCCGAGGAGCGCTGGCAGGCGTCGGCGAAGCCGCGTGGCGGCCTCGGGCAGCTGGAGGAGCTGGGCAGCTGGCTCGCCTCGGTCCAGGGCGGTGCGCCGACCCGGCCGCTGACCTCGGCCAAGGTGCTGCTGTTCGCGGGCGACCACGGCGTCGCCGCGCTCGGTGTCTCCCGGCTGGACGCCGCCGGCGGCACCGCCCGCCGGGTGCACGCCGTGCTGGACGGCACCGCGCCGGTCGCGGTGCTCGCCCGCCGGTACGGCGCCGGGCTGCGGGTGGTCGACGTGGCGGTCGACGCCGACCCGGGCGAGTTCCCGGCCGAGGTGGTCCGGCACCGGGTGCGCCGCGGCTCCGGCCGGATCGACCTCGAGGACGCGGTCAGCGCCGAGGAGGCCGCCCGGGCGTTCCGGGCCGGGATCGCGATCGCCGACGAGGAGGCCGACGCCGGTACCGACCTGGTCGTCCTCGGCGACCTGGGGGTCGGCTCGACCACCGTCGCCGCCGTCCTGATCGGCGCGCTGTGCGGCACCGACGCCGCCGCCGTGACCGGGCGCGGCTCGGGCATCGACGACCGGGTGTGGATGGTCAAGTGCGCCACCGTGCGCGACGCGCTGCGCCGGGCCCGCCCGGTGCTGGGCGACCAGCTGGCGCTGCTGGCCACCACCGGCGGCGCGGACTTCGCCGCGATCACCGGCTTCCTGCTGCAGGCCGCCGTGCGCCGGCTCCCGGTGGTGCTGGACGGTGTGGTGTCGGCCGCCTGCGCGCTGGTGGCGCAGCGGATCGCGTTCCGGGCGCCGGAGTGGTGGCAGGCCGGGATGTCCACCGGTGAGCCGGCCCAGGCGAAGGCTTACGACCGGCTGACCCTGACGCCGGTGCAGGACCTGGGGGTCTCGATGGGCGAGGGCACCGGCGCGCTGCTGGCGCTGCCGCTGTTCCAGGCCGCCTCGGACACCCTGGCCGAGCCCTCGGCGGTGCCGGCCGCCGCCCCGCAGGAGCCGCGGCCGCCGGCGAAGCTGCCCTCCGCGGCGGAGCTGCTGGGCCGGGGGTAGTCCGCGGTGCACGGTGGTTGCCGCCCGGCGGGCCGGGCCGCGGAGGTGTCCTAGTGGCCCTGGACGGACTGCGGTTCGCGTTCGGCACGCTGTCGGTGCTGCGGGTGCGGGTGGACCGCTGGGACCGGACGGCCGCGGGCCGGGCGATGCTCGCCGCACCGCTGGTCGGCCTGGTGCTGGGCGGGTTCGCGGCGGGCGCCGGTGCGCTGGTCGGCCTGCGGGCCGGCGGGCTGCTGGCGGCGGTGGCCGCGGTGGCGGTGCTCGCGGCG
Organism: Kitasatospora sp. MBT63; assembly: GCF_000710465.2. Lineage (GTDB taxonomy): Bacteria > Actinomycetota > Actinomycetes > Streptomycetales > Streptomycetaceae > Kitasatospora. The sequence continues at coordinate 4,613 of NZ_JAIZ01000364.1, read as the reverse complement.
CTGACCCGGGGCCTGCACCTGGACGGTCTGGCGGACGTCGCGGACGGGCTGGGCAGCGGGAAGCCGGCCGAGGACGCGCTGC
>NZ_JAIZ01000364.1:0-4410 GCF_000710465.2 Kitasatospora sp. MBT63 | reverse complement strand
CCCGTTCGGGGTGCTGACGCTGCTGCTGGTGCTGCTGGCTCAGGTCGCGGCGCTGGCCGGGGCGTTCGCCGGGTCGGCCGGGCGGGGTGCGCTCGCGGTGCTGACGGCGGCCGTGACGGCCCGCTGCGCGCTGGGCTGGGGCTGTCTGCGGCCGGTACCGGCGGCCCGGCCCGGCGGGCTGGGCGCGATGGTGGCCGGGACCGTCCCGCCGGCCGGGGCGGCCGCGGTGTCGGCCGGGTGCGCGCTGCTGCTGGGGCTGGCGGGGACGGCCGAGGGCTGGTGGGCGCTGCGCTACCCCGCGGCGCTGGCGGTCGGGCTCGGCTGCGCGCTGCTGCTGCTGCGCCGCTGCGTACGGCGGTTCGGCGGGGTGACCGGGGACGTGCTGGGGGCGCTGGCGGAGACCGCGGCCACCGGCGCGCTGGTGGCGTTGGCGCTGCTCTGAGGCGCCCCCGCCGTCCGGGGGCCGGGATCTGACAGGTACCGGATCAGGGATAGCGGCGGCTGCGGCGGGGAAGGGGTCTGACGGACCGGAAGCCGACGCCCGCTCAGCTGACACCGGATCAGCGGCTGCGGACAGGCTTCGTCACTCACCGTGACGACCGGCCGGGCCCCGTACCGGGGGCGGCGTGATCCCAGCATGCGGACTACCATGCGGGGAGCAACCGTAGCCCTGCGCCCGTTTCCCCGCGGAACACGCCGGGGTTATGCCGGTACGGCACCGGTGCCGTACCCGGCCGTGGACCGCGAAAGAACAGGACGCATTTACGTGACTGCACTGTCTGTGAGCACCTCCTCCGCCGCCTCGCTGCGCGCGGACGCCCTGGTGATCGGTGTCGCCAAGGGCCCCAAGGGCCTGGTCGTCGCCTCCGGCGCCGAGGCCGTCGTCGAGGCGTTCGAGGGCAAGCTGGCCGAGGTCCTCACCACCCTGGGCGCGACCGGCGCCGAGGGTGAGGCGGTCAAGCTCCCCGCCGCCGCGGGTCTGAAGGCCCCGCTGGTGCTGGCCGTCGGCCTCGGCGAGGCCGCCGAGGGCGCCTACGACGCCGACGCGCTGCGCCGGGCCGCCGGTGTCGCGGCGCGCACCCTGGCCGGCATCAAGAAGGCCGCGCTGCTGCTGCCGGCCGAGTCGGCCGAGGAGATCGAGGCCGTCGCGCTGGGCGGCCTGCTCGGCTCGTACAGCTTCGGCACCTACAAGGGCGCGGGCAGCGCCAAGGAGCCGGTCGGCGAGCTGGTCGTGCTGGCCGCCCGCAAGGGCAGCAAGGACGCCAAGGCCGCCGTCGAGCGCGCCACCGCGATCGGCGAGGAGATCAACCGCGCCCGCGACCTGATCAACACCGCCCCGAACGACCTGCACCCGAAGGCCTTCGCGGCCATCGCCCAGGCCGCCGGCAAGGAGCACGGCCTCAAGGTCGAGGTGCTCGACGAGAAGGCGCTGGCCAAGGGCGGCTTCGGCGGCATCCTCGGCGTCGGCGTCGGTTCGGCCAACCCGCCCCGGCTGGTGAAGGTCGCCTACACCCACCCGAAGGCCAAGGCGACCCTCGCCTTCGTCGGCAAGGGCATCACCTACGACTCGGGCGGCATCTCGCTGAAGCCGGCCGGCCACAACGAGACCATGAAGTGCGACATGTCCGGCGCCGCCGCCGTGTTCGCCGCCGTGGTCGCCGCCAAGCGCCTGGGCCTGCAGGTCAACGTGACCGCGTGGCTGGCGCTGGCGGAGAACATGCCGTCCGGTTCCGCCACCCGCCCCGGCGACGTGCTGCGGATGTACGGCGGCAAGACCGTCGAGGTGCTCAACACCGACGCCGAGGGCCGTCTGGTGCTGGCCGACGCGATCGTGCGGGCCGGCGAGGAGAACCCGGACGTGATCGTCGACGTCGCCACCCTGACCGGGGCGATGGTGCTCGCGCTGGGCAACCGCACCTTCGGTGTGATGGCCAACGACGACGAGCTGCGCACCCGCCTGCACAACACCGCGGAGGCGGTCGGCGAGCAGTCCTGGCCGATGCCGCTCCCGGCCGACCTGCGCAAGGCCATGGTCGAGACCACCATCGCCGACCTGCAGAACATGGGTGAGCGGATGGGCGGCGGCCTGGTGGCCGGCCTGTTCCTCAAGGAGTTCGTGGCCGAGGGCATCGACTGGGCGCACCTGGACATCGCCGGCCCGGCCTTCCACGAGGGCGCGCCGTACGGCTACACCCCCAAGGGCGGCACCGGCAGCGCGATCCGCACCCTGGTCCGCTTCGCCGAGGACACCGCGGGCGCCTGACGCCCGGCAGGCAGGGGCCCGGCGCCGACCCGGCGCCGGGCCCCTGCGGCATTACCAGCCGGTAACGCCGCTGCGCAATCGGTGCGCCTGTTCGCCTCCGGCGAAACTTTGTTCCGCACCGTGGAACCAGCCGCTCCCCCGGGCGGCCACCCGGGCCCTTCGCCCCTGCCGCGGCACGCCTTTGAGCTGCGACAATGACCACACGTACCGGGTACCGGGCAGCCCGACGACGGCCTCATGGGCCCCGGCAGGGCAGCCCCCGACGTCAGCCGCGCTCAACAAGTGCAAAGATGTATTTCCGGCACGACTGGGCGCCTTACAAAGGCTTCCGACCCACCGGACCGCGACCGGCCCGGCGAACCGCACCCCTTGCATGGAGGACGTGACGTGGCGAACGACGCCAGCACCGTTTTCGACGTAGTCATTCTCGGAGGCGGAAGCGGCGGTTACGCCGCGGCGCTCCGCGCCGCCCAGCTGGGTCTGAGCGTCACCCTGATCGAGAAGGGTGAGCTCGGCGGCACCTGCCTGCACCGCGGCTGCATCCCGACCAAGGCCCTGCTGCACGCGGCCGAGATCGCCGACGAGACCAAGGAAGCCGCCGAGTTCGGCGTTCTGGCCACCTTCCAGGGCATCGACATCAACGGCGTCCACAAGTACAAGGACGACGTGGTCAGCGGCCTGTACAAGGGCCTGCAGGGCCTGGTCGCCTCGCGCAAGGTCAACTACATCACCGGCGAGGGCAGGCTCTCCTCGCAGACCTCGGTGGACGTGAACGGCCAGCGCATCGAGGGCCGCCACATCGTCCTCGCCACCGGCTCGGTGCCGAAGTCGCTGCCCGGCCTGAACATCGACGGCGACCGGGTCATCTCCTCGGACCACGCCCTCAAGCTCGACCGGATCCCGAAGTCGGCCGTCATCCTCGGCGGCGGCGTGATCGGTGTCGAGTTCGCCTCCGTCTGGAAGTCCTTCGGCGTCGACGTCACCATCGTCGAGGCCCTGCCGCACCTGGTGCCGCTGGAGGACGAGAACTCCTCCAAGCTGCTGGAGCGTGCCTTCCGCAAGCGTGGCATCAAGTTCGAGCTCAAGGCCCGCTTCTCCGGCGTCGAGTACACCGCCGACGGGGTCCGCGTCTCGACCGAGAACGGCAAGCAGATCGACGCCGACCTGCTGCTCGTCGCGATCGGCCGCGGCCCGGTCTCGGCCGGCCTCGGTTACGAGGAGAACGGCGTCGCGATGGACCGCGGCTACGTCCTGGTCGACGAGTACATGCGCACCAACGTGCCGACCATCTCGGCCGTCGGCGACCTCGTCCCGACCCTGCAGCTCGCCCACGTCGGCTTCGCCGAGGGCATCCTGGTCGCCGAGCGCCTGGCCGGCCTCAAGGCCGTGCCGATCGACTACGACGGCGTGCCGCGGGTGACCTACTCCAACCCCGAGGTCGCCTCGGTGGGCATCTCGGAGGCCAAGGCCGTCGAGCTGTACGGCAAGGACAAGGTCGTCACGCTCAAGTACAACCTGGCCGGCAACGGCAAGAGCAAGATCCTGAAGACCGCCGGCGAGATCAAGCTCGTCCAGGTCAAGGACGGCGCCGTGGTCGGCGTCCACATGGTCGGCGCCCGCATGGGCGAGCAGGTCGGCGAAGCCCAGCTGATCTACAACTGGGAGGCTCTGCCGGCCGAGGTGGCCCAGCTCATCCACGCCCACCCGACCCAGTCCGAGGCCCTCGGCGAGGCGCACCTGGCGCTGGCCGGCAAGCCGCTGCACGCGCACGACTGATCGCGCCCAGCCACCCCCATTCCTGTACGCAAGACTTGATAGGAGTCGCTGAAACCATGGCGGTCTCAGTAACACTGCCCGCACTGGGCGAGAGCGTGACCGAGGGCACCGTCACCCGCTGGCTGAAGGCCGAGGGTGAGCGGGTGGAGATGGACGAGCCGCTGCTGGAGGTGTCGACCGACAAGGTCGACACCGAGATCCCGGCGCCGGCCTCCGGCATCCTGGCCTCGATCAAGGTCGGCGAGGACGAGACCGTCGAGGTGGGCGCCGAGCTGGCGATCATCGACGACGGCTCGGGCGCCCCGGCCGCCGCTGCCGCCCCCGTCGCGGAGGCCGCCCCGGCCCCCGCCGCCCCGGCCCCGGTGGCCGAG
>NZ_JAIZ01000363.1 GCF_000710465.2 Kitasatospora sp. MBT63 | reverse complement strand
GGTGGGGGGAGGAGGGCGGGTGGTCGTCGGCCGTGTTCATCCGTGCTGTCCCCCGGGGTCGGTGCCGGACGGCTGCCGGCCGGCAGCCGCCGCCGGGCGGCGGCGTGGCCCCCGCCCACATCTGCCCGGACGCGGGCGGGGGGAGACCGGTTGCGGTGCCCCGGATCGGACCGGCCTCTCTCCGCTCCCGCCGTTGGGCCGTCACCTTGCACCGCTGTCCCGGGAGCCCCGGCCGGCCCCGGGGCGGACGCGGTCTCAGCCGAGCAGGGTGCCCATCCACTCCTCGATGGCGTCGACCGTGCGCGGGAGGGCGCCGGACATCAGCCGGGCGCCGTCGGCGGTGATCACCAGGTCGTCCTCGATCCGGACGCCGAGGCCGCGCAGTTCCAGCGGCAGGGTCTCGTCGTCGGGCTGGAGGTAGAGGCCGGGTTCGACGGTGAGCACCATGCCCTCCTCCAGGACGCCGTCCAGGTAGGTCTCGGCCCTGGCCTTGGCGCAGTCGTGCACGTCGAGGCCGAGCATGTGCCCGCTGCTGCACAGGGTGTAGCGGCGGAACAGGCCGCTGTCCTCGTGCAGTGCCTGCTCGGCGGGGATCCGCAGGACACCCCAGTCGGCCAGCCCCTCGGCGATCACCCGCATGCCGGCCCGGTGGAAGTCCCGGAAGCTGGCGCCGGGCCGCAGCGTGGCGATGGCGGCGTCCTGGGCGGCCAGCACCAGTTCGTACACCTGGCGCTGGACGGGGGAGAAGGTGCCGGAGAGCGGGAGGGTGCGGGTGATGTCGGCGGTGTAGAGGGTGTCGGTCTCCACGCCGGCGTCGAGGAGCAGCAGCCGGGTGGGGTCGAGGGCGCCGTCGTTGCGGATCCAGTGCAGCACGCAGGCGTGCGCGCCGGAGGCGACGATGGTGTCGTAGCCGGTGCCGTTGCCCTCGGCGCGGGCGCGCAGGTTGAAGGTGCCCTCCAGCCAGCGTTCGCCGCGGCCGTGGCGCAGCGCGGTGGGCAGGGCGCGGACCACGTCCTCGAAGCCGGTGGTGGTGAGGTCGACGGAGTGCTGGAGCTGGCCGGTCTCCCAGGCGTCCTTGATCAGGCGCAGTTCGGCGAGGGTGGTGGCGAGGGCGGCGTCCTCGGGCCCGTTCGCGGGGGTGGACCGGCCGGTCAGGGCGTCGAGGGCCGGGTCGACGCCGGTCAGTACCCGGGTGGCGGGCTGCGGACCGGTCAGCAGCTTGGCGAGGTCGTCGAGATGGGCGGTGCGGATGCCGGTGAGGGCGGCGGCCTCGTCCAGGTCGGGCCGCCGGCCGACCCAGAACTCGCCGTAGCGGCGGTCACGGTAGAACTCCGAGCCGTACGGGCTGCCGCCGCCGCGCGGGGAGCGCGGGCGCAGGTGCAGGACGCTCTCGCCGTCGGGTTCGATCACCAGGACGTGGCCGACCTGGTCCTCGCCGGTCAGGCCGGTGAGCCAGGCGTAGGCGCTGTGCGGGCGGAAGCGGTAGTCGCAGTCGTTGCTGCGGACCTTCAACTGCCCTGCGGGGACGAGCAGTCGCTCGCCGGGGAAGGCGGCGGCGAGCCGGCGGCGGCGCGGGCCGGTGGCGTCGTGGCCGGGGACCCGGGCGCCGGCGGGCAGCGGGCTGGGGGCCCAGGCGGTGCCCATGAAGGCGTCGAGTGCGGGCGAGACGGGCAGATCGTGGCTGCCGGTGTTGAGGTGGGGTACGGGTTCGGCGGTCACTGCTGCGACTCCTCTGACCTGGGGCGGAAGTGCCGGGACCGGCAAGGGGGTTGGGCCCCGGGAGGACACGGCTCGGTAACGGGCCGCATCAGCTCTTGCCAGTGCAATTTCACATTACTATGTTACGGGTCACATCCCGGAGGGGCTAGACCCCAGGTCGCCCCTCCGGTGTGGGCCCCGGATCAGCCCCGGGGCGGACCGGGCCTCAACTTCGGCCCCCCATCTCGGAGTTCGACATGAACAGGCGCACCCACGTCGCCCTGGCGGCGACCATCGCAGCAACCCTCACACTCGGCCTCTCGGCCTGCGGCAGCAGCGCCGACAGCGGCGGCGGCGCCGGCGACCAGGCGGGCGTCACCACCGAGGGCAACGGCATCATCGGCGGGACGCCGGTCAAGGGCGGCACCCTCACCATCCTGTCCAACCAGGACTTCGACCAGCTCGACCCGGCCCGCAACTGGACCATGCCGGTGATGGACGTGGGCGTCCGGATGCTCTACCGCACCCTCACCACCTTCAAGGCCGCCCCCGGCGCCGAGGGCCTGAAGATCGAGCCCGACCTGGCCACCGACCTCGGCACCCCGAGCGACGGCGCCAAGACCTGGACCTTCCACCTGAAGGACGGCCTCAAGTACGAGGACGGCACCCCGATCGTCGCCGACGACATCAAGTACAACGTCGAGCGCTCCTTCTCGCCCGAGCTGCCGGGCGGCCCCGACTACGCGGTGCGCTACCTGGACGCGCCCGACGGCTACCAGGGCCCGCTGACCGGCGAGCGCCTCGGCAAGCAGGCGATCGAGGTCCCGGACGCCAAGACCATCGTCTTCCACCTCAAGCGCCCGGTCGCCGAGTTCGGCTACACCGTCACCCTGCCCACCTTCGCGCCGGTGCCCAAGGCCAAGGAGGCCGGCGCCAACTACAGCAACCACCCGGTCTCCTCCGGCCCGTACAAGATCGAGGAGTACGACCGGGGCAAGCGCATGGTGCTGGTCCGCAACACCAACTGGGACGAGAAGACCGACCCGGTCCGCAAGGCGTACCCGGACCGGATCGTGGTCGAGCAGACCCTCAAGGGCGCCGGCATCGCCGACCGGCTGATCGCCGACCAGGGGGACGACAAGAACGCGGTCTCCTACGTCGACCTGGTCTCCGCGAAGGTCGGCGAGGTGCTCACCAACCCGGACCTGAAGAAGCGTCTGATCAGCGAGAACTCCGGCTGCACCGCGATGTTGGTGACCAACACCAGCAAGCCCCCCTTCGACAACCAGAAGCTGCGCCTGGCGCTGCAGTACGCGGTCGACAAGGAGGCGTACGCCACCGCGGTCGGCGGCCCCGCGTTCAACGACGTCGCCACCACCTTCCTGCCGCCGGTGCTGACCGCCGGCGCGCCGATCGACCACTTCATGATCAAGCCGGCCGGTGACCCGGACAAGGCCAAGCAGCTGATGGCCGAGGCCGGCTTCGCGGGCGGCCTGAAGACCGAACTGGTCACCTCCACCGGCGGCAAGCCGCAGGCCGAGGCCGTGCAGGCGGCGCTCAAGCGGGTCGGCATCGACGTCACCGTCACCACCGTCGACCCGACCGCCGTCAACTCCATCACCGGCGACAAGGACAAGCAGCCCGGCCTGTCGCTCAGCGGCTGGTGCCCGGACTACCCGTCCGCCGCGACCTTCCTGCCGATGATCTTCGACGGCCGGTCCATCAAGGACAAGGGCAACAACGGCAACAACAGCCGCTTCAACGACCCGGAGACCATCGCCGAACTGGACCGGATCGCCGGCCTGGACGACCTCCAGAAGGCCAACACCGCCTGGCTCGCCCTGGACGCCAAGATCATGGACAAGTCGCCCGCCGTCCCGATGACCTGGCAGAAGAAGCCGCTGCTGGTCGGCTCCAACATCGCCGGCGCCTTCGCCCACCCGGTGTGGTCCGGGCAGCTCGACTACGCCGTCATCGGCCTGAAGTCCGTCAAGTAGTCAGGAGTCTGACCCATGACCGCCCCGCTCTCCGAGGCCGCGGCCCGGGGAGCGGGGGCGGCGGTCGGCCCCGCAGACCCCGCCCCCGCGCCCGCCGCACCCCCCG
>NZ_JAIZ01000362.1:7822-8606 GCF_000710465.2 Kitasatospora sp. MBT63 | reverse complement strand
GCAGCGCTGCGACGTTCCGTCGGGCGTTCACGTCGGCGGGTACGGCCCGGAGTTCGGTAGTCCGGTTGCGTAGGTCTACGGATGTCGGGGGAGCGGAGCCGCGGCGAGACTCGTCCGCGGCGGGGCGGCCCCCGGGCCGCGACCCCCGCACCCTCGCACCTCTACCGTGGAGTCACCCATGCAGCTCAGGAAGGCCTTCGGCGCCGTCGCCCTCGGGGTCACCGTGCTCACCGCCGTCCCGGCGATCGCCCTGCCGCAGGCGGCCTTCGCCAGCGACTGCTACACGTCCTGCGACCCGTGGGACAACAACGACCCGAATGACACGATCGTGGTCATCGGCCACCCGCAGCCCGAGGGCCCCGGCCCCGGCCCCGGCGTCATCTTCCCCGGGGGCGGCGGCGGCAGCGGGGCGACGGCGGTCGTCTACAGCAAGGGCCAGACCTGGGAGGAGCAGGAGTTCTGCCGGCGCAACACCAACACCATCCCCGAGCGGCTGTCCACGACGGTGCAGTACAACACCTCGTTCAAGATCACGGCCAGCATCTCCTCGGAGGCGCTCACCGCGCTGAAGGCCTCGCTCGGCGCCGAGGTCAACACCTCGGTGACCCGGACGCACAGCCTGGACGCCACGCTCAACCCGGGCCAGAGCCTGGGGGTGTTCGTCGAGATCCAGACCAACGTGTACCAGATCACCACCTACGACTTCACGGGCCAGCAGCACGTCGACTACATCAACGTGACCGCGCCGACCGGTGTGGTCACCGACCACGCGTGCTGATGACCT
>NZ_JAIZ01000362.1:0-7714 GCF_000710465.2 Kitasatospora sp. MBT63 | reverse complement strand
CGGCCCGCCCCCGGGCGCCGAGGCCGTGCCCGCCGCGGCGCGCGAGCAGGCGCTGGCCGCGCTGGCCGAGTTGCGGGCCGCCGCCGGGTACCTCGGTGACCCGGACCTGTTCCACCGCCCGCGGCCGCGGGCGCGGCTGCACCACGCCCTGGTGGCCGGCACCGACCCGGCCCGGCTGGCCGAGCAGCTCGCCGCGGCCGCCGAACAGCGCGTCGCGGCAGGCCTGTTGGCGGTCGGCTCGGTCCGTGCCGAGTTGCTGGAGCGGCCCGGGCGTCGGCCGTGCTTCACCCCGGACGCGCTCGCCGAGCTGCACCGCCTGCTGGTGGCGGCCGACCCGGACATCCCCGGTCCGGGCGGGTTCCGGCGCACCACCGCCCGGGTCACCTGGCCGGACGGGAGCCGGTTCGTGATCGCGGTGGCGCCCGGCCGGGCGCTGCACGGTCAGCTGGAACGCTGGTACCGGTGGGCGGTCGCCGGCGCCTCCCCGGCGCTGGACGCCGCCGCGTTCGGGATGCTGCGGCTGTTCACCGTTCACCCGTTCCCCGACGGCAACGGCCGGATCGCCCGGCTGATCGCCCAGTGCGACCTGGTGGGCACCGGCCTGCTGCCCGGTCTGCTGCTCGACCTGGACGGCTGGGCGCAGGTCCACCACGCGGCGCAGGACGAGGCGATCGTCGCGGCGGCGGACGGCGACTGGGCCCGCTGGGGCGAGCTGTTCGCCCGTGCCGTGACGGAGACCGCCAGGCACCGGAGCGCGACCATCGCCACCTACCGGCAGCTGCTCGGCGCGGCCGAGGAGCGGGTGGCGGGCGACCCGGCGGCCCTCGCCGTGCTCGGGCAACTGCGGTACGCCCCGGCGCTGTCGGCCGATCGGCTGCGCGGCCGGATCCCGTACGATCCCGCGCCCGCGCTGGCCGCGCTGCGGTCCGCCCGGATCCTTGCCCCGCACCCGCGGCTGCCGGGCGCACTGGTCCACCCGGGCCTGCTGGCGGTGCTGGACGCCCCGTACGGCGGCCCGGACGGGGATCAGGCCGGGTAGGCGCGGGTCTGGGCGGCCTTGACGGCGGCCCAGACCGAGGAGCCCGGGGCGAGGTCGAGTTCGGCGACCGCCGCCGGGGTGAGGTCGGCGGCCATCGGCAGGGCGCCCGAGAGGTCGACCCGGACCTGGTCGCCGTGCAGGTCGAGACCGTCCACGGTGGCGGGCCAGACGTTGCGGGCGCTGGAGTCGGGCCGCTCCCGGTGCAGGGTGACCGCGGCGGGCGGGAAGGCGACGAAGGCCGCGCCGGTGAGCTCCTCGGTGGTGACCAGTTCCGGGCCGCCGTCGGGCAGGGAGACGGTGTGGCCCGCGGCGGTGCCGCGGTAGAGGTTGAGGCCGACCAGCCGGGCGATGTAGTCGGTGCGCGGGTGGCGGGCGATCTCGGCGGGGGTGCCGGACTGCACCTGCCGGCCGTCCTCGATCACCACCAGCCGGTCCGCCAGCACCATCGCGTCCAGCGGGTCGTGGGTCACCAGCACCGCCACCGCCTCGAACTCCGCCAGGTGGCGCCGCAGCTGGGAGCGGACGTCGAGCCGGGTGCGGGCGTCCAGCGCGGCCAGCGGCTCGTCGAGCAGCAGCAGCCGGGGGCGGACCGCCAGCGCGCGGCCGAGCGCGACCCGCTGGGCCTGGCCACCGGAGAGCCGGCCGGGCTTGGCGGCGCTGTGCTCGGCCAGGCCCATCCGCTCCAGCCAGGGCAGCGCGGCGGCCCGGGCGGCCGCCTTGCGCAGGCCCTGGCAGCGCAGCCCGAAGGCGACGTTGTCGAGTGCACTGAGGTGCGGGAAGAGCAGGTAGTCCTGGAACACCACACCGACCGGGCGTTCCTCCGCGGGGGTGTGCAGCCCGGTGGCCGGCTCCTCGAGGGTGACGCCGTCCAGCCGGAGGTGACCGGAACCCAGCGGCAGCAGCCCGGCCAGGGCGCGCAGCGCGGTGGACTTGCCGGCGCCGTTCGGGCCGAGCAGGGCGACCGTCTCGCCGGGGGCGGCGGTCAGTGCCAGGTCGAGCCGGAAGGCGGTGCGTTCGACCCGCAGCAGGGCGTCGAGCGCGGGGCGGGCGTCGGGCGCGGTCGGCGTCATGGGTGCGGGCTCCTGGGGGAGGGGGCCGGGGGCCGGTTCACGTGGTCGACAGCCAGCGCTCGCGCAGCCCGGCGAGGACGGCGACGGACACCGCGAGCAGGACCAGGCTGAGCGCGATGGCGGCCTCCGGGTCGCGCTCCATGGCGAGGTAGACGGCCAGCGGCATGGTCTGGGTCCGGCCGGGGAAGTTGCCGGCGAAGGTGATGGTGGCGCCGAACTCGCCGAGCGCCCGGGACCAGGCCAGTACGGCGCCGGCGCCGATGCCGGGGGCGATCAGCGGCAGCGTGACCCGGCGGAACGCGGTCAGCCGGGAGGCGCCCAACGTGGCGGCCGCCTCCTCGTACCGGGGATCGGCGGCCCGCAGCGCGCCCTCCACGCTGATCACCAGGAACGGCATCGCGACGAAGGCCTCGGCGACCACCACGCCGGCCGTGGTGAACGGCAGCGTGATGCCGAAGGCCGAGTCGAGCCACCGGCCGACGATGCCGTTGCGGCCGAGCACCAGCAGCAGGGCCACACCGCCGACCACCGGCGGCAGCACCAGCGGCAGGGTCACCAGGGCGCGGATCACCCGGCGGCCGGGGATCTCGGTACGGGCCAGCAGCCAGGCCAGCGGCACCCCGAGCACCAACGACACCACGGTCGCCGAGGTGGCGCAGATCAGCGACAGCCGCAGCGCCTGCCACACCTCGGGGCTGGTCAGCTGCTCGGGCAGCGAACTCCACGGCGCCCGGACCAGCAGCCCCACCAGCGGCAGGACCAGGAAGACCAGGCCGAGCAGCGCGGGCAGCAGCAGCGGGTAGGGGATGCGGCGGGAGCGCCGGCGGCGGGTGGCCGCCGGCGCTCCGCCGGTGCTCGGTGCTGCCTTGCGCAGGGGTCCGGACAGGGTCACGGGGTCTGGAAGCCGGCCGCGGTCAGGACCTGGGTGGCCTCGGCGGACTGGATGTAGGCGACGAAGGCTGCGGCGGCCGAGGCGTTGGGGGCCTTGGTGAGTGCGGCGATCGGGTAGTCGTTCACGGCCTTGGCGGCCTCGGGGAAGTCCACGCCGTCGATCTTCGCAGCATCGGCCTTCACATCGGTCTTGTACACGAGGGAGGCGTCCACCTCGCCCAGCTCGACCTTGGTGAGGGCGCCCTTGACGTCCTGCTCCAGGGTGACCGGGGTCAGGTTGACGCTGCCCGCGGCGAGCGCGGTGACGGCCGCCGAGCCGCAGGGCACCTCCTTGGCGCACAGTGCGACCTTGACGCCGGTGAGGTCCGCCAGGCCGGCGATGTGCTTGGGGTTGCCCTTGGGGACCGCGATGGCCAGCGTGTTGCGGACGAAGACCTTGGGGCTCTCGGCTCCCTTGGCGTCGGTGACGGTCTTCATGGTGGCCGGGCTCGCGGCGGCGAACACGTCGGCCGGGGCGCCGGAGTTGATGCTCTGGGCGAGGGCGGAGCTGCCGCCGAAGTTGAAGGTCACCTTGGCGCCGGGGTTGGCGGCCTCGAACTTCTTGCCGAGCTCGGTGAAGGACTCCTTGAGCGAGGCGGCGGCGAACACCGTCAGCGCGCCGGTCGCCTTGGGGGCGGCGGCGGAGGCGGTGGAGCTGCCGGCCGGCGCCGACGCGGTCGCGGCCGGGGTGGCGGCGTCGCTGCCGCAGGCGGTGAGGCCGGCGGCGAGGGCGAGCACGGAGGCGGCGGCGAGCGCGGCGCGGAGTCTGATGGAGCTCATGGGATTTCCCCTTCTGCCGCGCCGGGGGTACGGCGCGGGGGTATGGCGGCAACGCTGATCATACTGTCGCAAATACCACCGGAAAATCCTCTGTTTCATCGCACAGGCCAGGACCACCGCGCCCGGATGATCGCATGTGCGATAGCGCAAGCCGAAAATCCCTGGCCACCGTGGTGGCCCGCCCGCGAGAGTGTCCGCACGGCGCGGCCGAGGGCCGCGCCCGGACGGGGAGGAGTACCCGGAATGTCGACACTGCGCGTCACCGCCGAACGGCTGACGATCCATGAGCACCCCAACGCGGACGCCCTCGAGCTGGCCCAGGTCGGGCTCTACCGCGCGGTGGTCGCCAAGGGCGCCTTCCGCAGCGGGGACCTCGCGGTGTACATCCCGGAGCAGGCGGTGCTGCCGCCCGCGCTGATCGAGGAGCTCGGCCTGACCGGCCGGCTGGCCGGCAGCCGGGCCGACCGGGTCCGGGCCGTACGGCTGCGCGGCGAACTCTCCCAGGGCATCGTCTGCCGCCCGCGCGCGGTCGGCGAGGACGACCTGGTGCAGGCCCTCGACTCCGGCGCGGACTTCGCCGAGCTGCTCGGCATCGTCAAGTGGGTGCCGCCGGTCCCGTCCTCGATGAGCGGCGACGTGGAGCCGGCCCCGGAGCTGCTGCCCTGGGTGGACATCGAGAACCTCAAGCGCTTCCCCGGCGTCTTCGAGCCCGGCGAGCCGGTGGTGGTGACCGAGAAGCTGCACGGCACCTGCTGCCTGCTCACCTTCCACGCCGGCAGCTGCGAGGTGCAGGTGTCCTCCAAGGGCATCGGCGCCCAGTCCCTGGCGCTCAAGGAGGACGGGCGCAACCTCTACTGGCGGGCGGTGCGCGCGCACGGCGTCCCCGAGGCGGCGGCCCGGCTGGCCGAGCGGCTCGGCGCCGACCGGGTGGGCGTCTTCGGCGAGGTGTTCGGCGCCGGGGTGCAGGACCTGGCGTACGGCGCGGTCGGCGGCGGCGAGCTGCCCGGCTACGCGGTGTTCGACGTCTCGGCGGTCGTCGACGGGCGGCTGCGCTGGCTGGACTCCGCCGAACTGCTGGACGGAGAACTGCCGCTGGTGCCCCGGCTTTGGAGTGGCCCGTTCGACGCCGACCGGGTGCTGGCGCTGGCCGACGGCCGGGAGACCGTCTCCGGGCGGGACCTGCACCTGCGCGAGGGCGTGGTGGTCCGTCCCGTCACCGAGCGGCACAGTCCGCTGCTCGGCGGCCGGGCCATCGCCAAGGTGGTCAGCGGCGCGTACCTGACCCGCAAGGGCGGTACCGAGTTCGAGTGACCGGGCGGGCCGGCGGGCGCCGGGCGCGCTCTTCTGCGGTGATGAACCGTCAGTTAGCGTGGTGCGGATACGTACATCCGTTCCAGCTCGGAGGTGTCATGCCGGCCACCCGCGCTCCCGGCCCGCCCGGTCTCCCGCTCCTCGGCTCGATGCTCGACCTCAAGCAGGACCCGTTGCGGGCATACCTCGACGCCCGGCGCGACCACGGTGACGTGGTCCGGTTCTCGGCCGGACCGCCCGGGCTGCGGGCCGAGTTCTACCTGGTCTGCTCCCCGGAGGGCGCCCAGCAGGTGCTGGCCACCCAGGCCGCCAACTTCCGCAAGGAGAACGTCTTCTACGAGGAGATCCGGCAGACCTTCGGCAACGGGCTGCTCACCTCGCAGGACGCCGACTACCTGCGCCAGCGGCGGCTGGTCCAGCCGCTGTTCACCCGGCGCCGGGTGGACGGCTACGCGCAGGCGGTCGCCGCCGAGTCCGCCGCGCTGGCCGAACGCTGGGAGCGGACGCTGCGCGGGGTGGTCGACGCGGCCGACGAGATGTCCAGGTTCGCGCTGCGCACGGTCGCCCGGATCCTGTTCGGCGCCGACGTGGAGGCCGCCATCGACGTGGTGCGCACGGCCTTCCCCGTCCTCGGCCGCTACGTGCGCGGGCGGGCGCTGTCCCCGCTGCGCACCCCCCGCAGCTGGCCGACCCCGGGCAACCGGGAGGCGGCGGCCGCCGAGGCGGCGCTCCACCGGGTCTGCGACGACATCATCGCCCGCCGGGCCGGGCGCAGCTCGGACGACCTGCTCGGGCTGCTGGCCGAGGCGCGCGGCGAGGGCGGCGAGGCGCTGGACGCCACCGAACTGCGCGAGCAGGTGCTGATCTTCCTGCTGGCCGGCCACGAGACCACCGCCACCTCGCTCACCTTCGCTCTGCACCTGCTGGGCCGCCACCCCGAGCAGCAGGAGCGGGCCGGGGCCGAGGCCCGGGCGGTGCTCGCCGGCGGCCGCCCGCCCACCGCCGAGGACCTGGCGTCCCTGCCGTACCTGACCCGGGTGCTCAAGGAGGCGATGCGGCTCTACCCGGCGGCCCCGGTCATCGGCCGGCGCGCGGCCGCGGCCTGCGTGGTGGACGGCGTGGAGATCCCGGCCGGTGCGGACGTGCTGGTCGCCCCGTACGTGACGCAGCGACACCCGGACCACTGGGAGGACCCGGAGCGCTTCGACCCGGAGCGTTTCACCCCCGAACGGGAGGCGCGCAGGCACCGCTACGCGTGGTTCCCGTTCGGCGGCGGTCCGCGGGCCTGCATCGGCCAGCACTTCTCGATGCTCGAGTCGGTGCTCGGACTGGCGGTGCTGCTGCGGGAGTTCGAGGTCTCGGCGGTCGACACCGAGGTGCGGCTGACGCACGGGATCACGCTGGAGGTCGACGGCCCGGTGCGGATAGGCCTGACCAGGAAGGGATGACGGGGGCGGGGCGTACGGGCGTGACGTCCGTGCGCCCTCGGTCGTTCCGCGCGGCCGTCGCACGCGGGGGCGCACAACGGCGGGGCCCGCGCGCCGCCCACAGGGGGGCACCATTCGAGCACAGCCGACCCTTGGCACGGGCGGCTTTTCGCATGTTCGGGTGAGCATCTTTCAACGCTCGGTAGCGTCCAGCGCATCCGAGAACGAAAGCGCACATGCGCCGGGCATATGACCCGACGTGCGGAGGCCCCGATGGGAACGATCGACCACCTGAGCGTCGGCTGGCTCACCCCGACCCTCTCCTACCTGATGGCCTGCACCGGCGCCGCGCTCGGCCTGCGCTGCACCCTGCGGGCGCTCGCCGCCACCGGCCCCTCGCGGCGGAACTGGCTGCTCACCGCGGCCGCGGCGATCGGCACCGGGATCTGGACGATGCACTTCGTCGCCATGTTCGGATTCACCGTGGACGGCACCGAACTGCGCTACAACGTGCCGCTCACCCTGCTCAGCCTGCTGGTCGCCGTCCTGGTGGTGGGCCTCGGCGTCCTCGTGGTCGGCCGCGGCCGCCACCGCGGCCGCGCCCTGCTGGCCGGCGGCACCGTCACCGGCGTCGGCGTGAGCGCCATGCACTACCTCGGCATGGCCGCCGTCCGCCTGCACGGCACCCTCTCCTACGCGCCCGGGACCGTCGCGCTGTCCGTCGTGATCGCGATCGGCGCCGCCACCGCCGCGCTCTGGGCCACCCTCACCATCCGCACCCTGCTCGCCGCCGGCGGCGCCGCGCTGGTGATGGGACTCGCGGTCAGCAGCATGCACTACACCGGCATGGCCGCGGTCCACGTCCACCTGGACCCCGCCCGCACGGGTCTGGACGGCGCCACCCCGATGCAGTTCATCTTCCCGCTCGCGGTCGGCCTCGGCTCCTTCCTCTTCCTCACCTCCGCGTTCGTCGCCCTCTCCCCGAGCGCCCAGGAACGCGCCGCCTACCGGGAGGCCGGCGAACTCGCCGTCGAGGACCTGCGCGCCACCGGACTCGACCGCGCCGCCTGAGCCCGCCCACCCACCGCCACCCCGAAAGGCAGCCACCCATGCGTGTACGCCGCGGCACCTCCCGCAGCGCGCCGCCGGCCTCCCCG
>NZ_JAIZ01000361.1:10599-16142 GCF_000710465.2 Kitasatospora sp. MBT63 | reverse complement strand
CGCGGGCGCGGGCAGCGGCGGCGCCGCGGGCGCCGCGCGCCGGCCGGCCCCCGCGAAGAGCGCCGCCCGCAAGTCCACCGCCCGCAAGACGACAGAGAGCGACACCGTGATCGGCCGCATCCCCGTCCTGGACGTCAGCCCCCTAGTCGACGCCGGGCGCCGCCCGGCCAAGGCCGTGGTCGGGGAGGCCTTCACGGTCACCGCCACCGTCTTCCGGGAAGGGCACGACGCGGTCAGCGCCAACGTGGTGCTGCGCGACCCGCGCGGCCGCAGCGGCCCCTGGACGCCGATGCGCGAGCTGGCCGAGGGCACCGACCGCTGGGGCGCGCAGGTCACCCCGACCGCCCCCGGCCGCTGGTCGTATCTGGTGGAGGCGTGGAGCGACCCGGTCGCCACCTGGCGCCGGCACGCCGCGGTGAAGCTGCCCGCCGGGATCGACACCGCGCTGGTCCTGGAGGAGGGCGCGCTGCTGCTGGAGCGGGCCGCCGCCGGGGTGCCGAAGAAGGACGGCCGGGCCCACGTGCTGGCCGCCGTGGACGCGCTGCGCGACACCGGGCTGCCGACCCTCAGCCGCTACGCCGCCGCGCTCGCCCCGGAGGTGACGGCCCTGCTCGCCCGGTACCCGCTGCGCGAGCTGGTCAGCGCCTCGCGGCCGCTGCCGCTGCAGGTGGACCGGCAGCGCGCGCTGTTCGGCGGCTGGTACGAGTTCTTCCCGCGCTCCGAGGGGGCCGTGGTGGACGCCTCGGGTGCCACCCCACCGGTGTCGGGGACGCTGCGGACCGCCGCCGAGCGGCTGCCCGCGGTCGCCGCGATGGGCTTCGACGTGGTCTACCTGCCGCCGGTCCACCCGATCGGCCGGGCGTTCCGCAAGGGGCCGGACAACACCCTGACGGCCGGCCGGTGGGACGTCGGCTCGCCGTGGGCGATCGGCTCCCCCGAGGGCGGCCACGACGCGGTCCACCCGGACCTCGGCACCATCGAGGACTTCGACCACTTCGTCGCCGAGGCCACCGCGCTGGACCTGGAGGTGGCGCTCGACTTCGCGCTGCAGTGCTCCCCGGACCACCCGTGGGTGAACAAGCACCCGGAGTGGTTCACCCACCGCGCCGACGGCACCATCGCGTACGCCGAGAACCCGCCCAAGAAGTACCAGGACATCTATCCGGTCAACTTCGACCAGGACTTCGACGGGATCGTCAAGGAGACCCTGCGGGTCCTGAGGTTCTGGATGGCACACGGGGTGCGGATCTTCCGGGTCGACAACCCGCACACCAAGCCGGTGAGCTTCTGGGAGAAGGTGCTCGCCGACATCGCCCGCACCGACCCCGACGTGGTCTTCCTCGCCGAGGCCTTCACCCGCCCGGCGATGATGCACACCCTCGGCAAGATCGGCTTCCACCAGTCCTACACCTACTTCACCTGGCGCAACACCAAGCAGGAGCTCACCGAGTACCTCACCGAGCTCAGCGGTGACGCGGCCGCCTACATGCGGCCGAACTTCTTCGCCAACACCCCGGACATCCTGCCCGAGTACCTCCAGCACGGCGGCCGCGCCGCCTTCGCCGTCCGGGCCGTGCTGGCCGCCACCCTGGCCCCGAGCTACGGCGTCTACGCCGGCTACGAGCACTTCGAGAACGAGCCGGCCCACCCGGGCTCGGAGGAGTACCTGCACTCGGAGAAGTACGAGCTGCGCCCGCGCGACTGGACCCGCCAGGACACCCTCGCCCCGCTGCTGACCGCGCTGAACCGGCTGCGCCGCCGGCACCCCGCCCTCCAGCAGCTGCGCAACCTGCGCTTCCACCCGACCGACAACGACCAGGTCATCGCCTACTCCAAGTCGGCGACCACCGAGGACGGCATCGAGGACCACGTGATCACGGTGGTCAACCTGGACCCGAGGCAGGCCCAGGAGGCGACCGTCACCCTCGACGGCGACCACCCGATCACCGTGCACGACGAGCTCACCGGTGCCACCTACACCTGGGCCCGGCACAACTACGTCCGGCTCGACCCGTCCGCCGGGCCGGCCCACCTCCTCACCGTTCGGAGGCATCCTCAGTGACAGTCAACGAGCCCGTCCCCGACACCTTCGCCGAGACGCCGAGCAAGGACCGGGACCCCGACTGGTTCAAACGCGCGGTCTTCTACGAGGTCCTGGTGCGCTCCTTCCAGGACAGCAACGGCGACGGGGTCGGTGACCTCAAGGGGCTCACCGAGAAGCTGGACTACCTGCAGTGGCTGGGCGTGGACTGCCTCTGGCTGCCGCCGTTCTTCGCCTCCCCGCTGCGCGACGGCGGCTACGACGTGGCGGACTACAAGTCGGTGCTGCCCGAGTTCGGCGACCTCGCCGACTTCGTCGAGTTCGTGGACGCCGCCCACCTGCGCGGGATGCGGGTGATCATCGACTTCGTGGTCAACCACACCAGCGACCAGCACCCCTGGTTCCAGGCCTCGCGCAACGACCCCGACGGCCCGTACGGCGACTTCTACATGTGGGCCGACGACGACAAGCAGTTCCCGGACGCCCGGATCATCTTCGTCGACACCGAGACCTCCAACTGGACCTACGACCCGGTCCGCAAGCAGTACTTCTGGCACCGGTTCTTCTCCCACCAGCCGGACCTGAACTACGACAACCCGCGGGTCGAGGAGGAGGTGATCGCGGCCCTGCGGTTCTGGCTGGACCTGGGGATCGACGGCTTCCGGCTGGACGCGGTGCCGTACCTGTACGCCCGCGAGGGCACCAACTGCGAGAACCTCCCGGAGACCCACGAGTTCCTGCGCCGGCTGCGCAAGGAGATCGACGCGGACTACCCGGACACGGTGCTGCTGGCCGAGGCCAACCAGTGGCCGGAGGACGTGGTCGACTACTTCGGCGACTTCGCCTCCGGCGGCGACGAGTGCCACATGGCGTTCCACTTCCCGGTGATGCCGCGGATCTTCATGGCCGTGCGCCGGGAGTCCCGCTACCCGGTCTCCGAGATCCTCGCCAAGACCCCGGACATCCCGTCCGGCTGCCAGTGGGGCATCTTCCTGCGCAACCACGACGAGCTGACCCTGGAGATGGTCACCGACGAGGAGCGCGACTACATGTACGCGGAGTACGCGAAGGACCCGCGGATGCGGGCCAACGTGGGCATCCGCCGGCGGCTCGCCCCGCTGCTGGAGAACGACCGCAACCAGATCGAGCTCTTCACCGCCCTGCTGCTCTCGCTGCCCGGCTCCCCGGTGCTCTACTACGGCGACGAGATCGGCATGGGCGACAACATCTGGCTCGGCGACCGGGACGGTGTCCGGACCCCGATGCAGTGGACGCCGGACCGCAACGCGGGTTTCTCCTCCGCCGACCCGGGCAGGCTCAGTCTGCCGCCCATCATGGACCCGGTGTACGGCTATCAGGTGACCAACGTCGAAGCGCAGCAAAGCAGTTCGAGCTCACTGCTGCACTGGACGCGTCGCATGATCGAGATCCGCAAGCTCAATCCTGCGTTCGGCCTCGGCAGCTACACCGAGCTGCCCTCCAGCAACCCCGCAGTGCTGGCCTTCGTGCGCGAGTACGAGGGAGACCTGGTCATGTGCGTGAACAACTTCTCGCGTTTCGCACAGCCGACCGAACTGGACCTGCGGCGGTACGGCGGGCGGTACCCGGTCGAGCTGATCGGCGGCGTGCGCTTCCCGTCCATCGGCGAGTGGCCGTACCTGCTCACCCTGGCCGGGCACGGCTTCTACTGGTTCCAGCTGCGCAAGCCCGGCGCCAAGTAGCTCGCGGCGCCGAAGTAACGATCCACCAGGCCCCACAGCACCGAACCCTCCGGGGGCGCGAGAGCAGCACCCCGCGCCCCCGGAGGCCTCTGCACCACCGCGTACGGAGAACAGCCCAACGGCCACCCACACTATGGCGTGACACCCGAGCCCCGCTCGCGTGCCGTCGCCGCCGCGCCGCCGAAATCCGGAAGACTGACGGACCCGGCCAGGACCCGTCGGGCAGTCCGCCCGCTTCCGGGGAAAGGGAGTCATGTCCGAAACCTCCCGTTCTCAAGCCCAAGTGCACCGCGACACGCCCGACGGCGCCCCCGGGGCCGTCAGCACGCGCGGATCCGGGGCCCGGAGAACTGCTGCGGGGGTCAGCGAGCTGGTCCACGCAGCGCTGCCGCTGATCGCCGCCTGGCTCCCCACCCAGCGCTGGTACGCCGGCAAGGGCCGGGCCATCACCGGGCTCACCCCGGTGGTCGGCACGCCCCTGCAGGTCGGCGACCCCGCCCTGCTGCACCTGCTGCTGCGGGTCGAGCAGGGCACCGGGCCGGCCGCCCAGGGCGACATCTACCAGCTCCTGCTCGGAATCCGCTCGAACGAGCCGGGCGGCATCCCGCCCGGCGCCGTCCTCGGCCGGCTGGAGGGCACCACCTACGACGGCGCCATGCTGTACGACGCGGTGCACGACCCGGAGCTGACGGGGCGGCTGCTGGAGCACCTGGCCACCGGCGACCGGTTCGGCCCGCTGTCCTTCCGCCGCACCCCGGGGCCCGGGCTGCCCGGCAACCTGCCCGGCCGGGCCTCCACCGCCGAGCAGTCCAACAGCTCGGTGATCTACGGCACCGCCTTCATCCTCAAGCTGTTCCGCCGGATCAGCCCGGGCACCAACCCGGACCTCGAACTCTCACTGGCCCTCTCCCGGGCCGGCTCCACCCGGATCCCGCGGGTCGCCGCGTGGTTCGAGAGCCGGCTGGAGCGATCGGAACCGGCCACTCTCGGCCTGCTCCAGCGCTACCTGCCGGACGCCGAGGACGGCTGGGAGCTCGCCCTCGACCAGGTCGCCCGGCTCAAGGGCGACCCCTCCCCCGGCAACTTCGCCATCGAGGCGCACCGGCTCGGCCGGGCCACCGCCGAGGTGCACCGGGTGCTGGCCCGGTCGATGCCGGTCGACCGGCTCGACCGGGAGCGGATCGCCCGGCTGGCCGGCGCGATGGCCGACCGGCTGGACAGCGCGGTCGCCACCGTCCCCGGGCTGCTGCGCTACCGCTCGGCGCTGCGCGGCGCCTTCCAGCAGCTCACCGCGGACCACCTGGACGGCCTGCAGGTCCAGCGGATCCACGGCGACCTGCACCTCGGCCAGGCGATGCGCACCCCGCACGGCTGGGTGCTGCTGGACTTCGAGGGCGAGCCCGCCAAGCCGCTGGCCGAACGGAGGCTGCCGCAGCCCGCGCTGCGCGACGTCGCGGCGATGCTCCGCTCCTTCGACTACGCCGCCGCCCACCTGCTGGCCGGCTCCCCCGGCACCGACCCGCAGCTCGCCCACCTGGCCGCCGCCTGGGCGGCCCGCAACCGGGCCGCGTACTGCGCCGGCTACACCGCGGGCGGCGGCGCCGACCCCGCGGCCGCACCGGAGCTGATGCGCGCCCTGGAGATCGACAAGGCGGTCTACGAGGTCGTGTACGAGGCCCGCCACCGGCCCAGCTGGCTGCCCATCCCGCTGGCCGCCATCAACCGCCTGGCCCTCACCGTCTGACCCCCGCACAACCACCGCCGCAGGAGGACCCCGTCGT
>NZ_JAIZ01000361.1:0-10516 GCF_000710465.2 Kitasatospora sp. MBT63 | reverse complement strand
CCCGTCGTGACCCCGCTCGGCCCGAAGCCGGACCGCACCACCCCCGCCGTGCCCGCCACCTTCCTGCCCGAGCGGGGCACCCCAGCCCGGGCGGGCCGGTCGCGGGCGGCCGGGGCGCCCCGGCGGGCCGAGCCGTCCGACGGCCCGGACGCCCAGGACCGGCCCGGGGCCGGCGCGCCGCTGCTCCCGCAGCCGCGGCCGGACGCCGTGCTGCGGCTGCCGGAGGCGCCGCTGCCCCCGGCCGAGGTCGACCGGCTGGTCTCCGGCGGCCACCACGACCCGCACGCCCTGCTCGGCGCCCACCCCACCCAGGGCGGCACCGCGATCCGGGTGCTGCGGCCGTTCGCGGAGCGGGTGCTGATCGACACCGAGCACGGCCCGGCCGAACTGACGCACCAGCGGTCCGGCCTGTTCACCGGCCTGCTGGCGGGCGAGGAGTTCCCCCGGTACCGGCTGCGGGTCGGCTACCCCGGCGGCGAGCTGCTCGAACAGGAGGACGGCTACCGGACCGCGCCGACCCTGGGCGAGCTGGACCTGCACCTGATCGCCGAGGGCCGGCACGAGCAGCTGTGGCGGGCGCTCGGCTCGCACGTGCGCGAGGTCGACGGGGTGCTCGGCACGGCGTTCGCGGTCTGGGCGCCGAACGCCGTCGGGGTCCGGCTGATCGGCGACTTCAACCACTGGGACGGCACCGGCCACCCGATGCGCTCGCTCGGCTCCTCCGGGATCTGGGAGCTGTTCGTGCCCGGTCTCGGCGACGGCGCCACCTACAAGTACCAGATCCGCACCCGGCAGGGGTGGGTGCTGGAGAAGGCCGACCCGCTGGCCCGCGCCACCCAGTGCCCGCCCGCCACGGCCTCGGTGGTGCACACCTCCGGGTACGAGTGGGGCGACGGCGAGTGGATGGCCCGGCGGGCGCACACCGTGCACCACCGGGCGCCGATGTCGGTGTACGAGCTGCACCTGGCCTCCTGGCGGCCGGACCTGACCGGCTACCGCGAGATCGCCGCCGAGCTGCCCGGCTACCTGAAGGAACTGGGCTTCACCCACGTCGAGTTCATGCCGGTGATGGAGCACCCGTTCGGCGGCTCCTGGGGCTACCAGGTGTCCGGCTTCTACGCGCCGACCGCCCGGCTCGGCAGCCCGGACGACTTCCGGTACCTGGTCGACACCCTGCACCTGCACGGCATCGGCGTGATCGTCGACTGGGTGCCCGCGCACTTCCCCAAGGACGACTTCGCGCTGGCGCGCTTCGACGGCGAGCCGCTGTACGAGCCCGCCGACCCGCTGCGCGCCGAGCACCCGGACTGGGGCACGCTGGAGTTCGACTACGGCCGCACCGAGGTCCGCAACTTCCTGGTCGCCAACGCCACGTACTGGTGCGAGGAGTTCCACATCGACGGCCTGCGGGTGGACGCCGTCGCCTCGATGCTCTACCTCGACTACTCGCGCGAGGGCGGCGAGTGGACCCCGAACCGGTACGGCGGCCGGGAGAACCTCGACGCGGCCGCGTTCCTTCAGGAGATGAACGCCACCGTCTACCGGCGCTGCCCCGGCGTGGTCACCATCGCCGAGGAGTCCACCGCCTGGGACGGCGTCACCCGCCCGACCGACAGCGGGGGCCTCGGCTTCGGGCTGAAGTGGAACATGGGCTGGATGCACGACTCGCTGGTCTACATGTCCAAGGAGCCGGTGCACCGCAAGTACCACCACAACGAGATCACCTTCTCGATGGTGTACGCCTACTCGGAGAACTACATCCTGCCGATCTCGCACGACGAGGTGGTGCACGGCAAGCAGTCCCTGGTCACCAAGATGCCCGGCGACTGGTGGCAGCAGCGGGCCAACCAGCGCGCCTACCTCGGCTTCATGTGGGCCCACCCGGGCAAGCAACTGCTGTTCATGGGACAGGAGTTCTCGCAGGGCGCGGAGTGGGACCACGAGCACGGCCCACAGTGGTGGGTGCTCGCCGACGACTGGCCGGCCGCCGCCGAGCACCGCGGCACCCAGCAGCTGGTCGGCGAACTCAACCGGGTCTACCTGGCCAGCCCGGCGCTGTGGGAGCAGGACACCACCCCCGACGGCTTCCGCTGGCTGGACGGCGGCGCGGCCGAGGACAACCTGCTCTCCTTCGTCCGGTACGCCGCCGACGGCACCCCGCTGGTGGCGATCTGCAACTTCTCCCCGGTGGTCCGGCACGGCCACCGGGTCGGCCTGCCGAAGCTGGCCGGCAAGGACCAGCTCTGGGAGGAGGCACTGAACACCGACGCGGCCCGGTTCGGCGGCAGCGGCGTCTCCAACTCCCGCCCGGTGAAGGCCGAACCGACCCCGTGGAACGGCCAGCCCGGCAGCGCCGAGCTGATCGTCCCGCCGCTCGCCACCCTCTGGCTGCGCCCGGCCTGAGCCGCCGCGCCGCACCCGGGCCTCCCCGATCCCACCGGGAAGCCCGGGCGCCGCCGCGTCCCGGGGCCTCAGGCCGACTTCTTCGGCCGCATGGTGTGGAGCAGGCCGATGACGGAGACCGCCAGGCCCGCGAAGACCCCGTACACGCCGGCCTGCGGCCCGTGGTGCACGACCTGGTCGAGGCCGATCGCGCCGAGCACCAGCACGAGGCAGCCCAGCACCAGCTGCGCCCCGGAGATCGTCAGCGTCCGCCGCGCCCGCGACCGCTCCCGCCGCTCGGCACAGCACTCGCAGGCGCACCGGAACCCCGGGCGCCGCCCGTCCTGCTCGCGCGCGACCACCGCGGCCAGCGCGGCGCGGTGCCGGGGGGTGCGGAGCATATCGGCGACCGCGGCCTCCAGGGACCGGTTTGCTCCGTCGTTCCCGTCCGGACGGGCGATTTCTCCGTTCTCGCCGCCCGCTCCGCCGGTCGTGCTACTGATGGACATACGGTGCTCTCCTGTCTCAAGGGTGTACCTGTGGCTGCCTGCCGCCATCGGCCTCCAACCCACGGGTGGCAGGCAGCTCCCGCAACGATCAGTCGTTCAGCCGTCGTAGCGCATCCAGAACGACCAGCGGAATCAATGCCAGCCCGTTGAACACCTCCCCCCGGGCGATGAGGAAGACCGCCATCCCGATCACCCCTATCCGCAGGGCACCGCTCAGCTCGATCGCGAGGTGCGCCAGCCGCACCCGGGAGCGCGACCGCTCGGGTCGGCAGCCGGGCAGATAGGTGACACCGCGCTGCTGCGAGCCCGTCGCCGCGCCCCCGGACCGGCGCAGCCGGGCTTCGTCGAGGATCGCCTCGTAGTCGCGCTCGGAGAGCTGCAGCGAGGTCGGTTCGGCCAGCCTGCCATGGGTCCCGACCCGCGGCCGGTGTGCATTCGCGTGCGAATCCCGTCGGACCGTCATGGTCCGGGCTGTGGTCA
The DNA here is from genome assembly GCF_000710465.2 of Kitasatospora sp. MBT63. Lineage (GTDB taxonomy): Bacteria > Actinomycetota > Actinomycetes > Streptomycetales > Streptomycetaceae > Kitasatospora. The sequence goes on along the minus strand of NZ_JAIZ01000361.1, from coordinate 7,145 downwards.
TTTCGACTCCTCTCTCGGAAGTGATTCCTTGAAGAACTCGGCCAGATACTTGAGGTCCACTGCCGCGAGGGCCACTCTCTCCGTGTAGGTGAGCGTGGTCGCCGTCGTGCCGACGGTCTTGTTGAGGATCAGGCTCGTCCGCGGACCCGTTATCCGGAAGACTCTGCGGCACATGAAGACCGCGTTGCGCTGCCCCGACAGGCCGTCGACCTCCTGCAGGCCACGCAGGATGTCCGGGTCGCCGTCGGCCTCCTGCCCCAGCAGTTCGACCAGGCTCTGCCGGTGGACCTGGCCGCCGCGGACCCGGAACCGCTGCGCCTGCTCGTGGCCGGCGGCGAGCGCATGTCCGAGCACCGCCTCGGCGACGCCCCGGGCGGTGACCGTGCGGTCGGCGAAGGCCCGGATGATGCCTTCCTTGACCGCGGCCTTGATGTTCAGCCGGGGGTCCCGGATCCCACGGAACAGCTCACGGTGGCAGTAGACGGAGTGTTGCACCCGGATCCACCGTTTGATGTCGGCCGGGAGTTCCCCGATCGGACAGGACGGGTCCAAGCTCATGACGCGCTGCTCCTCATCGATGCAACGTGCGCTTGATGGCGCATCAGCGAGGCCCGGGACGCGAGCCGCCCGGGTTCGAGGACCGTAGTACGGCCGATCCGGCCAGGCTTTACTCAACGCCCCCCGGACGATCACCGCGAGTGACGTGCCCTGCGGTGAAAGCCCAGCTCAGGGCCGGGCGGGACGGGCCGCGCCGGCCGGCCTCCCGCAGGTCCCGGGACCGGTCCGCCGGGCCGCGCGAGGGCCGCCCTCGGGCGGAGCGCGAAGGTAGGGTCGAGGTGACGGAGATTCGAGGGCGACGGGACGGAGACACCCGCGTGGCGCGCAGCGTGTACGTGACCGGGATCGACCGGGGGGACGGCCGGCAGGCCGTCGAGCTCGGGGTCATGGAGCTGCTGACCCGGCAGGTGGACCGGGCCGGGGTGTTCCGGCCGCTGGTGCACGCGCACGGTCCGGGCGGGGCCGGCGGGGACCACGTGGTGGAGCTGCTGCGGACCAGGTACCGGCTGCAGCTGCCGGCCGCCGGGCTGTACGGCCTGACCTACGAGGAGGCCGCCGCCCTGCAGGCCGCGCAGGGCCAGGACGAGCTGGTCTCGGCGCTGGTGGAGCGCTTCCACGCGGTGGAGCGCGAGTGCCAGGCGGTGCTGGTGCTCGGCACCGACTTCGCGGGCACCAACATCCCGGACGAACTGGCCTTCAACGCCCGGCTGGCGAACGAGTTCGGCGCCTGGGTGCTGCCGGTGGTGGGCGGCCAGGGCGAGGACCCGCAGGCGGTGGTCGCGGAGGTGCGCAACGCCCACCGGGCCTACACCGACCTCGGCTGCTCGACCGTGGCGATGATCGCCAACCGGGTCGCGCCGGGCACCCGGGAGCAGGTCCGCGAGGTCCTGGCGCAGAAGCTCCCGGTCCCCGCGTACGTCATCCCGGAGGAGCCCGCGCTGTCGGCGCCGACCGTGGCCCAGCTGGTCGGTGCGACCGGCGCCGAGCTGCTGCTGGGGGACGCCGCGGGCCTGGCCCGGGACGTGCGCTCGTTCGTGTTCGGCGGTGCGATGCTGCCGGCCTTCCTGACCGCGCTGACCGAGGGGGCGCTGGTGGTCACCCCGGGTGACCGCGCCGACCTGCTGATCGGTTCGCTGGCCGCGCACGCCGCCGGGGCGCCGCCGATCGCCGGGGTGCTGCTGACCCTCGGGCTGCAGCCCGGCCCCGAGGTGATGGCGCTGGCGGCCCGGCTGGCGCCGGGGACCCCGGTGGCGGCGGTCCCCGAGGGCAGCTGGCTGACCGCCGCGGCGCTGACCCACCTGGAGGGCCGGATCGGGCCGGACAGCCCGCGGAAGGCCGAGATCGCCCTCGGGCTGTTCGAACTCCACGTCGAAGTCGCCGAGTTGACCCGGCGGATCGAGCTGGTCAGGTCCGAGCGGGTGACCCCGATGATGTTCGAGCACGAGCTGCTGGAGCGGGCCCGCGGCTCCCGCAAGCACATCGTGCTGCCGGAGGGCACCGACGACCGGGTGCTGCGGGCGGCCGAGGTGCTGCTGCGCCGCAACATCTGCGACCTCACCCTGCTCGGCGAGCCGGAGGCCGTGCACCGCCGGGCCGCCGCGCTCGGCATCGAGCTGCCCGCCCCGGTCGAGGGGGCCGACCGCGCCCAGGTGCGGGTGGTCGACCCGGCCACCAGCCCGCTGCGCCGCCGCTTCGCCGAGCTGTACGCGCAGCTGCGGGCACACAAGGGCATGACGGTCGAGGCCGCGCTGGACGTGGTCGCCGACGTCTCGTACTTCGGGACGCTGATGGTGCAGGAGGGAATCGCCGACGGGATGGTCTCCGGCGCGGCGCACTCCACCGCGGCGACCATCCGCCCGGCCTTCGAGGTGATCAAGACCTCGCCCGGGGTGGCGACGGTCTCCTCGGTGTTCTTCATGTGCCTGGCCGACCGGGTGCTGGTGTACGGCGACTGCGCGGTCAACCCGGACCCGGACGCCGCGCAGCTGGCCGACATCGCGATCCGCTCCGCCGAGACCGCGGCCCGGTTCGGCGTCGAGCCGCGGGTGGCGCTGCTGTCGTACTCGACCGGCACCTCGGGGTCGGGCGCGGACGTGGACAAGGTCCGCCGCGCCACCGAGCTGGTCCGCGAGCTGCGGCCGGAGCTGCTGGTGGAGGGCCCGATCCAGTACGACGCGGCGGTGGACGCCCGGGTGGCGGCCGCCAAGCTGCCGGGCTCGGCGGTGGCGGGCCGGGCCACCGTGCTGGTCTTCCCGGACCTGAACACCGGCAACAACACCTACAAGGCGGTCCAGCGGTCGGCCGGCGCGGTCGCGGTCGGGCCGGTGCTGCAGGGCCTGCGCAAGCCCGTCAACGACCTGTCCAGGGGAGCTCTGGTGGAGGACATCGTCAACACCGTCGCGATCACGGCCATCCAGGCCCAGGGCGCGGACCGGGAGGCGGCGCGATGAGCGCGGGCACCCGGGTCCTGGTGCTGAACGCCGGGTCCTCCTCGGTCAAGTACCAGCTGATCGACATGCTGGACGGCAGCCGCCCCGCCGCCGGGCTGGCCGAGCGGATCGGTGAGCCGGACGGGCGGCTGGTGCACACCCCGGACGGCAAGGAGCGGCGCGAGCGGCGGCAGGTCTTCCCGGACCACGCGGCGGCGCTGCGGGCGGTCGCCGAGGAGCTGGACGCGGACGGGCTCGGGCTGGACTCGCCGGAGCTGGTGGCGGTCGGGCACCGGGTGGTGCACGGCGGGCGCCGGTTCACCGAGCCGACGCTGATCACCGACGAGGTGCTGGCCGAGGTCCGGCGGCTGGTGCCGCTCGCGCCGCTGCACAACCCGGCCAACATCAGCGGCATCGAGGTGGCCCGCGGGCTGCGTCCGGACCTCCCGCAGGTGGCGGTGTTCGACACCGCCTTCCACGCGACCGTGCCGGAGTACGCGGCGCGCTACGCGATCGACCGGGCGGTCGCCGACGAGCACCTGGTCCGCCGCTACGGCTTCCACGGGACCTCGCACCGGTACGTCTCGCAGGCGACCGCGCGGCTGCTCGGCCGGGACCCGGCCGAGCTGAACGTGATCGTGCTGCACCTGGGCAACGGCGCGTCGGCCTCGGCGGTGGCCGGCGGGGTGTGCGTGGAGACCTCGATGGGGCTCACCCCGCTGGAGGGCCTGGTGATGGGCACCCGTTCGGGCGACATCGACGCGGGCGTGGTGTTCCACCTGCACCGGGTCGGCGGGCTGACGGTCGATGAGATCGACGCCCTGCTGAACCGCCGCAGCGGCCTGCTCGGCCTGTGCGGGGACAACGACATGCGCGAGGTGCTGCGCCGCTCCCAGGAGGGCGACGCGGCGGCGGCGCTGGCCTTCGACGCGTACGTCCACCGGCTGCGCAAGTACCTGGGGGCCTACTGCGCCGTGCTCGGCCGGGTCGACGCGGTCGTCTTCACCGCGGGGGTGGGCGAGAACGCCGCGCCCGTGCGGGAGGCGGCCTGCACCGGGCTGGACGCGCTGGGAATCGCGGTCGACCCGGAGCTGAACGCGGTCCGCTCCGGGGAGCCGCGGATCATCTCCGCCGCGCACTCCCGGGTGGCGGTGGCGGTGGTCCCGACCGACGAGGAGCTGGAGATCGCACAGCAGGCCTTCACGCTGGTGCAGACTGCTGTCCGGTGAGCCGACCGGCGAGTTTCTGACTACCGGTCAGTATCCCATCCCTCGGGATGGTTCGTTGGCGATCCCTCAGGTTTCGAGCGGAATGCACCGATAACACGAACGGATAGACTGACCGATATGCGCCGAGCGAAAATTGTCTGCACCCTGGGTCCTGCCACGGACTCCTACGAACAGCTGAAGGCCATCGTCGAGGCGGGCATGAACGTCGCCCGACTGAACATGAGCCACGGCACCCACCCCGAGCACGAGGAGCGGTACCGCAAGGTCCGCCAGGTGGCCGAGGACACCGGCCGCACCATCGGGGTGCTGGCCGACCTGCAGGGCCCGAAGATCCGCCTGGCGACCTTCGCCAACGGCCCGGTGACCGTCGACAACGGCGACACCTTCACCATCACCACCGAGGATGTGCCCGGGGACCAGCACATCTGCGGCACCACCTACAAGGGCCTGCCCGGCGACGTGAAGCCCGGCGACCCGATCCTGATCAACGACGGCGTCATCGCCCTGGAGGTCGTCAGCGTCGACGGCCCGCGGGTGAAGACGGTGGTGGTCGAGGGCGGCGTGCTCTCGAACAACAAGGGCATCAACCTGCCCGGCGCGGCCGTGAACGTGCCCGCGCTCTCCGAGAAGGACAAGGACGACCTGCGGTTCGCGCTGCGGCTCGGCGTCGACATGGTCGCGCTCTCCTTCGTCCGCAACGCCGGCGACATCGACGACGTGCACAAGGTGATGGACGAGGTCGGCATCCGCGTCCCGGTCATCGCCAAGATCGAGAAGCCGCAGGCCGTCGAGGCGATGGAGGAGATCGTCCTCGCCTTCGACGCGGTCATGGTGGCCCGCGGCGACCTGGCCGTGGAGTACCCGCTGGAGCGGGTCCCGCTGGTGCAGAAGGAGCTCATCACGCTCTGCCGCCGCAACGCCAAGCCCGTCATCGTCGCCACCCAGATGATGGAGTCGATGATCCACGCCTCGCGGCCGACCCGCGCCGAGGTCTCGGACGTCGCCAACGCCATCCTGGACGGCGCGGACGCGGTCATGCTGTCCGCCGAGTCGAGCGTCGGCAAGTTCCCGGTCGAGACGGTCAAGACCATGAGCCGGATCGCCGAGACCGCGGAGCAGCAGCTGGTCTCCCAGGGCCTGCAGCCGCTCAACCCGGGCCGCAAGCCGCGCACCCAGTCCGGCTCGGTCGCCCGCGCCGCCTGCGAGCTGGGCGACTTCCTGAACGGCAAGGCACTGATCGCCTTCACCAAGTCCGGCGACACCGCCCGCCGGCTGTCCCGCTACCGCTCGCCGATCCCGGTGATCGCCTTCACCCCGGACTCCGCCACCCGCAACCAGCTGTCGCTCAGCTGGGGCGTCGAGGCGTACGTCACGGAGCAGGTGGCCACCACCGACGAGATGGTCGAGCAGGTCGACCGCGAGCTGCTGCGCCTGGACCGGCTCGCCGAGGGCGACACCGTGATCGTCACGGCCGGCTCGCCCCCCGGCATCCCCGGCACCACCAACATGGTCCAGGTCCACCACCTGGGCACCCGCGTCAAGAACTGACGCTCCCCGCACACGCCGAAGGGCGGCCCTCCCGGTCGGGGGGCCGCCCTTCGGCGTACGGGCGGGGAGTGCGGGCGGAGGCTACTTGCCGACGTAGGGCTCCTCGTCGTTGTAGAGCTTCATGCCGGGGATCTTGAGGGTGCCGCCGAACTGGCCGGCCTGGATCGCGGTGGCCCCGGTCAGCGTGATGTCCAGCGGGATCGGCACACCGCTGAGCAGGTCCCACAGCCACTTCGGCAGAGTGTCCGGGGTCAGCGTGATCTCGCCGAGGTCGATCGGGATCGGCAGGCCGTAGATCTCCGAGAGGTGGCCGGACAGCCGCTCCACGTACATGGTGATCGGGCCGTTGCGCATGGTGGACGTGGAGTTGGGCGCGCTCTTCACGTGGAAGGTCAGCCCGGGTATCTGAATGGTCGACATGTCGAGATTGCCGATGTCGACGCTGCTGGTGGTGAACTTCAGCACCCGCTTGGTGCCGGTCGGTGTCCTCACGTCGTAGACGCCGTTGAAGACCGAGCCGTGCAGCGCCAGCCGGCTGGACTTGAGGGTCCAGTTCTGCTCGGGCACCACATGGCCGGCGGGCGCCGCCTTGGCCACCGCGCTGCGGGTGTCCAGCACGCAGTTCGGCCCGGCGGAGGCGGACGGCGACGGCGCGGGCGTCGCGGCCTTCCCCTTCGCCGGGGCCTTACCGGACGCCGGGGCGGACGGCGGCGGCGAGGACGCCGGGGCGGCGGGCGGCGCGGGGTCGCTCTTGGGCGCCGGGGCCGACGGCGAGGCCGGGGCGGACGGCGAGGCGGACGCGGAGGTGTCGCCCTTGGGCGCGGGCGGCACCGGGGTCGGCGTCGGGGTGGCGCTCTTGGCCGTCCCCGGGTGGAAGACGCCGTTCACGATGTCGTCGATCAGACCGGCCTGCTGCACGGCGCCGTGCACCGCCTGGCTGGTGTCCGAGGTGGTGTAGACGGCCGGGTCGGCCCGGTTGCCGGTGCTCTGCGGCGCCGCGGCGGTGGTGAACGCGGCGTTGGTGGTGATGGCACCGGACGCGGGGGCGGTGCTCTTCTTCGCCGCCGGGTCCTGGTTGGTGGAGGCGGTGTCGGGAACGACGTTGATCTCGCTCTGCGGGACCGGCGTCTCCTCGATCACCGTGTCCGGGGCGCTCGCGCACGCCTTGTCGGACTTGGGCTCCGCCACCGCCATCGTGGGCGTGTACGCGGCGCCGACCAGCAGCGCGGTCGGCACGGCCGCGATGGCCAGCGCCCGTCCGCGCAGCCGGCTGCGGACCCCCGCGCGGGGCGCGGCGTGCCGCGGGCCCGGCAGCTGGGCCGAGGGCTCCTGGGACTCGGTCACCGCGGCTCCTCGGGGTCGACGGCCGCCGCGGCGGCGT
>NZ_JAIZ01000360.1 GCF_000710465.2 Kitasatospora sp. MBT63 | reverse complement strand
CCGTCGGGCAGCCAGCGGGCCAGGTCGCCGGTGCGGTACATCCGGCCGCCGCCTTCGGCGAACGGGTCGGGCAGGAAGCGTTCGGCGGTCAGGTCCGGGCGGCCGAGGTAGCCGCGGCCGACGCCCGCGCCGCCGATGTACAGCTCGCCGGGGACGCCGACGGGGACCGGGCGGTGGTGCTCGTCCAGCAGGTGGACCAGGGCGCCGGGGATCGGGCGGCCGACGGTGGGCCGCCCGCCGCCCGGGCGGCAGACGCCGACGGCGGTGGCGGTGGTGGCCTCGGTCGGGCCGTAGGCGTTGACGAAGTGGCGGCCCGGCGCCCAGTGGTCGACCAGGGCGGCGCTGCACGCCTCGCCGCCGACGGTGATCGCGCGCACCGACGGCAGGTCGGTGTCGGGCAAGGCGGCGAGGACGGAGGCGGGCAGGACCAGGTTGGTGACGGCGTGCCGGCGGATCAGTGCGGCGAGGTCCTCCCCGGCCAGGTCGGCGTCGCCGCGGACCACCAGGGTGCCGCCGGTGGTGAGGGTCATGTAGACGTCGGAGATGGAGACGCTGAAGCCGAACGCGACGAACTGCAGCACGGTGGAGTCGGGTCGGACGTCGAACAGTTCGACCTTGGCGGCCACCAGGTTGGCCAGGCCGCCGTGGGTCAGCAGGACGCCCTTGGGGCGGCCGGTCGAGCCGGAGGTGAACATGATGTCGGCGGTGTCGTCGTCGCCGACCCGGACCGGTGGCCGGTCGGTGCGGCCCGGCTGCCGGGCGTCGAGGGTGGTGAGCGGCGCGGCGGTGAGCGCCCGCAGCCGTTCCGCGGTGCCGCCGGGCCCGTCGGTGCAGACCGCGAACGGCGGTGCGGCGTCGGCGAGCAGCTGCCGCAGCCGCTCGTCGGGGAAGGCCGGGTCCATCGGGACGTACACGCCGCCGGCCCGGTGCACGGCGATCATGGCGACCACCGAGTGGACCGAGCGGGGCAGGCAGACCGCGACCGGGGTGCCGGGGGTCAGGCCGTGTCCGGCCAGGGCGTGGGCGAGGCCGTTGACGGCGGCGTCGAGTCCGGCGTAGTCGAGGCTCTCGTCCTCGCAGACGACGGCGGGGCGGGTGG
>NZ_JAIZ01000359.1 GCF_000710465.2 Kitasatospora sp. MBT63 | reverse complement strand
CACTCGCGTTGAGCGGCACGGCAACCACCGGAATAGGGCGGCCCCGCGCACTGCGTCCTCGCTAGTGTTTTGTTACTAAAGGAATCTCCAACCGATCCGAACGGACCGGCCGGGGATGTCAACATATCTGGCGTTGACTTTTGGCACGCTGTTGAGTTCTCAAGGAACGGACACTTCCTTCGGACCGCCTTCCAGCGGGCCCTCCGGGCGCTTCGTTC
>NZ_JAIZ01000358.1:10760-13374 GCF_000710465.2 Kitasatospora sp. MBT63 | reverse complement strand
GGCCGTCAGGGGCGGGCCGGGCCGGGCCGGCCGTCAGCGCACCGCCGCGGCGCGCTGCTGCCCGGCCTGCCGGGACGCCGGGGCCTCCCGCCCGCACGCGTACGCCAGCGGGTTGATCAGCTCGGCGGCGTCGGGCAGCCAGCGGTTCAGCGCGGACGGCGGCCGGGCCCACTGGGCGAAGCTGTACGGACCGATCCGGGACGGCGGCGCGACGATCCAGTCCCCGTCGCCGCGGGCGGTCAGATCGAGCCGCCCCGACCCCCAGCCGAGCTGGCGGAGCATCTCCGGGAGCTTGGCCTGCACCCCGGGCAGCACCAGGAAGTGCAGCCGGCGCCCGGCCTGCCCCGGCGAGGCCGGCACCGCCACCACCGGACCGAGCTGCAGCCCCATCCGCTCCATCCGGGCCAGCGCCAGGCAGCCCGCCACCTCCGGCACGTCCAGCACGTCGAACGCGCGGCCGGTCGGCAGCAGGATCGAGGCCGTCGGGTTCTCGGTCCACCAGCGGCGCACCACCCCGGGACCGGCGCTCGCCCGGCGCTGCCAGTCCTCGCCGGCCGGGTGCGCGCCGGGGAGCTCGCACCGTTCGCCGCACGAGCACCGGGCCGGGCCGTCACCGTCGATCAGCCACGTCCCCGGGACGACCTCCCAGTGGCGGTCCTCGGCGTAACTGACGGCTTCGATGAGGAGCGGGGGCAGGCCCTGCTCGGGGGCTCCTGGGGTGTCTTCCACGTGCTGCTCAACTACCGGCGGTTGGCAGGGTTACGGGCGCACGGGGGGGCGGTCGGCGCGGTACCGGAGATGTCACCCGTACCGGTGAGCCGGGCGATTTCCGGCCACCCCGGGCGGTCCTCGTAACGGGCGCAGGAGGGGCGCACTGGTGCATTCACCAGGGCGCAGGGGGAGTGGATCCGTCACCGTGGGTATTGCGCTGGTGTCGCCGTACCCGGGCAGGGCCCATGCCGCTGCCGGGCGGCGCATCGGCAAGGTAGCACCAGAGTCGTACGTCCTCCGGCCCGCGGCCGGGGTGGCGCAGGGGAGGCGAAGCCCAATGGCCGCGAGACCACTCGTCGCACGAGAGCCCAACGAGCGGCTGCAGCAGCTCATCCAGGAGGCGGGCTGCTCCAACGCGGGCCTCGCCCGCCGGGTGAACCTGTGCGGCGCCGAGCACGGACTCGACCTGCGCTACGACAAGACCTCGGTCGCCCGCTGGCTGCGCGGCCAGCAGCCGCGCGGCCAGGCGCCGGCGGTGATCGCCGAGGCGCTCGGCCGCAAACTCGGCCGCGGCGTGACGGTCGAGGAGATCGGCATGGCCGACGGCAAGAACCTCAGCTCCGCCGTGGGCCTGCAGTTCGCCGCCAACCTGCCGGCCGCCCTCGAGCAGGTCTGCGAGCTGTGGCGCAGCGACGTCGGCCGGCGGGACTTCCTGGCCGGGGCCGCGGTCGCCGCCTCGGCGCTGGTCGAGCCCAGCCGGGACTGGCTGATCACCCCGCCCGACCCGGTGGTGGCCAGGACCGGCGGCACCCGGGTGGGGCTGGCCGACGTGGCCGCGATCCGGGCGACCACCCAGATGCTGGTCGACCTGGACCACCGGTTCGGCAGCGGCCACGTGCGCCCGGTGGTGGTGCACTACCTCAACAGCGTGGTCTCCGGCTTCCTCGGCGGCGCCTACCGGGAGGAGACCGGCCGTCAGCTCTTCGGCGCGGTCGCCCGGCTGACCGAGCTGGCCGGCTACATGGCGGTCGACACCGCCCAGCCGGGCCTCGCCCAGCGGTACTACATCCAGGCGCTGCGGCTGGCCCAGGCCGCCGACGACCGCGGCTACGGCGGGTACGTGCTGGCGGCCTCGATGAGCCACCTCGCCGCCACCCTCGGCAACCCGCGCGAGATCGCCCAACTCGCCCGCGCCGCCCAGGAGGGCGCCCGCTCGGTGGCCACCCCGACCGCGATGGCGATGTTCTACGCCGCCGAGGCGCGCGGCCACGCGCTGCTCGGCGACACCGCGGCCTGCGAGGCGGTGGCGGCCAAGGCGCTGTCCGCGATGGAGCGGCGCAACCCCGAGGACGACCCGGACTGGATCGCGCACTTCGACGAGGCCTACCTGGCGGACGAGCTGGCGCACTGTCACCGCGACCTCCAGCAGGGCGAGAAGGCCGAGCACTACGCCCGTACGGCGCTCGAACTGCACCCCGCGCACCGGGTGCGCCGGCGCGCCGTCGACCTGGTGCTGCTGGCCACCGCCCAGCTCCAGCAGCGGGACCTGGAGCGGGCCTGCCAGACCGGGGCGGAGGCGGTCCGGCTGCTGAGCGGCCTGCGTTCCAACCGGGGCGTGGAGTACCTGGACGACTTCCGCAGCCGGCTGGAGCCGTACCGGGCGCACCGGGCGGTCCGGGAGTTCCACGCCAGGACGGAGGGCGAGGCGGCCTGAGGACGGGGCCCGGGGGTCGGCGGCCGGGCGGTTGCGGGTGCGCCGGCCGCCGGCTCCGGCCCGGTTCGTCCACGGCCGGGCCCGGTCGGCGGCGGCGGCGCCGGGCGGGCGGACCGGGCAGGTGCACGGGAACGCCTGCCCGCGTAGTCACCGGTTGCGGTGAACCGGTAGCGTGGCCCAGAAGTTGTG
>NZ_JAIZ01000358.1:0-10561 GCF_000710465.2 Kitasatospora sp. MBT63 | reverse complement strand
GCTCGAACGATTTCAACATGGACGACCTGTTCCGGCCGGAGCCGGCCGGGCAGCCCGGGGACCCGCAGGGCGGGCAGCCCCAGCAGCAGGCCGTCCCGCCCCAGCAGCAGGCGCCCGGCGGCGCCCCCGAGTACTGGGGCGCACCGCCGCAGCCCGGCCAGCAGGGCGGCCCGCAGGCCGGTCCGGCGGCCGGGGCCGCGCCCGAGACCCAGCACCTGCCGCCGTACCCGGCCGGCGAGCCCAGCATCGGCGGTGGACTGCCGATGCAGCAGCAGGGCCTCCAGGGCGGCCAGGGCGGCTACGGCGCCCCGCAGGCGTACCCGGCCGCGCCGCCCCAGCAGCCGGGGTACGGCGCCCAGCCGTCCTACGGCGGCCAGCAGGGCTTCGGCGGTGCCCAGGGCGCCGTCCCGCCGCCCGCCGCCCCGCAGACCTTCGGCGGCCAGACCTTCGGTGGCCAGCAGGGCTTCGGCAGTCAGCAGACCTTCGGCGGCCACGAGCCGGGCGCGCAGACCTACGGCGGCCAGCAGACGGGCGGCTACCAGCCGGCCGGCGCCGCGCCGGCCGGCGGCGGCAAGCGCCCCTCGCAGAAGCTGGTGATCGGCGGTGTGGTGGCCGGCTGTGCGGCGGCCGGCATCCTGGTCGCGGTGCTGATGAGCGGCGGCGGTGAGGACAAGACGCCCGGGACGCCGGTCGCCAAGCCGGTCACCAGCAACTCGGCCGGCGCCGGCCCGGCGGCGGTCACCCCGGAGATGCAGGCCCAGGCCAAGGCCATGTCCGACCTGCTCGGCAAGGCCAGCTCCAGCCGCCAGGCGGTGATCGGTGCGGTCAGCTCGGTGCAGAAGTGCGACAAGCTGCCGGACGCGCAGACCAGCCTGACCGCGGCGGCCGCCCAGCGCGACCAGCTGGTCTCCGACCTGGCCGCCCTGAAGGTCGACAAGCTGCCGAGCGGCCCGCAGCTGGTGGAGCAGCTGCAGAAGGCCTGGACGGCCTCGTCCACGGCCGACAAGGAGTACGCGGCCTGGGCGGGCGACTCCATCGCCGCCTGCGACCCCGCCAAGCAGGCGGAGAACCAGCACGCCAAGAACGGCAACGCGGCCAGCGGGACGGCCACCACCGCGAAGACCCAGGCCTCCGACCTGTGGAACGCCATCGCCACCCAGACCAGCCTGCCGACCCGGGAGAAGGGCGACCTGTAGTCCCCCCGGTCCCGCGAGGCGTCCGAGTCACGGCACGACCCGAAGGGGCGGCCCGGCCACCGCGGCCGGACCGCCCCTTCGGGGTTCTGCGCGAGGCGTCGTGCCGGGCGTCACGCGGGCGGCTTGCCGCCCGCCAGCACCCAGCGGACGTCCACGAAGCCCTGGCGCTGCTCGACCAGCCGGCCGCCCTGGACCTGCTGGAAGGTGACCGAGGTGTTCACCAGCCGCGGCGAGTCGGCGCTCGGGAGCATGTTGGTCAGGCCCCAGCTGAGCGGCGGGGTGGCGCCGCCGGTGTCGATCGGTTCGCCGCTGTCGAGCACGTTGGCCAGCGCGCGGGCGGTCAGCGGCTTGCTCCGGTCGGCCCGGGCGGCGGCCTGGCGGAAGACCTCGTACGCGACCCAGGTGGTCTGCACCCCGGGGTCGGAGACGTCGATCATGGCGTCGCCGGTGCCGTAGCCGTGGGCGGTGGCCCGCAGCGCGTCCCAGACCGGGGAGGCCTCGGCCGGGTACCAGCCGGTCGCGTAGGCGCCGTGCAGCGGGCCGGAGTCGCCGCCGGTGGAGTCCACCACGGACTGCTGGAAGCTGCCGATCACCGAGGCCAGCTGGGTGTGCTTGGGGGCGAGCCGGCGGTACGGGTCGAGCAGGTTGGAGGTGGGCTCGGAGCCGAGCGCGCTGATCACGCAGTTGCCCGGGCGGTCGTCGCCGATCGCCCGGCGGGCGTAGTCGGTGTAGTTGTTGGACTTCTCCGGCGCGGGCACGTCGGTCAGCTTCACGTTGGCGGGCTTCAGCGCGCCGCTGAGGTAGTTGACCAGGGTGTCGCCGGCCCGGGTGTCGGGACGGATCAGCGCGACCGTCTTGCAGCCCGCCTCGACCAGCTGGCGGCCGCTGCCCGCGACCAGCGCCGGGCTGCCGCCGGCCACCGGGTAGGAGAGCGGGCTGGTGAACTCGGGCGAGGAGAGCCCGTAGCCGCCCAGGTACGGGATCCCGGCCCGCTCCAGCGCGGGCATGAAGTCGCTGCCGTACTGGCTGTAGGAGCCGATCACGGCCACCACGTGGGCGTCGATCGCCTGCTGGGCGCAGGCGGCGGCGCCGTCGGCGGTGTTCTGCTCGTTGCAGGTGAGGACCCGCAGCTTGCGGCCGTCGAGGCCGCCCTTGGCGTTGAGCTCGCGGCCGATCGCCTCGGCCAGCGCGGTCATGCCGGGCCGGTCGGTGGAGCCGGTGCCGGACGGCGCCCAGGTCATCACGGTCGGCTCGGAGTGGCCGGCGGTGGCGGCGGCGTCCGCCGGTCCGCCGCAGGCGGAGGTCGCCAGCAGCGCGGGCAGCAGCGTCGCGGTCGCGGCCAGCACGCCGGCCGTACGGCGGCGCCGGGCGCCCGCCGGTGCGGTGGCGGCCCTCCGGTGGGCGGTCGGATGTGGGCGGTCGGCCGATGCGGTCCGCGTCATGTCGGTGTGCCCTTCCCGGGGTTCTTGGCCTCCGTACGCCGGTGTGGCCTGGACCAGCCTTGTCCGGGGCGGGCAAGCGGAGGGGGCCTGGAAAAGAACGCCGGGTCAACGCGGGTGGAACAGCGAGGGGTGACGCGTGTAGAAGTCATGACAGGTGGGAACGTACGATCGATTCTCATGTCCGACAGCATGGATTCTCGGTATCGGTCCACCCGACCCTCTTCTCGAACGGGGCACCGGTCGAGCACGATGGGCGGCATGCCCTTGAACGACCTGCCCTGGTGGCGCTGGCGAGCCCGGCTGCGGTCGGCCCTGCACATGCTGTCCGACCCCGCCTTCCAGCAGGAGACCTGGCTGGCCGGCCGGCCGGGGTACGGCGACGTCACCGACGCCGTCTACCGCCTGGTCGAGGACACCTGGCTGGACCGCTGGCCCGCCGGGAAGTACGTCGGCACCGTCCTGCGGGACCAGACCGAGGCCGCCCTGGTGGACGCCGCCGTCCTGCCGGTGCTGCGGATCCTGCACGAGGTAGGCGCTGACGCGCCCGCCGCCGCCTACCTCGCCCACCCCGGCTGGCCCGAGGCGGTCGCCGCGGCCCGGGCCGCCCACGCCCACCTGGCGTCCGCCGACGGGGAGGACCCCGACACCGCGCCGCGCTCGCTCGAGGTGCTGCGGATCCTCACCCGGGCCGCGTAGGGCGGCGCCGGCCCGCGTACGGCCGCGGCCCGGCCGGATCTCGCGGTGCGGGCGGTGGCGGCGGGCGTCCGTCGATCTGTGACACGCTTGACCGTCCGCCGCCCGGACGGTCAGGCCGTGCCCGAACCGGTCCGGACCCGTCCTCGCACCGAAGAACCAGGGGAACCGCAACCGTGGAAGAGCAGTCCGCCCCCGTCCAGTACGTCCTCACGCTGTCCTGCCCGGACAAGCAGGGGATCGTCCACGCGGTCTCCAGCTACCTGTTCATGACCGGCTGCAACATCATCGACAGCCAGCAGTTCGGGGACGGCGACAGCGGGCTGTTCTTCATGCGGGTGCACTTCGCGGCCGAGCAGCCGGTCAGCCCCGAGAAGCTGCGGGCCAGCTTCGCCGCGATCGGCGCCTCGTTCCGGATGGACTGGCAGATCCACCCGACCGCCGAGCGGATGCGGGTGGTGCTGATGGTGTCGAAGTTCGGCCACTGCCTGAACGACCTGCTGTTCCGCACCCGGATCGGCGCACTGCCGGTGGAGATCGCGGCCGTGGTCTCCAACCACACCGACTTCCGCGAGCTCACCGAGTCCTACGGCATCCCGTTCCACCACCTGCCGGTCACCAAGGAGACCAAGGCCGAGGCCGAGCAGCAGCTGCTCGACCTGGTCGCCGACCAGCGGGTCGACCTGGTGGTGCTGGCCCGGTACATGCAGGTGCTGTCCGACCGGCTGTGCAAGGAGCTCTCCGGCCGGGTGATCAACATCCACCACTCCTTCCTGCCGAGCTTCAAGGGCGCCAAGCCGTACCACCAGGCGCACGCCCGGGGCGTGAAGCTGATCGGCGCCACTGCGCACTACGTCACCGCCGACCTGGACGAGGGCCCGATCATCGAGCAGGAGGTGGCGCGGGTGACCCACGACGTCACCCCGGACCAGCTGGTCGCCCTCGGCCGCGACGTCGAGTGCCAGGCGCTGGCGCGCGCGGTCAAGTGGCACAGCGAACGCCGGGTACTGCTGAACGGCGCCCGCACCGTCGTCTTCGCCTGACCCCGTCCGCCTTCACCCGAGCCGCAGGATTTCTTTTTCCGCGGTCCGCGGGACGTCGTTCGTGCGCGCGGCCGAGCGGTATTCCGGAAGTGCTCCGCCCGGATACCCGGGCCGCCGAAGAATCCCCTTCCGGCGGCTCCTGCCGGCGTCAACTCCGGTTTCCCGCCGGTCCGTCGGCGGAGGTAACGTGGCCGCCGCCGAACGGGGGAAAGCGCCGCGCCACGGGGGCGCCGCCGGTCCCCGTCCATCGAGCCGGAATTCGGCGAGCCACCGAATTCGACGGCGGCGGTGCGCTCGGTCCAGTTGACGATCCGTGCGGAGGACTGCCTGCCATGACGACCTCACCAGCGACCCCGGACGGCGAATTCCCCGGCGGCCTCGACGGCCCCCGGATCGCCCGGATCGCCGAGGAGCTCGGCACCCCGGTTTGGCTGTACGGGGCCGCGCCGATCCGCGCGCAGATCGAGCGGCTGCGGCAGTTCGACGTGATCCGGTTCGCGCAGAAGGCCTGCTCCAACATCCACATCCTGCGGCTGATGCGCGAACAGGGCGTCCTGGTGGACTCGGTGTCGGCCGGCGAGGTCGAACGCGCGCTCGCCGCCGGGTACCTGCCCGGCGGACCGGACGACCCGATCGTCTTCACCGCGGACCTGCTGGACCGCCCGACCCTCGACCGGGTGGTCGAGCTGGGCATCCCGGTCAACGCGGGCTCCCCGCAGATGCTGGAACAGCTCGGCCGGGCCAACCCGGGCCACCCGGTCTGGATCCGGATCAACCCGGGCTTCGGGCACGGCCACAGCCGCAAGACCAACACCGGCGGCGAGCAGAGCAAGCACGGCATCTGGCACGAGCACCTGGCCGACAGCCTCGACCTGCTCGACCGCCACCGGCTGGACCTGGTCGGCTTCCACATGCACATCGGCTCCGGGGTGGACTACGGCCACCTGGAGGCGGTCTGCGAGACCATGGTCAAGCAGGTCAGGCTCAGCGGACGCGACGTCCGCGCGATCTCGGCCGGCGGCGGCCTGTCCGTCCCGTACGCCGCCGGGCAGCCCGAGGTCGACACCGACCGGTACTTCCGGCTCTGGGACTCCGCGCGCGCCGAGATCGCCGCCGAACTCGGCCACCCGGTGCGGCTGGAGATCGAGCCCGGCCGCTTCCTGGTGGCCGGCGCAGGGCTGCTCGCGGCCGAGGTGCGGGCCCACAAGCCGGTCGGCAGCAACCACTTCGTGCTGGTCGACGCCGGCTTCAACGACCTGATGCGGCCCGCCATGTACGGCAGCAGCCACCGCGCCTCGGTGCTGGCCCCCGACGGCGAGGTCCGCCGCGCCGACCTGCGGGACACCGTGCTGGCCGGCCCGCTGTGCGAGTCCGGCGACGTGTTCACCCAGGCCGCGGGCGGGGACGTGGAACCGGTCCCGCTGCCCCGCGCGGACATCGGCGACCTGGTGGTCTTCCACGACACCGGCGCGTACGGCGCCAGCATGTCCTCGCTCTACAACTCGCGGCCGCTGGCGCCGGAGGTGCTGGTGGACGGCGGCCGGGCCAGGCTGATCCGACGCCGCCAGTCGGTCGCCGAACTGCTGGCGGCGGAGACCGGCCTGCCGGAGTAGGCGCCGCGGCGGGCCGGTGGCGCGGTCCGGTCCGGGCCTGTTCCGGGCGTCGGCCGGCCGCTCAGGGCCGGGAGAGCAGGGGCACCGCGTGCAGGACCTCCCGGATCGCCGCCAGGTCGCCGTGCCGGCCGACCGGGAGCAGGTCCGGGTCGCGGTGGGCGGCGGCGAGGTAGCAGAACTCCAGGCCGTCCAGCACCATCTCGGCGACCGGCGGCCCGCCGTCGTCCTGCAGCCCGTCGAGCGGGATCCGCCACTCGCCGGCCGCCGGTCCGTCGATCACCAGCCGCAGCAGCCGGCGATCACCGGCCGGCCGGTCCGGACCGCGCAGGGCGGCCAGCAGGTACGGCAGCATCCGGGCGGCCAGGTCGACCAGCAGCCGCAGGTGCTGCGGCGCGGGCGGGGCGTACGGATAGTCGACCGCCCGGGCGAGGTCGTCCCCGTGGACCCAGCACTCGAACGCCCGGTCCAGGAAGGCGTCGGACAGCGGCAGCACGGCCGAAGCGTAGTCGACCGGGGCCGTGCCGTCCGCACCGAGACCGGCCGCGCGGAGCAGCTCGTGACTCTGCCGCCGCCACATCCCGCGCACCTCGGCGGGCGCGCTGCCGCGCCGCGCCTCGATCAGGCTCCGGGTCCGGCCGAGGACGTCGTCGGGCCGGCCCTGCTCGGGTACCCGGGGCGGTCCCGCCGGCCGCGGCCCGGGCGGCGTCGGTGTCCGGACCGGGTCGGGCAGGCCGAGGGCGGGCGTCAGATAGCCGTCCACGGCGGCCAGATGGCAGACCACCTCCGCGGGCCGCCAGCGCTGCACCCCGCCGTGCCAGGGCAGTTCGGCCACCTCCTGCCACTCGCCGGGGCCGAGGTCCCGCAGCAGGGCGTCCAGCTTGGCCGTCTCGGCCGCGTACGGCGCCGCCCACGGCGGGACGGGACAGCGGGCGGGCCGCTGCGCCAGGCACCAGTCCAGCACCTGGCGGCGCAGCGCTTCGTCGGGCCCGAGCGAGTCGTCGGGATCGGGCGCGCCGTCCGGGGCCGGAGTGCCGGGGTCCGGGGCGCCGAGGTCCGATTCGCCGAGGGAGCCGAGGCAGTCGAGGGAGCCGGGACGGCCGGACGCGGCCGGGGCGTGCGGGTGCGTCGGGGCGGGCAGCGGCCGCGGGAGGGCGGCCACCAGTTCGCGCACCCGGACGGCGGTGGCGCGGGCCGCGGCCGCCCGGCCGTCGTCCTGGCGGGCCGCCAGCAGTTCGGCGGCCCGCTGCCGGGTGAGCCTGGCCAGCCGGTCGCGCAGCGGGCCGTGGGCCGGGTCGAGGCACTCCGGCGCCCGCCAGACCCCGGCGAACACCTCGCGGGTCAGCTGCTCGGCGTCGTCCTGGTCGTCCAGCAGCCGCCAGGCGAGGCCGTGCACCAGCGGCGCGTGGTGGTCGTAGAGCTCGCCGAGTGCGGACTCCTCGCCGCGCAGCAGCCGCCGGGGGACCTGCGCGTCCCGGTGGGCGGTGCGATCGGACATGGCCCCTGCCCCCTCCGTGCTCCGGGCGGCCTACTCAACGGTAGCCCGTCCGGGCCGGGGCGGGGTGCATTCGTACGAAGAAGGAAAAACCAGGTTCTGGATCGTGGGACGCTCGGTCCGTCCTCCGGGAGGGGGGCGTTCGACCGGATGCGGACAGATGTGGGAAGGGTTGTTCGCTCGTGGCTACCCGGAGGTTGCCCCCGCGTGGCGGTACCGTCGTATCGCTCGCGCCGTAGTGCGCAGGAGGGTGTGGCGCGGGTGGACGATCAGCGGTGCGATGCTCGCCAGGGTGAGCGGGACAGTATGCACCGAGCCGTCCCCCGATCGCTGGAATATGCCTGAAGCGCTTGCTGCGGGCGAGCTGCGGAATCATCCTGAGGCGTATTCGTGCCGAAGCCATGGGCAGCCCGGCAGGCATTCCCGGGGTGCGCGGCCGGCCGGACCGGCGTGACCAGGGCCTCGGCCCCGCCCGGTCCGGGCAGCAGGGAGAACGGCCGACGACCGGGCCGAATACCGAGTGCGGGTGGTGGAGCGGTGCAGGTATTTCAGGTGCAGCTGGCGGTGCAGGCGGACCCGTCGGAGGTCGGCCGGGCCAGGCGCTGGGTGCGGGCCCGGCTGAAGGGCCACGGGCTCGACCCGGATGCGCCGGTCGCCGAGACGCTGGTGCTGGTGGTCTCCGAGCTGGTCACCAACGCGGTGGTGCACACCGGCTGTCCGGCGGTGCTGCGGCTGTCCATGCCGCTGCCCGGCCGCTCGTGTCCGATCGGCTCGGGCGCCGACGGCGACCGCGACCCGCTCGTGCCGGTCCGGGTGGAGGTGGCCGACGCCAGCGTGGTCGCCCCGGCACCCCGGCACGCGGGCGGCGACGCCACCAACGGGCGCGGACTGGAGCTGGTCGAGCTGCTCTGCGACCGCTGGGGCTGGTACCCGGACGGCTCCGGCAAGCGGGTCTGGTGCGAGATCGACCCCAAGGTCCCCGAGCACCTGCCGGCCGTCCAGACGCCCGTGGAGCAGCCGTTGGTGGACCAGGTGCCGGGAGCCCACCCGCCGCTGCGTGCCGCCGACCCGGCCGCCGCCTCCCGGGCGTACGCGCTCTGACGCGCGGTCCGCGCTCCCGTACCCCCGCGGCTCCGGGCTCCCGCCCACGCCGTTCTCACGCCGTCCGCACTCCCGCGCCCCGGCTCCTGCCGACCTCGCCCCCACTCCTGCCGGTCCGCGCACACCGCGTGGTGCGCCGTCGCGCCGTCCGCGCGCCGGGCCGCCATCGCCTCTGACGTCCCGTCCGCCCCGTCCGCCCCTGGGGCGCGTCCGGAGGCCGCCCGTCCGCCGCCGTGCGCCACCCGATGCCAAATGCGCCGCAACCATTCCGAATTTCGGACAACCCATTGACGTGACGTATCCGACTGATCACTCTTGGGTGCAGCTCTCCGTTGCGAGGGGACGTCGAGGCGACTCCGGGCCGGTGCGGGGCACAGGGGGACATCCGCTGCCTGCCGCCCGGGACCACCACCTCGACGAGTGCAGAGGGCCGGCGCGCGGCTTCAGGGCTCGGGCGCCAGGTCGGATGGCGGAGCCGCCGCGCCGTGCTCGGGGCGCGCGTGGCGGCCCGCCGTCCGGGCCGGCGCGGGAATCCGGCCGCAGACCGCTGCCGCATCGTGACCCCAAAACCACTGGAATTCGCAGTGGTCTACACCAAAACTCTCTCCTGTGACCGCACCCGAACTGCAGCACGCCCGCACACCGGCCCCCGCCCCCGCCGCAGCCCCCGCCATCTGGTCCGCCGGCTTCCGGCTCTACTTCACCGCCCGCAGCTCCGGCCTGCTCGGCGACGCGATGCTCCCGGTCGCCGTCTCGGCCGGCCTGCTCGGCGCGGGCCACCCGCTCGGCTCGGTCGGCTACGCGATGGCCTTCCTGATGGCACCCTTCGCGGGCCTGGTCCTGGTCGGCGGGGTCCTCGCCGACCGGTTCACCGCCCGCCGGCTGATGATCGCCGCAGACCTGCTCAACCTGGTCACCCGGGTCCTGCTCGCGCTGCTGTTCTTCCGTGGCATCGACCAGCTCTGGCAGCTGTACGCGCTGCTCGCGCTGGCCGGTACGGCCGCCGCGATGTTCCAGCCCGGCGCGGCCTCCACCGTTCCGCTGGTCGCCCGCGACGTCCAGGGCGCCAACGGCGTGCTGCGGATCTCCGAGGCCGTCACCGCGCTGCTCGGCCCGGCCCTCGCGGGCGTCCTGGTCGGCGCCGCCGCCACGGGCTGGGTGATGGTCATCGCCGCCGCCACGTACGGCGTCAGCGCGCTGTGCCTGCTCGCGCTGCGGCTCGGCGCGGTGCCCGCCCCGCCCGCCGGCGACAGCCTGTGGCGCAACCTGGTCGTCGGCTGGCACGAGTTCAGATCCCGCAGCTGGATGTGGGGCGTGATCGTGATCTGGCTCTTCTTCAGCGTGCTCTCCTTCGGACCGATGCTGCCGGTGGCCGCCGGTGTGGTGGTGCCGCAGCACGGCTCGACCGTCTACGGCCTGCTCAGCTGCGCGTTCGGGGTGGGCACCGTGCTGGGCGGGGTGGTCGCCATCCGGGTCAAGCCGGCCCGGCCGCTGACCGGCGGCGCGCTCGCCCTGATCGCCTTCCCCGCGTACCAGTTCGCCCTCGCACTGGACCTCCCGGTCCCCCTGCTCGCCGCCGCCCAGCTGCTCACCGGCGCCGGCGTCACCTTCTGGGGCGTCATGTGGGCGACCAGCGTCCAGACCCAGGTGCCGGGCGAGGTGCTGAACCGGATCCACGCCTACGAGGTGGCCGGCTCGGTCTGCATGGTCCCGCTCGGCGCCGCCCTGGCCGGCCCCGCCGCCGACGCCTTCGGCGAACGCCAGGTGCTGGCGGCGGGCGGTGTGGTCGCCCTGCTGGTGGTCGCGGCCCTGCTGCTCAGCCCGCCGATCCGCGGCCTGCGCCGGGCGGTGGCCCGATCCTGACGAAAGGTGGCAGTCAGGCCCCTCGTCCGTACCCGCCCCCGGCCCGGACACTCGGTCCGTGACCGACCTGAACACCCCACCGCTGAACACCCCACCGCGGACCGACCCCACCCACCCC
>NZ_JAIZ01000357.1 GCF_000710465.2 Kitasatospora sp. MBT63 | reverse complement strand
GCGCGGGCGCCACCGCCTCGGCGGGGGGCTCGGGCAGTGCCCGGCGGTCGAGCTTGCCGTTGGGGGTCAGCGGCAGCCGGTCGAGGGTGGTGAAGTGCCGGGGCACCATGGCGGCGGGCAGCATCCGCAGCAGGTGTTCGCGCAGGGCCGCGGGGTCGGCGGCGCCGACCAGGTGGGCGGCGAGCCGCGGTTCACCGTCCGGGCCGTGGTGGACGGTGACGGCGGCCTCGGCCACCTGCGGGTGCTCCAGCAGCGCGGACTCGATCTCGCCGGGTTCGATCCGGTGGCCGCGGATCTTCACCTGCTGGTCGAGCCGGCCGAGGTAGTCGAGTGCGCCTTCGCCGTCCCAGGCGGCGAGGTCGCCGGTGCGGTAGAGCCGGGAGCCGGGCGGGCCGAACGGGTCGGGCACGAAACGGTCGGCGGTGAGTGCGGGCCTGCCCAGGTAGCCGAGGGCGAGTCCGTCGCCGCCGAGCAGCAGTTCGCCGGGCAGTCCGACCGGGACCGGCCGCAGCCGGCCGTCCACGACGTAGGCGCGGGTGTTGGCGATCGGGCGGCCGATGCCGATCCGCTGCGGTTCGGCGGGGATCTCGGCGCAGGTCGACCAGATGGTGGTCTCGGTCGGCCCGTAGACGTTGAACAGCCGGGCCACCGCGGCCCGCAGTTCGCGGGCCAGCGGCAGCGGCAGTGCCTCGCCGCCGGCCAGCGCCGTCAGGCCGGTGCGGCCGGGCCCGGCGGCCAGCAGCACCCGCCAGCCGGAGGGGGTGGCCTGGGCGTGGGTGACGCCCTCGGCGGCGATCAGGCGCAGCAGTCCGGGCCCGTCGACGGCCAGGCCGTCGGGGGCGAGCACCAGTCGGCCGCCGGTGGCGAGCGGCAGGAACAGTTCCATCGCGGCGATGTCGAAGGAGAGCGAGGTCAGGCCGAGCCAGACGTGGCCGGGCCCGGAGCCGAGCCGCTCGGCGAAGGAGCCGAGCAGGTTGGCGAGCGCCCGGTGGCCGACCGCGACGCCCTTGGGGCGCCCGGTGGAGCCGGAGGTGTAGAGCACGTACGCGGTGTCGCCGGGGCCGGGGCGGCCGGTGGGCGGCGCCGCCAGCGGGGTGGCGGGGTCGGTGTCCGGTACGAGCAGCACCGGTGCCACGTCGAGGAGTTCGGCCGGCGGGCGGCGGTCGGTGAGCAGCAGGTCGGCGCCGGAGTCGGCGAGCAGGAACGCCAGCCGGGCGGCCGGGTGCGCCGGGTCGAGCGGCAGGTAGGCGGCGCCGGTGCGCAGGACGGCGAGCAGCGCGACCGGGAGCCGGGCGGTGCGCTCGAGGTGGACGGCGACCAGGCTGCCGGGGCCGATCCCGCGGGCCCGCAGGGTGGCGGCGAGGGCGGTGGAGCGGGCGGCGAGGGTGCGGTGGTCGAGCGTCTCGTCGGCGGCGGTGACGGCGACCGCGTCGGGGGTGAGGGCGGCGCGGCGGTCGATCAGGTCGAGCACGGTGAGGCCGGGAGTGGCCGGGGTGTCTGCGGCGGTGGCGTTCCAGCCGTCGGTGACGGCGTGCAGTTCGGCGTCGCCGAGCAGCGGGAGTTCGGCCAGCGGCCGGTCCGGGTCGGCGACGGCGGCGTCCAGCAGAGTGGCGTAGTGCCCGGCGATCCGGCGGGCGGCGTCCGGCGGGACCACGGCCGGGTCGTACTGGAGCGAGATCTGTGCCCGGTCGGGGCCGTCCACCACCTGGAGGTTGAGGGTGGTGCGGGCGCTGTGGTTGGACACCGCCCAGTCGACGACGGCCCCGGCCCCCTCGAACAGCGGGTCGACGCCGCGCCGCCGGTAGCTCAGGGTGACGGGGGTCAGGCCGACCCGCGGAGTGAGGCCGCGGACGGCCGCGCCGAACGGCACCGCGCGGAAGGGGTAGATCTCCCGCAGCCGGGCCCGGACGGCCCGGGCGAAGCCGGCCAGCCCGGTGGTGTCCTGGTCCACGGCCGGGACGGGCAGCGGGAGTTCGTTGACGTACAGGCCGACGGCGTCGTGCCGGCCGGGGCCGCGGGTGGACAGCGGGACGGCGATCGAGGCGTCCTCGTTGCCGTAGCGCAGCAGCAGGGCGTGCGCGGCGGCCAGCAGCAGTTCGAAGACGCTGACCCCGGCCGCCTGGGCGGCGGTGTGCAGGGCGCGGTGCTCGACCGGGCCGAGCAGCCGGTCGACGCTCTCGGCGGGGCCGCCCGGGGCGGTGGCCGGGCGGCCGGCTCCGGGCAGCGCGACCTCGGCGCGGTCGGTCCACCGCCCGGCGTACCACTGCGCCGCCTGCGCGACCAGCTCTGCGGGCGGTTGCGCCACCGGCGCGGGCTGCTCGACGGTCATGGCGGGGGTGCGGCCCAGGCGGCGGGCGTTGTAGGCGGCGGCCAGGTCCGCGAGCAGCAGGTCCTTGGACATGCCGTCGAAGATGGCGTGGTGGGCGACGGTGAGCAGGTGGGCCCGGCCGTCGGGGCGGCGGTACAGGGTGGCGCGCACCGGCGGGCCGGTCTCCA
Source organism: Kitasatospora sp. MBT63 (assembly GCF_000710465.2). Classification (GTDB taxonomy): domain Bacteria; phylum Actinomycetota; class Actinomycetes; order Streptomycetales; family Streptomycetaceae; genus Kitasatospora. The sequence goes on along the minus strand of NZ_JAIZ01000357.1, from coordinate 2,214 downwards.
GCCGGAACGGGCGGGCGGCCTCCTCCTCGAGCCGCTTGGCGAACTCGGCGACGCTGTCGGCCCGCGCGTCGGCCACCAGCAGCGAGGGGCGCGGCCCGGTCGGCACCAGGTGCAGCACGCCGTCCCGTTCGGCCAGTGCGCAGCACAGCACGGGGTGGCGGTCGAGGACGTCCTCCCAGGCGAGTGCGAGGGCGGCCGGGTCGATCCGTTCGAAGGCGGCGCCGAGCGGCATGTGGTAGTTCCGGCCGGCCAGGCCGAGGCGCTCGGTCAGCCAGACCCCGTGCTGGGCCGCGCCGGCCGGGACGGACGGGCGGGCCGCGTTCTGTTCAGGCATCGCTGCTCACTTCGAGTGGTGGGTGCTGCGGGGAGCGTGAGCGGTGACCGTCCCGGCGGTCGGGGTCGCGATGCGGGGTACGGCGGCGGGTGCCCGGGCGTGGGCCGCACGCCGTCCGGGGCTGTCCTGGGCCGCCGTGTCCGCCGATCCGATCCGCCGACGGATGGTGGCCACAGCCGAATGGTGGTGCTCCGGCGATTCACGCCAGCTTAGATTGGTCCAGACCTGCGGAGAGAGTGGCATAGACCATCAGGGGCGTCAAGACTGCTCCCAGCAGCCCTGACGGACCGTAACTCAGCATGTCCAGAGCAACATTGGCGCCCTGAATGGACCTCCCCCACGGGCCCTCGCGACCGCACCCGGACCACCCCGGACCGCGGCGCGGCCCACCTTTCGTCCTTCGTGCACCACCGTTCGACGGGAGGGCACCGCGGCCGGGACGCACCACGGCCCCGGCCGCCCGGTGGGCGGTCGGGGCCGGTGCCGCGAGGTGACGGTCGGTCGACGGCCGGACCGGTCCACGCGCTTCGGTGATCGACTGTCAGGCGGCAACCCCGGTGGCGCGGGCCGGCGTTGCGTCGGCCCGGCCGTTCACCCGCCTTCTCCGCCGCACGGCGGCCCCCGCCAGCACCGCGAGCAGCGCCGCGCCGTAGGCGGGCTGCTGGAGGTCGCCGCCGCCCAGGTAGAGCGCGGCGCCCGCGGCCGGGACGGCCAGCCACTCCCAGCGCCCGTCGAGTGCCACCAGCGCCACCACCAGCAGTGCGTACCAGGGGTAGTTGGGCGCGGCCAGCAGCAGCGCGGTGCCGGTCACCAGCAGCGCGCCGCCCCACGGCCGGTGCGGGTCACCCCGGCGCAGCACGTACAGCGCGACGGCGAGCAGCACCAGCGCCGCCGCGTACGGGGCGAGCGCCGACGGCAGGACCAGCCGCAGCAGCCCGAAGCGGTCCACCTCGGTGCGGTCGTAGCCCTCCTCGCGCAGGTAGCCGGGGAGGTAGCCGAGCACGCCGCCGCCGGAGAGCAGCAGGTACGGCAGGTAGCTCGCGGCCACCGTGAGCAGGGCCGTCGCGGGCAGCAGCAGGTCGCGCGGGCGCGGTCGGCGGGCCAGTGTCCCGGACAGCGCGCCGGGCAGGGCGACCGCCGGGACCAGCTTGACGGCGACGGCGGCGCCGAACAGCGCCCCGCCCGCCGCTTGCCGCCCCCTGGCCGCCGCCAGCAGGGCGGCCACCAGCAGCAGCGCACCGAGGGCGTCCACGTGGGCGTCGTTGACGGCCCACAGCGCGACCCCGGGGAACCAGCCCCACAGCGCGGCGCGCACCGGCCGGCGCCGGGTCAGCAGCAGGCCGGTGGTGGCGACGGCGAGCAGCGCCCCGCCGAGCTGGGCGGTCCGGATGCCGCCGCCCGCGCCCTCCAAGGCGAGGAACCAGGCCTCGGCCACCGGCGGATAGATGGTGTGGACGGCCGGGCGGTTGAGGTGGGTGCACTCGCCGGCGGCGGTGCGCCGCTCGTCCCAGCCGGTGCACGGGCCGTGCGGCGGGAAGAGGTCCGGGGAGCGCGTCCGCAGGCCCTCGAGCGCCGGGTCGTCGGGCGCGTAGCGGTACGGGGAGAGGCCGGCCGCCTGTACCCGGCCGTCCCAGCGGTAGCGGTAGGCGTCGTCGCTGGTGCGGGGCGGGGCGAGCAGCCCGGTGGCCGCGACGGCGACGGCCCCGGCCAGCACCAGGGCGGCCGCCGGCCGGGCCGGCACCCGGCGCAGCAGCAGCACGGCGAGCGCGAACAGCGCCGCGTCCAGCGGGTACCAGGCGTACAGCGGGCCGGGCCGGCCGAGGGTGCCGCCGGTGGTGACGGTGGCGGCCAGCGCGGCGACCAGGGCGAGCAGCGCGAGC
>NZ_JAIZ01000356.1:21484-28496 GCF_000710465.2 Kitasatospora sp. MBT63 | reverse complement strand
ACCCCCCCACGGCACCGGCCACCCCGGCTACCCGCAGGGCCACCAGCTGCCCGGCCACGCCCCCGCCCACCCGGCGGGCGGCTACGACCCGGCGGGCTACCCCGGCACCGGCTACGACGGCTCCGGCTACGACGCCCCGGTGTACGACGGTCCCGGGTACGCAGCCCCCGGATACGACGGACCCGGATACGACGGACCCGGATACGACGGACCCGGGTACGACGGCCCGGTCTACGAGACCCCCGGCCACGAGACCCCCGGCTACGACGGCAGCACCCCCGCCCACGGCATCCACCCCCAGCCAGCACCCGGGGTGGCCCCCATCCCTGAGGACCGCCACGCATGACCTCGCCCACCGACCTCGCGCCGGCCGCCGCCCCCGCCGCCGCACCCGAGGAGAACGGGCCCGCCGCCGAGCCCTTCGGCCTGGGCAGCTCCCCGCTGCGCACCGACGCCCTGCCCAAGGCGCTCGGCATCTACCCGTACGCCGCCGACCTCTGGGCCGAGGGGCTGCTCTGGGGCGCGGTCCTGCGCTCCCCGCACCCGCACGCCCGGATCGCCGCCGTCGACATCTCGGCCGCGCTCGCCGTCCCCGGCGTCCACACCGTGGTCACCGCCGCCGACCTGCCGCCCGGGCCCGACGGCACCGCCGACGGCGCCCCGCACGGCCCGATCGTCGCCGACCGCCCGATCCTGGCCGCCGGCGTGGTCCGCCACCACGGCGAACCCGTCGCCGCCGTCGCCGCCGACCACCCCGACACCGCGCGGCTGGCCGCCTCGCTGATCGTGGTCGAGTACGAGCCGCTGGAGGCCGTCACCGACCCCGAGGCCGCCTTCAACGCCCCGCCGCTGCACCCCGACGGCAACCTCTTCCGCCACCTGCCGCTGCGCACCGGCGACCCCGAGGCGGTCGGCGAGATCGTCGTCGAAGGGCTCTACCAGGTCGGCCGCCAGGACCCGGCCCCGATCGGCGCCGAGGCCGGCCTCGCCGTGCCCCGCCCCGACGGCGGCGTCGAACTCCACCTCTCCACCACCGACCCGCACGGCGACCGCGACCGCACCGCCGCCTGCCTCGGCCTGGAACCCGACCGGGTCCGGCTGGTCGTCACCGGTGTCCCCGGCGCCACCGCCGACCGCGAGGACCTCTCCTTCCAGGTCACCCTGGCCCTGCTCGCGCTGCGCACCGGCCGCCCGGTGAAGATGACCCTCACCCGCGAGGAGTCCTTCCACACCCACACCACCCGCCACCCCGCCCTGCTGCGCTACCGGCACCACGCCGACGCCGAGGGCCGCCTGGTCAAGGTCGAGGCGCAGATCCTGCTGGACGGCGGCGCCTACGCCGACGTCTCCGCCGAGGCGCTGGCCGCCGCCACCGCCTTCTCGGTCGGCCCGTACACCTGCCCCAACGTCTTCGTCGACGCCTGGGCGGTGCGCACCAACAACCCGCCGGCCGGCCGGATGCGCGGCGAGGGCGCCCTGCAGGCCTGCTTCGCGTACGAGTCCCAGCTCGACCAGCTGGCCGCCCGGGTCGGCATCGACCCGCTGGAGATCCGCCGCCGCAACGCGATGGCCACCGGCGACCCACTGCCCACCGGACAGCCCGTCACCTGCCCGGCCCCGGTCGAGGCCCTGCTCGACGCCATCGCCGGACAGCCGCTGCCCGCCCTCCCGGTCGACGACCCCGAGGCCGACTGGCTGCTGCCCGGCGGCCCCGGCGGCGCGGGCGACCCGGCCGCCGTCCGGCGCGGCATCGGCTACGCCGTCGGCATGGTGCACATGCTCGGCGCCGAGGGCGAGGACGAGGTCTCCACCGCCACCGTCCGGGTCAACGGCGACCACGCCACCGTGATCTGCGCCGCCGTCGACTCCGGCCAGGGCTTCGCCACCCTCGCCCGGCAGATCGTGCAGTCCGTGCTCGGCGTCAGCGAGGTCTACATCGCGCCGGTCGACAGCGACCAGTCCGGTGCCGGCCCGTCCGCCCGCGGCCGGCACACCTGGGTGTCCGGCGGCGCGGTCGAGCGGGCCGCCGTGATGGTCCGCCACCAGATGCTGCAGCCGATCGCCGCCAACTTCGGCATGTCCGTCGAACTGCTCACCATCGCCGACGGCAAGATCACCTCCTACGACGGGGTGCTCGGGATGCCGGTCGCCGAGGCGCTGGAGGGCCGCGAACTGTGGGCCACCGCCCAGTGCCGCCCGCACCCGACCGAGCCGCTGGACGAGGCCGGGCAGGGCGACGCCTTCGTCTCCATCGCGTTCTGCGCGATGCGGGCCGTGGTCGACGTCGACATCGAGCTCGGCGCGGTCCGGGTGGTCGAGATGACGGTCGCCCAGGACGTCGGCCGGGCGCTCAACCCGCGCCAGATCGAGGACCGGATCGAAGCCGGGGTCGCCCAGGGCGTCGGCCTCGCGCTGCTGGAGGACCTGCGCACCGAGGGCGGCCGGCTGGTCAACCCCTCGCTCACCGGCTACCGGCTCCCGACCGCCCTGGACACCCCGGAGATCCGGATCGCCGCCCTGCTGGAGGAGCGCGACGTGGTCGCCACCTTCGGCGCCAAGGCGGTCAGCGCCCCGCCCGCCGTGGTCGCCCCGGCCGCCGTGGCGGCGGCCGTCCGGGCCGCCACCGGCCTGCCGGTCGGCCGACTGCCGATCCTGCCCGAGGACGCCATCGCCGGCTGACCGGCTCCGGGACGGCGCGCCGGACCGCTTCCCGGCCGATGCCCCGGGCCCGGCCCGGCCGGTGCCCCCGGCGGGAGCGTCCCGGTCCGGTGTCCCCGGTCGGTGTCCCCGGACCGGTGTCCCCGGTCGGTGTCGCCGGTCGGTGTCCCCGGTCGGGGGAGTGGCCCGGAAACCGCGCGCCACCGCAGGTCGGGGCCGGTACCATCGCTGCTTCCAGCTGACAGGGACCGGCCGCGCGGCCGGTGAAGGGGGACGGGGACGATGCTGCTCGGCCGAGCGCAGCGGATGGCCGGCGCCGCACTGCTGACCGGCGTGGCGCTGTACGCCGGTGCACCGGTGGCCGCCGCGGACGACCTGCGCGAAGAACAGTGGGCCAACACCTACTTCAAGCTGGACCAGGTCTGGCAGGTGACCAAGGGCGAGGGCGTGGTCGTCGCGGTCATCGACAGCGGCGTCGACGCCGGCCACCCCGACCTCACCGGCCAGGTGCTGCCCGGCTACGACCCCAGCGGCAAGGGCCTCAACACCAGCCCGGCCGACCCGCACGGCACCAGCATGGCCAGCCTGATCGCCGGTCACGGCCACGGCGCCGGCGGCGCGGACGGCGTGGTCGGCATAGCCCCCGGCGTGAAGATCCTGCCGATCTACAAGGACGACGCCCGCGGCTACGACGCGGTGCCCGAGGACATCAGGTGGGCCGTCGACCACGGCGCCAAGGTGATCAACATCTCGCTCGGCGGCAAGGACGGCGCCAGCCGCTCCCTCAGCCTGGCCGTCGCGTACGCCGTGAAGCACGACGTCCTGATCGTCGCCGCCGCCGGCAACGAGGGCGAGGCCCGGGTGCTCAGCCCCGCCGACAGCCCCGGCGTGCTCGCCGTCTCCGCCGTCGACCGCGGGCTCGACATCTGGGCCGAGTCCAGCTTCGGCCCGCAGATCATGCTGGCCGCACCGGGCGTCGGCATCGTCGCCGCCGGGGCCTGCGACGAGCAGAAGTACTGCCTCGGCGAAGGCACGTCCGACGCCACCGCCTACGTCTCCGGCGCCGCCGCCCTGGTCCGCGCCAAGTACCCCGACCTGACGGCCGGCCAGGTCGCCGACCGCCTGGTCAAGTCCGCCCTGGTCACCCCCAGCCTCCAGGGCGCCCACCTGCCCGACCAGCGCTTCGGCTACGGCATCCTGCGCCCCCTGGAGGCGCTCACCCAGCAGATCCCGGCCGGCCCCGCCGACGGGCCGCTCGCCCGACCGGTCGCCGCCACCGCCCCCGCCGGCTCCCGCACCACCGCCTCCGGCTCCGGCACCACCGGCAGCCCCGCGGCCGGCAGCCCGCCGGCCGGCCTGCTGCTGCTCGCGGTCCCCGCCCTGATCGCCCTGCTGCTCTCCCGCCGCCTGCGCCGCCGCAACGCGGCCGCCGCCGCAGCCCTCCCGTACCCGCCGCCGCCCTTCCCGTACCAGGCCCCGCCCGGCGCCGCGCCGTACGAGACGCCGAGTCAGGACCCCCACCCCACAGGCTGACCGGCCGTTGCCCCGCCCCGGCCGTCCGCCACCGAACCGCGCCCCGGGGGTTGCTGCACACAGCGGGTGAACGGGCGATACGATCGAACGGCCCGGCCTATGGGGGCCATTGCGAGACACGGGTAGCGGTAGCCGACTGACGGGGTGCTGATGACGCTGACCAGAACCATGCGAGTACTGGGCGCCACGGCGCTCTCCGGCGCACTACTGATGACCGCCGCACCGACGGCCTCGGCGGACCAGGTGCGGGACGGCCAGTGGGTGAACCAGTACTACTCCCTGGACAAGGTGTGGTCGGTGAGCAAGGGCGACGGCGTGATCGTCGCCGTCATCGACACCGGGGTCGACGCCAACCACCAGGACCTGGCGGGCCAGGTCCTCCCGGGCTACGACCCGGCAGGCCAGGGCCGCGACAGGAAGCCCACGAAGTCGTCGCACGGCACCAGCATGGCGAGTGAGATCGCGGCCAAGGGACATGGGGGGGACGCCGGAGTTGTCGGGCTGGCTCCGGGAGCAAAGATCCTCCCCATCTACCAGGGGGACGCGAACGACAACAACGCCATCCCCGAAGGTATCCGGTGGGCCGTCGACCACGGCGCCAAGGTGATCAACATCTCGGCCGGCAAGACGCGAACTCCGTCGGGTCAGGAACTGGCTGCTGTGGCCTATGCCGTACAGCACGACGTGCTGGTGGTCGGCGCGGCCGGCAATGATGGTCTCGGTCAGGTGTCGAGCCCGGCGAGTGTTCCCGGCGCCCTCGCGGTTGGGGCCGTCGACCGGTCCGACACTGCGTGGAAGAAGGCGAACTACGGTCCCGAGACGCTCCTCTCTGCCCCTGGCGTCGACATGGTCAGTGCTGGTGACTGTGATGGTGGGCAGTACTGCATCGCCAACGGCACCTCTGACTCCTCCGCCTATGTGTCGGCAGCTGCCGCTCTGGTCCGTGCCAAGTACCCGAACCTGACTGCCGGTCAGGTTGCGAACAGGCTGGTGAAGTCGGCCTTCGTCCCGCCCGTGATCAAGGGCGCCAAGCTTCCCGACCCTCATTACGGGTACGGCATCCTGCGCCCCTACGAGGCGCTGACGATGGACATTCCGGCGGGTTCGGCCCAGGGCCCGCTGGCCGCGGCCGCGTCGAGTGGGGGTAGCAAGGCGCCGAGCGCGGGCTCCTCCGGTGCTGCATCTGCACCGCCCGCAGGAAGTCTTCCTCCGATTGCCGCCTCCGACTCCGGCTCCAAGGGCGCCTCGTACCTGCTGATCGGCGTTGCTGTGCTGGTCGGCCTGGTACTGCTCGTCGTGGTGATCGTCGTCCTCGCGCGGCGCGGTCGTCGGCAGTCCCAGGTTCAGCAGCCCTACGCCGCTCCGACCTGGCAGCCCGGCCAGCAGCCGTACGGCGGTCAGGCGCCCCCGCCGGGCTACCCGCAGCAGCAGCCGTACGGTGGCGAGGCGCCCCAGCCGGGGTTCCCGCCGCACCAGCAGCAGCCGTACCAGAACAATCCGTACCAGGATGGTAACCAACAGCGTTGATGGTGTGTCAGTCTGCTACCCGCAGGCGATACCATCGAACGCTCAAACTAGGTAGTACTCGCCCGGCCGGTCGGGCGATTTCACGGGGAAGTTCAAGATTTCCAGGGGGAGAGGGTCGCGTGTCCGACGGATACCGCGTCAACACCGATGAGTTGGAGGCAGTCGTCACGCGACTGCGGGCCCTCCAGCAGGGCATCAACGAGTGCGGCAGCAAGGCCAAGTACAACACTGTGGTGACCCGTGAGGACTTCGGCGGCAGCTTCCTGGAGGCCCAGTCGATGTTCTCCGCTCACGACAAGATGCAGCAGTTCCTGACCAACGCCATCGCGAAGCTGGACTCCCTGATCAACGAGTTCGGCGACAAGACGCACACCGTGAACGAGGCATACAAGGCACGTGAGTACGAGGGCGTGTCAGCCATGAACAAGTACCAGGGAGGTGCCTGAGATGGGCAGCAACGGACCTGAGACGAAGTTCGACGGCTATGACCTGATCCCTCTCAAGGACATGCTGGGCAGCGCCAAGCCGGGGCGCCTCCAGGAGGTCAGTCAGCACTGGACGAACGTGCACGCCGAGCTCACGCAGGCGGTGCAGGATCTCCAGAAGGCGGTTGAGCACGCCACGGCCAACTGGGAGGGCGATGCGGCCAGCGCGTTCACGCGCAAGGCAGGTGAGCTTCAGACGAGTCTGAGTAACACGGCGGCGCATGCGCAGAACACGTCGGCGGCCCTGAATGTGGCCGGTCAGGCGCTCCAGCAGGCACAGGGCAACATGAAGCAGGTCCATGTCCCGGGCATGTGGGAGAGCGGGACCAAGTTGCTGGGCGACGGTTTCGACCGTTCGGACGCGCAGTTCAAAGCCGACCTGGCCTCAGGCATGAACCGGATTGACGCCGTCAACAAGAACCAGGACGACCTCTCGGCGACCGAGATCCAGCACCAGTACGCCATCGGGATCATGGAGTACCTCGGCCCTGAGTACAACAAGGCCGCCAGCCTGATGGCTGACGACGTGGACTCCTACGACGACACTCGCCACGGCTTCCCGCCCCCGCCCGAGAACCCGGTCACTCCCAGCAGTGTCAGCCCGTCCCCCATGCCCACCCCCGCCTACCCCGACAGCCCGTCGTCCGGCGGGCCCGGGGGGCATGCGACGTTGCCCGGTGGGCTGCCGCACGGGATGGACCCGTCCAACCCGAACCTGCCGACGGTGCCCGGGCAGACCCTGCCGGGCGGTGCGATCCCGCATCCCGGCGGCGTCGTCCAGCCCCCGTCGACCGGTATCGACGGCTGGA
>NZ_JAIZ01000356.1:16821-21312 GCF_000710465.2 Kitasatospora sp. MBT63 | reverse complement strand
CGGTGGCACGGGTGGCGGCGGCCTGGGTCTCGGTGGGGGCGGCTTCGTCCCCGGCGGTCTCGGTGGCGGCGGCGGTTACACCGGCGGCAAGGGTGGTGGCATCAGCGGCGGCGGCCTCAAGGGCGGCGGTCTGACCGGTGGCACCGGTGCCAAGAGCGGTACCAGTGGTGCGCCTCGGCCCGGTTCGGCCGGCGGTGCCGGTGGTACGGGTGCCGGCGCGGGCGGAGTCGGCGGTGCCGGCAGCGGCCAGGGCCGGGCCGGTGCGGCCGGGGCCGGCGGTATGCACGGCGGCGGCATGGGCGGCGGTGCGGGCGCCGGCGGCAAGGGCGCGGGCGGCAAGAGCAGCGGCCTGGTCCGCAAGGCCGGCGGCACGATCGGCGGCGCCAAGCCGGGCGGCGCGAGCGGCCGGGCGTTCACCGAGGGCGGTTCCGGCCTCGGCAAGGGCCGCGGTGCGAACGGTGCCGCGGGCGCGGGCGGTATGCACGGTGCCGGTACCGGTGGTGCGGGCAAGGGCAAGAAGAAGGAAGCGGGTCACCGCCCGGACTACCTCGTCGAGGACGAGGACACCTGGCGCGGCGGCTCGGCCCTGCCGCCCGTGATCGAGTAGTCGTGATCGCGCAGTAGGACGAGCAGTAGCGAAGCCGCAGGGGCGGCCCCGGGAGCACCGGGGCCGCCCCTGCGGCATCTCCGTGACTTCCGTGACCTCTGTAACTCCCGTAACTCCTGGAAAACATTCCGGGCATGTCGAATTCCCGGTCCGCGATATCCGTGGGAATTCATGGATATCGCAGGCCGGAAATTCGGCGGGTGGAGGCCATGGCGGGAATCGAACCCGCGTAAACCGCTTTGCAGGCGGTTCCCTGAACCACTCGGGCACACGGCCGGGAGGGCGGCGGCGGATCATCGATCCGGGCCGGGCAAGGGGGAGAGGCGGCGCTCAGGCGCAACAACAGGTGCGGCGGCAACAGGGGGCGCAGGTGCCGGGCGCCGCGCTGCGGGCCTCCGTGCTCCTGATCATCGCCGACTCCTGTCGTGGGTACCGCCGGGGCGGCCGGATTGTTCCGTGCCGCCGTGCTGATGAATTCATCTTATGCGGCCGGGGCCGGGGTCCGTCAATATCCGAATATGAATTCTGTGTGTCGTGCTGTGCTACCGTCGGAGGGAGACGGCGGGAGATCCGCCGGCCCCGGACGAGGTGCGTCGTACCCGGCACGACAAGACGACGCAGTACAGCAGCGGCAGCACACGGCTGTCGCGCACTGGCTGCGGAGGAGTTCGTCGTGATCGCCTGGGTGGTTCTGATCGTCGCCGGCGTCCTGGAGACGGTCTGGGCGGTGGCCCTGGACGCGTCCAAGGGGTTCTCGAGGCCGGCGCCCACGGCGCTGTTCGTGGTCGCGCTGGCGCTCTCGATGGGCGGCCTGGCGTACGCGATGCGTTCCATCCCGCTCGGTACGGGTTACGCCGTGTGGGTGGGTATCGGTGCGGTGGGCACCGCGCTGTACGGGATGGCGGCGCTCGGCGACGCCGTGACGGCGGCCCGGATCACCTGTCTGGTGCTGATCCTCTCCGGCGTGGTGGGGCTGAAGGCCCTGCACTGACGAAATCCGCCGCCTGAAGACCCCACCCGACGGTCCGCCCCACCGGGGACGTAGGCCCGGGGACGGAGGTCCGGGGACGGAGGTCCGGGGACGGAGGCGGAACCGGTCTCCCGTCAGGAGTCATAACGTGCCACGCGTCTTACGATGGCTGGCATGACCACAGCCTCCACCTCCTCGGTCGGCCATGCCCCCGAACCCCGGGCACCGCTGCCCGGGGAACCCGCCGGTGTGATGAGCGGTCCCTACCGGGCGCTCACCCTCGGCATCGTCTCCGTGGTGCTGCTGCTCGCCTTCGAGGCGACGGCCGTCAACACGGCGATGCCGGTGGCGGCCCGGCAGCTGGACGGGCTGGGGCTGTACGCCTTCGCCTTCTCGGGGTACTTCACCACCACCCTGTTCGCGCTGGTGGTCTCGGGTCAGTGGTGCGACCGGCGGGGGCCGGTGGCCCCGCTGTTCACCGGGATCGCCGTCTTCGGGGCGGGGCTGGTGATGGCGGGGACGGCCACCGGCATGTGGCCCTTCGTCGCGGGCCGGGCGGTCCAGGGGCTGGGCGGCGGGCTGGTGATCGTGGCGCTGTACGTGGTGGTCGGCCGGGCCTATCCGGAGGAGCTGCGGCCTGCGGTGTTCGCGGCGTTCTCGGCGGCCTGGGTGCTGCCGTCGATCGTCGGCCCGCTGGTCTCCGGCGCGGTCACCCAGCACCTCGGCTGGCGCTGGGTGTTCCTGGCGGTGCCGGTGCTGATCCTGCTGCCGCTGGCGGTGATGGGGCCGGCGCTGCGCCGCGCGGAGCGGAACCTTCCGTCCACGGTGGCGGCGGCGTACGACCGGCGCCGCACGGTGCTCGCCGCGATGGCGGCGCTCGGCGCGGGTCTGCTGCAGTACGCGGGGCAGCGGCTGGACCTGATCGGCCTGCTCCCGGCTGCCGCGGGGGCGGCGCTGCTGCTGCCTGCGGTGGTGCGGCTGCTGCCGCGGGGTGCGCTGTTGGCGGCCCGTGGCCTGCCGACGGTGATCCTGCTGCGAGGGGTGGCGGCCGGTGCGTTCTTCGCCGCGGAGGCGTTCATCCCGTTGATGATGGTGACCCAGCGCGGGCTGTCCCCGACGCTGGCCGGGCTCACCCTCACCAGTGGCGGGCTGTCCTGGGCGCTCGGTTCGTTCCTGCAGGGCCGGCCGGGGGCCGACCGGCACCGTGAGGCGCTGATCCGGTGGGGCTTCATGCTGACGGCGGTGGCGATCGCGGGGGCGGCGCTGGTGCTGGTGCCCGCCGTGCCGGTCTGGGTGGCCGCGGTGGCGTGGGCGGTCGGCGGGGTCGGGATGGGACTGGCGGTGGCCAGTATCAGCGTGCTGATGATGAAGCTCTCGGCGCCCGCCGAGACCGGCGCCAACTCGGCGGCGCTGCAGCTCAGCGACGCGCTCGGCAACGTGCTGCTGATCGGCCTGTCGGGGGTGCTGTTCGCGGCGCTCGGCGGTGGCACGCTCGCCGCCGCCGGGAGCGGGCCGGTCCCGGCCGGCCCGTTCGCGGTGATCTTCCTGGTGATGAGCGGGGTGGCGCTGCTCGGCGCCCTGATCTCGGGCCGGACCGGTGGCCCGGCCGTCACCGGTGGCCCGCCCGTCACCGGCGGCCCGGCCCGGAACGGTGGCTCAGGTGCGCGGGGCGATCAGCACTGACGGCTCGGGCTTGGTGGGGGAGGGGGTCGGTCCGGCCGCGCCCAGGTACTCGGCCCAGCCGCCGGTCGGCGACTGCCCGGGGGCCAGCGCCTGGAGCTTGCGCAGCACGCCCGGGTCCTGCACCTCCAGCCACTCCACCAGCTGACGGAACGACACCAGCCGCACGTCGGGGTGGCCGGCGATGACCTTCAGTGCGTCCTCCACGGCGGTCATGTAGATCCCGCCGTTCCACTCCTCGAAGTGGTTGCCGATGATCATCGGGGCCCGGTTGGTGCTGTACGCCCGGTCGAAGCCGGCCAGGTACGAGTCGCGGGCCTGCGTCTGCCAGGCGGCGTAGTGCCCGGGGTCGCCCTTGGTGTTGGCGCCGGACTGGTTGTACATGATGTTGTAGTCCATCGAGAGCACCTGGAAGGTGTGCCCGGGGAAGGGGATGGACTGCAGCGGCATGTCCCACAGCGCGCCGTTCTGGAACTTCTGCGGCCAGATCTGCAGCCCGCCGCCGCCGCTGCTGTCGTACTTCCAGCCGCGCTTGGCGGCGGTCGGCAGCAGGCCGCGCTGGCCCTCCAGGCAGGGGGTGCGGGAGCCGATCAGTTCCTTGCGGTAGTCGAAGGGCAGGGCGGGCAGGTCGAAGCCGGTGTTGGTCTTCCAGTTCATGACGAAGTCCATCGCCTGCTCGATCTCGCTGTCCCAGTCGTCGGGGGACCAGGCGCCGCCGCCGGTGGGGCCGCAGAAGTGCCCGTTGAAGTGGGTGCCGATCTCGTGGCCCTCCAGCCAGGCGGCGCCGAGCTGCTGGAGGGTGCCGTGGATGTGCTCGTCGGTGAGGTACCCGATGTCGGAGGCGCCGATGGGGTGCTGCGGCGGACGGTAGAGGGTCTTCTTCGACTCCGGTACGGCGTAGATGCCGCTGAAGAAGAAGGTCATCGCCGCGCCGTGGTCCTTGGCGAGCTGCCGGAAGCGGCTGAACAGCTTGTTGTCGAGCTCGCCGGCGCCGTCCCAGGAGAAGACCACGAACTGCGGCGGGCGCTCGCCCAGCTTCAGCGGCTCGGGCTTGGGCTGGTTGGGCTGGGCGCCGGTGTCCGAGGTGGAGCCGTCGCCGATCAGGGTGGCGACCGGGACGGCCTGCGGGCTCTGGCCGGCCGCGGCGGGCAGGCCGGCGGCGGGTGCGGACCGGGCTTGCTGCTCGCCTCCGCCGCCGCCCTGGCCGGAGCAGCCGGCCGCGAGGGTGGCGGCG
>NZ_JAIZ01000356.1:0-16721 GCF_000710465.2 Kitasatospora sp. MBT63 | reverse complement strand
GGGGGAGGGCTTCCATGGTCACATCCGTTCGCAGGGGGTGGGTGTCCTGGTAGCGGCGCCGATGATTCGTACTGACGGACAGTCCGACAATCGCATCAGTGTCACCGGGGGGCGAACCGGGCCACAGCATGGCACGGCCGAACGCGGGGGGCGGGTAGGCGGGGCGAGTGGCGCGCGTCATCGCCCGGGCGCCGGGAACAGGCTCATCCGTTCGGCGCATCCGCAGGTCCGCCGGGTGGCAGCCGCCGGCTGAACCGTCGTCAGATGGAGCCAGCCGTTCAGCCGGGGCAGTGCGGTGCCCTGCTTCGCCGGAGGTGCGTCCATCGATGTGGCAGTGGGTGACCGACACCTACCGGGAGCGGATCGTGGACTCCGGCCGCGAACCGCTCTTCCTGCTGCTGGTCGGACTGATCCTCTCCTTCCTCTTCATCCGGTTCAGCGTCCGGATGATCCGCCGCGGCACCACCTGGTGGCCGGGCAACGTCAGCCCCGGCGGCCTGCACATCCACCACGTGGTCTTCGGCCAGGCCACCATGCTGGTCTGCGGCGTCTCCGCCTTCGCGATCCGCGGCGACGGCGGCCAGGCCTGGAACTGGCTCGGCTTCGGCTTCGGGATCGGCGCCGGCCTGGTGCTGGACGAGTTCGCGCTGGTGCTCCACCTGGAGGACGTCTACTGGGAGGAGCAGGGCCGCAAGTCGGTGGACGCGGTGATCATGGCGGTCGCCGTGATCGGCCTGCTACTGCTGGGCGAACTCCCGTTCGGCGGCTTCAAGGGGCACCTGACCGTCGGCCAGCTGGTCGGCGCCGCGATCCTGCTGCTGCTGGTCGTGATCACCCTGCTCAAGGGCAAGCTGTGGACCGGCCTGCTCGGTGTGATGCTCTCCCCGCTCGCCCTGGTCGGCGCCATCCGGCTGGCCCGCCCGCAGAGCCCCTGGGCGCGCTGGCGCTACCGCTCCCGGCCCAAGCGGCTGGCCCGCGCCGAACGCCGCGAGGCGCGGATCCACGGCCGGATCACCACCTACCGCACGGCCGCCTACAACTTCGTGGCCGGCGCCCCCAACGCCTCCGAGCAGCAGGACCGGCCCGCGCCACCGGTCATCCCGCCACCCGAACGCGAGTTCCGCGAGGCGGAGCCGGTCGCCCCCTGGCGCCGGCGCTGCGCCACCGGAGCCGAGTGGTACGTCCGGATCGCCGCGCTGCTCTGCCTGCTGGCCGGGGTGATCGCACCGTTCCGGGCCCAGATCAAGCACGCCAACACCGGCGAGTTCTTCACCCCGGTGCTGGTCACCGCGGGCTTCAGCTCGGCCCTGTTCGCCGGGCTGCTCGCGGTCATGCTGCGCCGCCGCAAGCGGGCCGCCTGGCTGGTCACCACCGTCGTGGTCACCGTCTACGCGGGCGTCTTCCTGATCGCACTGACCTACCGGACCTACCACCAGCACCCCTTCAACTGGGTCTCGGCCGCGCTCACCTCCGCCCTGCTGGTCGACCTGGTGCTGGCCAGGGACGCCTTCCGGGCCAGGGGAGAGCGCCGCAACATCGCGCTGGCGCTGGCCGTCCTGGTGCTCGGCGGGGCCGTGCTCACCGTGCTCGGCGCCGCCGTGGTCCGGCTCACCTACTCCGGCACCCCGCCCGACTGGGGCGACAGCACCGTCTACGTGCTGCTCCGCCTGGTCACCCTGTCCAGCATCGTCGAGTACGCCGACGTCGACGTCCCCGGCTGGGTCGACCTCGGGATCAACCTGTTCGGCGCCGCGCTGCTGCTGTTCGCCCTGCGCGCGCTGCTGCGCTCCCCGCGCGGGCGCCGCCTGCTGGAACCCGAGGACGAGCTGAAGCTGCGCGCCCTGCTGGAGCGGCACGGCGCCCGCGACTCGCTCGGCTACTTCGCGCTGCGGCGCGACAAGTCGGTCTGCTGGTCGCCCTCGGCCAAGGCCGCCGTCCTCTACCGGGTCGTCAACGGCGTCGCGCTGGCCTCCGGCGACCCGATCGGCGACCCCGAGGCCTGGCCGCAGGCGATCGAAGGGTGGTGGAAGGAGGTCCGCCGGCACGCCTGGGTGCCCGCCGTCACCGGCGTCGGCGAACAGGCCGGCACGGCGTACGCCCGGGTGGCCGGGCTCAAGGCGCTGGAGTTCGGCGACGAGGCGCTGGTCGAGACGGCCGGCTTCACCCTGGAGGGCCGCTCGATGCGGACCCTGCGACAGACCTGCAACCGGGTCCGCAAGGCCGGCTACCGGGCCGTCATCCGCCGCCACCGGGACATCCCCGAGGCCGAACTGGCCGAACTGGTCCGCCTCGCCGACGCCTGGCGGCACGGCCGCACCGAACGCGGCTTCTCGATGGCGCTCGGCCGCCTCGGCGACCCCGCCGACGGCGACTGCCTGATGGCCGAGTGCCGGGACGAGAACGACCGCACCTGCGCCCTGCTCAGCTTCGTCCCCTGGGGCGCGCACGGCCTGTCGCTGGACCTGATGCGCCGTGACCGGGAGTCCGACAACGGCCTGGTGGAGTACCTGATCGCGGAACTGCTCCAGCGCTCCGCGGCGGGCGACCCGGAGGTCGCCCGGATCTCGCTGAACTTCGCCATGTTCCGGTACGTCTTCGAGCACGGCGGCAGGATCGGCGCCGGCCCGGTGCTGCGGCTGCTGCGGGGCGTGCTGCGGTTCCTCTCCCGCTGGTGGCAGCTGGAGTCGCTGTACCGGGCCAACGCCAAGTACCAGCCCGACTGGGAGCCCCGGTACCTGCTCTACGAGAAGTCCTCCGAACTGCCGGCCATCGCCATCGCCAACGCGGCCGCCGAGGGCTTCCTGACCCGGCCCCGGCTGCCCAGCGTCGGCTCGCTGCGACGCGGGCGCACGGAGCCGGCCCGGTGAACCGGGCACCGGGCAGCGCCGCACGGCACGGGCGGACCGACCGAGGGGAGCACAGGTGGGCGGGCAGCAGACCAGGAGCCCGTGGCCCGGCACACTCGCCGCCGGGACCGCGCTCGTGCTGGGCGCCTGGATGGTGCAGCACGGCGGCACCGGACTGCCGCCGGGGCCCGGCGCCGACCAGGCCTTCGACGGCCGGGCGGTCGCCGGACCGGTGGTACCGCCGCTGCCGCGCTCCGAGCCCACCCGGCTGCGGATCCCCGCGATCGGCGTCGACGCCCCCTTCACCCCGCTCGACCTCGACGCCGGGGGAACCCTGCGGCCGCCGCCGGACGACGACCGCAACCTGGCCGGCTGGTACCGGGGCGGCGCCACCCCCGGCCAGCGCGGCGCCTCGATCGTCGCCGGACACGTCGACACCCTGGACGGGCCCGCCGTCTTCTACCGGCTCGGCACCCTGCACAAGGGGGACCAGCTGGAGATCGCCCGGGCCGACCGCTCGACCGCCTACTTCGCCGTCGACGGCGTGGAGGTGTACCCGAAGAAGGACTTCCCCGACCGCAAGGTCTACGACCCGACCGGCGACGCCCAGCTGCGCCTGATCACCTGCGGCGGCGGCTTCACCCGCGAGAACGGCTACGACGGCAACGTCGTCGTCTACGCCCACCTGATCCGCACCCTGCGCGGATGACCCGACCGGACGGGAGGACCGAGATGACCCGGCCGCTCGCGGCATGGAACCCGCTCGACTGGTCGCTGCTGCACGGCCCGGTGCCGTACGCGCTGCTGGCGGCCGGGTCCGGCGCCCTGCTCGGGCTCGCCGTGTCCACCTCCCCGCGCTGGTGGAGCCGGCTGCTGCCGGGCGCCGTCCTGCTCGCCGCCGCGCTCACCGTCCTGCTGGTGTACGCGGTCGACCACTGGTGGCGGCCGTTCCCGGACCGGCTGCCGCGCACCGTCACGGTCTGGATCGGCGTCGCAGTGCTCGGCCTCACGCTGGCCGCCTTCCGGCTGCCCGCGCTGCGCTGGCCCGGCCGGGCCGCCGCGCTGGTCGCCGCCGCGCTGGTGGTGGCGATGGCGGCCAACCAGGTCAACCGGCACTACGCCCAGTACCCGACGCTGCGCGCCATGCTCGCCCCGCGGACCGAGGCGCTGGCCACCGGCCGGGAGCCCGTCACCGTCACCGCCCCGCCCGGCCGGACCCTCTCCGAGGTCTGGCGGCCCCCCGCCGGGATGCCCGCCCGGGGCACCCTCTCCTCCGTCACCATCCCCGGCACCCGCTCCGGGTTCAAGGCCCGCGACGCGTACGTCTACCTGCCGCCCGCCTACCTCACCTCGCCGCGACCGCTGCTGCCGGTGGTCCTGCTGATGGGCGGCCAGCCCGGCGGCCCCGCGGACTGGGTGAACTCGGGCGGGCTGCAGCAGGTCCTGGACGACTTCGCCGCCGCCCACCAGGGCCTCGCCCCGGTCGTCGTGGTCGCCGACCCGATCGGCTCCACCCTCGGCAACACCCTCTGCATGGACTCCCGGATCGCCAACGCCCAGACCTACCTGGCCGTCGACGTCCCCGACTGGATCCACACCCACCTGCAGACCGCCACCGGCCGCGGCGCGCTCTCGGCCGGCGGGATCTCCTTCGGCGGCACCTGTGCCCTGCAGCTGGCCGTCAACGCACCCCAGGTCTTCGGCACCTTCCTGGACATGTCCGGACAGCAGGAACCCACCCTGGGCAGCCACGAACTGACCGTCCGGACCGCCTTCGGCGGCGACGAGGCGGCCTTCGACGCCGTCGACCCGGTCCATGTGATGGCCCGCCGGAGCTTCCCCGACACCGCCGCGCTCTTCCTGGTCGGCGCCTCGGACGGGGAGTTCGGCCCGCAGCAGCAGGTGATCCACGCCGCCGCCGTCCGGTCCGGGATGCGGACCACCTTCGAGACCGTCCCCGGCGGCCACAACTGGAGCGCCTTCCACCTCGGCCTGGCCCGGTACATCCCCTGGGTTGCCCAGCAGACAGGACTCACCCGATGACCGACACCGACACCGACGCCGCCCCCGTCACCCCGCGCGCCGAACAGGGCTGGCAGCGCCGGCTGCGCGCGCTGCGCCCGTACGCCGCGCAGCTGCGCTCCGCCCCGCTGACGCTGGCGCTGCTGGCCGCGCTGTGGGTGGTCGGCGCCGCCACCGGCAGCCTCGGCGCCGGGCCGCGCCCCGGCCTGCTGATCCGGGTCGGCGTCGGCATCCCGAGCCTGGAGGCCGGGCACTGGTGGACCCCGTTCAGCTCGCTGCTGTGGTGCTCGGGCATCGGCTCGTACGTGGTGACCAGCCTGCTGCTGGCGGTGCTCGGGCCGTTCGCCGAGCGGCGGCTGTCCAGCGCGCGGGCCGCCGCGGTGCTGGTGCTCGGGCAGGTGCTGGGCACCCTGCTGGGGACCGCGGTGGTCCGGCTCGGGGTCGCCGCCGACCTCGGCTGGATGCAGGAGATCCAGCGGCAGATCGCGGTCGGCCCGGCGATCGGCCTGTTCGCGCTGGCCGCCGTGCTCAGCTACCGCCTCAGCGTGCTGTGGCGGCGCCGGCTGCGGCTGCTGACGGTGCTCGTCCCGCTGGTGCTGATGCTGTACGTCGGCCACCTGCAGAGCGTCCAGCGGCTGGCCGGGGCGCTGGTCGGGCTGGTCACCGGCGCACTGCTGTACCGGCACCGGCCGACCCGTCCGCACCGCGCCTCGTACACCGAGACCCGGGTGCTGGTCGCGCTCTGCCTGGCCGCGGCCGCGATCGGGCCGCTGGTCGCCTCGCTCTACCAGGACGCCATCGGCCCGTTCAACACCGTCGGCGACCTCTACTTCTCGCACGTCCCCTCCTCCGCGGAGATCGCCGACGCCTGCGCCGACTCGCCGGTGGACTGCGCCCGGGCGCACTCCGTGCAGCGGTTCTTCGACTCCCCGGGACGGCTGATGGCCGCCCTCGTCCCGGTGCTGCTGCTGGTGCTCGCCGAGGGGCTGCGCCGCGGGCTGCGGCTGGCCTGGTGGATCACCGTGATCACCGAGGTGGCCTGGGTCGGGGTGCTGGCCTGGCTGCTGTCCGACAACTACGACGACTTCGCGAAGGACGGCGGCGTCGGGCTGCTGTTCGAACTGGTCGGCGAGGCGCTGCTGCTGCCGGTCGCGCTGCTGGTGCTGCAGTGGGTCACCCGGCGCAGCTTCGACCAGCTGCTGCCGCGCCGGGACATGGTCCGGCTGGCGGCCGTGGTGGGCGGTGCGCTGGTGCTGTGCTGCGGCGCGTACGTCGGCATCGGCTGGCTGGTGCGCGGCCAGTACGAGCCGAAGGCGACCCTGGCGGGGCTGTTCGCCGGGCTGCCCGCGGAGCTGCTGCCGCCCTCGTACAACGCGCTGCTGCCGGGCTACCCGATCGCGGTCGGGGGGACCGCGCAGGCGCTGGAGATCTACTGCGGGGTGGTGTTCTGGCTGATCACCCTGGTCGCGCTGGTGCTGGCGTTCCGGCGGCCGGTGGTGCACACCGGGGCCGAGGACGCCGCCCGGGCCCGGGAGCTGCTGACGGCGCACGGCGGCTCGACGCTCTCGTTCATCTCCACCTGGGACGGCAACCACTACTGGTTCGACGACGGGGGCCGGGCGGCCGTGCCGTACCGGGTGATCGCAACCGTCGCGCTCACCACCGGGGACCCGTTCGGCGAGCCGCAGGCCCGGCGGGCGGCGGTGGCGGGCTTCGCCCGCTACTGCGACTCGCGCGGCTGGACGCCCTGCTTCTACAGCGTCACCCCGCAGACCCTGGCGGCCGCCGAGGAGCTCGGCTGGCGCTCGCTGCAGGTCGCCGAGGACACCGTGGTGGCGCTGCCCGACCTGGCCTTCACCGGGAAGAAGTGGCAGGACATCAGGACCTCGCTGAACAAGGCGGGGAAGCAGGGCATCACCGCCGAGTGGTGGACCTACCACGACGCCCCGATCGCGATCCGGGACCAGATCCAGGCGATCTCCGAGGAGTGGGTCTCCGACAAGGGGCTGCCGGAGATGGGCTTCACCCTCGGCGGCCTGCCCGAACTCTCCGACCCGGCGGTGCGGATGCTGGTCGCGGTGGACGCGGAGCGCACCGTGCACGGCCTGACCAGCTGGATGCCGGTCTACCGGGACGGGGCGCCGGTCGGCTGGACGCTGGACTTCATGCGGCGGCGCAGCGAGGGCTTCCGCGGGGTGATGGAGTTTCTGATCGCCTCGGCGGCGCTGGGGTTCAAGGAGGAGGGCGCCGAGTTCCTCAGCCTCTCCGGTGCCCCGCTGGCCCGCTCGGACCGCGGTGAGCCGCCGACGGCGCTGCAGCGGATGCTCGACTGGATCGGCAAGACGCTGGAGCCGGTCTACGGCTTCCGCTCGCTGCTTGCCTTCAAGGCGAAGTTCCAGCCGGAGTACCGGCCGATGTACATGGTGTACCCCGACCCGGCCGCGCTGGGCAGCATCACCCGGGCGATCGGCAAGGCCTACCTGCCGCACCTGACGCCCGCCCAGGGCGTACGGCTGATGCGCCGGCTCTCCGCCTGAGCCGCCGTCGGACGGTGGCGGCCCAGGCCAGGGCCCGGGCGTACGGACCCCGGTCGGCTCCGGTCAGCCCAGGTGGCCCAGCAGTTCGGCCAGCTCGCGGTCCGGGTCCAGGTAGCGGGACTCCTGGTCCTCGGGGACGGCCAGGTGGCTGCGCCACAGGAAGCGCCGCAGGTCTGCGGTGGTGAAGCGGAGCACGGCGACGCCTTCGGGGGCCCGCAGCTCGACCACCGTCCCGCGCTCGGGGACGGGCCGCACGTGGACGTCGCCGAGCCCGGACGGCTCCTCCAGCCCGCCGGCCAGCAGACGGCGGGCGAAGACCCACTCGACCCCGGCCGCGGCGGCGTCGGCCGGCCCGGGCTCCTCGTCCGTGCCGTCCAGCGCGTACTCCACCGGGAAGACCATCCGGACGGCGAGGGGGTCGTCCGCGCGGTACCGCAGGGTGACCTGCAGCCGGGCGGAGCGCCCGGCGCTGATGATCAGGCGGGCCTGGACGACCTGCTCCACGACTGCCGGCATACCGGACATGTGACTTCCTCCCGATGGGATCCGTGTGGGCCGCGTGACGCGTGGGGCGAGTGCGGCTCCGTTGAAGTAGGAGTACGGAGGGCGGTAGGCGTTACGCGGCTTTTCGCCGTTTCTGGTGTGATCCGGGTCACATCAAACCGGATCCCGCGAGAAACCAGGTCGGATGGTGCGAACTTCACCCGGCCGGCCGGGGGTGGCGCGGCCGAAAAGCGCTGTCGTGATGATCGTCCGGGCTTCTACCATCGCGGGATGGACCCCCGACCCCAGCACCCCGCCGCGCCGCTCCCGCAGCCGCGCCCGGCGGCCGAGGCGGACGAGCCGCGCCACCGCGAGCAGGTGCGCAGGCTCGGCGCCAAGTACGCGGCCTGCCACGCCGACCTGCTGCGGAGGCTGGGCGAATGAGGTACCTGGACGTGCCGGACGTGCTGGAGCTGTCCGCCTTCGCCTGCCAGGGCCGTGAGATGGGGGTGCGCGAGATGGGGCTGCTGGCCTCGGCGGCGCACCGGCCGCGGTCGGAGATGTTCGGTGTGGAGGCGTTCGAGGGCCGCTTCGGCAAGGCCGCGGCCCTGCTGCACGCGCTGGCCGGAAACCACCCGTTCGTGGACGGCAACAAGCGGACGGCCTGGATGAGCACGGTGGTCTTCCTGGACCTGCACGGCCTCGACATGGCCGCGGTGGACCAGCAGGAGGCGTACCGGCTGGTGGTCGAGGTGGCGTCCGGGGAACTGGCCGACGTGACCGAGATCGCCCTGCGGCTGCGGCGGTTGTACGAGCGTGCCGAGGCCGCCTGAGGCCCGCGGGCCGGTAGGCTGGGCGGGTTGTACGACCGCCGACCGACCGCGGGCCGGGCGCTGACACCAGCCCTGACCTGCGACGACCCCCTCCGGAGACCGTGAGTACTGCCGCCTCCCCGATGTCCCCTCTGTTCTCGCACGCCGATCAGCACAGCCCCAGCCGTCCGGCCGGCACCAACGCAGCGTCGCACCTGTCCCCGGCCTTCCCCGGCCGTGCCCCCTGGGGTACGGCCGGCAAGCTGCGGGCCTGGCAGCAGGGCGCGCTGGACAAGTACATCGAGAAGCAGCCGCGGGACTTCCTCGCGGTCGCCACCCCGGGCGCGGGAAAGACCACCTTCGCCCTGACCCTCGCCTCGTACCTGCTGCACAACCACCTGGTGCAGCAGGTCACCGTGGTCGCCCCGACCGAGCACCTGAAGAAGCAGTGGGCGGAGGCCGCGGCCCGGATAGGCATCAAGCTGGACCCGGCCTACTCCTCGGGTCCGCTGTCGAAGGAGTACCACGGCATCGTGGTCACCTATGCGGGCGTGGGCGTCAACCCGATGCTGCACCGCAACCGGACCGAGGCCCGCAAGACCCTCGTGATCATGGACGAGATCCACCACGCCGGTGACTCCAAGTCCTGGGGCGAGGCCTGCGCCGAGGCCTTCGAGCCGGCCACCCGGCGGCTCGCGCTGACCGGGACGCCGTTCCGCTCGGACACCAACCCGATCCCGTTCGTCCAGTACGAGGCCGGCGGCGACGGCATCCGCAAGTCGGTCGCCGACTACACCTACGGCTACGGGCACGCGCTGGCCGACCACGTGGTGCGGCCGGTGATCTTCCTCTCCTACAGCGGCAACATGCGCTGGCGCACCAAGGCCGGCGACGAGCTGGAGGCCCGGCTCGGCGAGCCGATGACCAAGGACCTGATCGCCCAGGCGTGGCGGACCGCGCTGGCGCCGCAGGGCGAGTGGATCCCGAACGTGCTGAGCGCCGCCGACCGGCGGCTCACCGAGGTCCGCAAGGCCATCCCGGACGCCGGCGGCCTGGTGATCGCCACCGACCAGAACGTGGCCCGCGCCTACGCCAAGATCCTGCGCGAACTCACCGGCGAGAAGCCGACCCTGGTCCTCTCCGACGAGGCCGAGGCGTCCAAGCGGATCTCCGACTACGCGGCGGGCGACTCCCGCTGGATGGTCGCGGTCCGGATGGTCTCCGAGGGCGTCGACGTGCCCCGGCTGGCCGTCGGCGTCTACGCCACCTCGATCTCCACCCCGCTGTTCTTCGCGCAGGCGGTCGGCCGCTTCGTCCGGGCCCGCAAGCGCGGCGAGACCGCGTCGGTCTTCCTGCCCACCATCCCGATGCTGCTCGGCTTCGCCAACGAGATGGAGGTCCAGCGCGACCACGTGCTGGACCGGCCGAAGAAGGAGGGCGAGGGACTCTTCGACGAGGAGGACCGGCTGCTCGCCGAGGCCGAGAAGGCCAACGACGGCCCGGACACGGCCGGCGGCGAGGAGTTCTCCTACGAGGCGCTCGGCTCCGACGCGGTCTTCGACCGGGTGCTGTACAACGCCATGGAATTCGGCATGCAGGCGCACCCGGGCAGCGAGGAGGAGGAGGACTACCTCGGCATCCCGGGCCTGCTGGAGCCGGACCAGGTCCAGATGCTGCTGCAGAAGCGCCAGCACCGGCAGATCCAGCGCTCCAAGGCCAAGCCCGCCGAGGAGGCCGACCTGATCGAACTCCCGGCCGAGCAGCGCCCGGTGGTCACCCACCAGGAACTGCGCGAGCTGCGCAAGGAGCTGAACGCGCTGGTCGCGGCCTGGCACCACCGCACCAGCCAGCCGCACGGCACCGTCCACAACGAGCTGCGCCGCCAGTGCGGCGGGCCGCTCACCGCGCAGGCGACCGCCAACCAGCTGAAGGCCAGGATCGCCAAGATCAGGGAGTGGGCGACCGCCTCCTGAGCGGACCGCGGGGGCTGCCCCCGTTCGATGGTTGACCACGCCCGGCGGCTGCGAGCCGCCGGGCATTCGCCGTTCCCGCCGAGGCCGGCCGGCAGGACCCGTACGCGGCCTCCGAAAAGCGGTCGATGACATTCCACGGTGTCCGGACTCCGGAGCGTACTCGAACAGGAGAGCGGTACGGCCGGGGTTTATCGGGCGGTTTGCCCGGAGTTTCATCTCGGTAGCGCGACGATCCGGATCGGATTTTGGACAAGGCCTTCCCTAGGCAGCCCCGCGTTCACTACTTTTCCCCCCACGCTCTCTCGAACCGACCACCACGACCCGGGCAGAGCACCGCAGAGTCCCCGCCCGGCAATGGCGCCGGGACGTGGCTCCAGCGCGGACACCCACTCGCGCGCGACACCTCCGTCCCGGTGCGGCAGTACGTCGGACCGGTGACCGCCGCGGAAAGGAATTGCGCGTCGTGACTGCTGAGACATCCCAAACCCTGGACAGAGGTGTCCGGGTACTGAAACTTCTCTCCGACTCCGAACGCGGGCTGACCGTGACCGAACTGGCCGCCCGGCTCGCGGTCAACCGGACCGTGGTCTACCGCCTGCTGGCCACCCTGGAGCAGCACGGACTGGTCCGCCGCGACATCGGCGGCCGGGCCAGGGTCGGCCTCGGCGTACTGCGGCTGGCCCACCGGGTGCACCCGCTGCTGCGCGAGGCCGCGCTGCCCGCGCTGCGCAGCCTCGCCGAGGACCTGGGCGCCACCGCGCACCTCACCCTGGTCGACGGCAGCGAGGCGCTGGCGGTGGCCGTGGTCGAGCCGACCTGGACCGACTTCCACGTCGCCTACCGGACCGGCCTGCGGCACCCGCTCAGCGAGAGCGCGGCCGGCCGGGCGATCCTGGAGGCCCGGTCCTTCCCCAGCCAGCGCCGGCCCGAGCTCGGCTTCGTCGTCACCCACGCGGAGGAGCAGTCCGGCGCCAGTGGTGCCGCGGCCGCGCTGCTCGGGCTGAGCGGCATCGAGGGCAGCGTGGGCGTGGTGATGCTCAACGGCCTGGTGCCGGAACGGGTCGGTCCGCGGGTGGTGGAGGCGGCCACCGAGGTCGCCGACGCACTGAGGTAGCGCCCGGGGGACGGGCCGGGTGTGTTTTGATGCGGGGTGTGTCCCCCGTGAAGGTGTGTCCCCTGTGAAGATTCCCCCGGCCCTCACCGCCCCGAGGACCCGCGCGCTCGGCCTGTGCGGCGCGCTGGTCGTCGCGCTGTTCGCGGTGGCCGCGTTCGCGCCGCTGCCGTTCACGCTGACCCAGCCCGGAGTCACCGCCGACACCCTCGGCTCGTACCAGGGCCGGACGGTGATCACGATCACCGGCGCACCCACCAGGGCCACCGAGGGCCAGTTGCGGGCCACCACCATCTCGGCGACCAACGCGGGCGAGCGGATCAGCCTCCGGCAGGCCCTGAACGGCTGGCTCGAGAACGACGAGGCGGTCCTGCCCACCTCGCTGGTCTACCCGGAGCCCGACCCGGCCGACGCGGTGCAGGAGACCACCCGCCAGATGACCGAGTCCCAGGACGCCGCCACCGCGGCCGCCCTGAACTACCTGCACCTGCCGCCCGGGCAGGTCAAGGTCGGCGTCGACCTCGGTGACATCGGCGGCCCGAGCGCCGGCCAGATGCTCACCCTCGGGATCATCGACAAGCTCTCCGGCGACGGCGCCGGCGGTGACCTCACCGGCGGCCGGACCGTGGCCGGCACCGGCACCGTCGACGACCAGGGCCGGATCGGCGCGGTCGGCGGCGTGCCGCTGAAGACCCAGGCCGCCGCGCGGGACGGCGCGACCGTCTTCCTGCTGCCCGCCCAGGAGTGCAAGGACGCCAAGGTCAACCTCCCGGACGGCCTGCGGCTGGTCCCGGTGACCACCATCGACGAGTCGGTGGCGGCCCTGAAGGCGCTGAAGAACGGCGGCGACGTCCCGGCCTGCTGAGCGCCGCCGCCCCGGCGGGTCCCGGCGCTACTCCCGGGACGCCTGCTCGACCAGCGGCAGCACCCGGTACGGCACCGGGTTCTCCAGTGCGATGGCGGTGGAGGCCCGGACGATCCCGTCGAAGCCCACCACCCGGTCGATCACCCGCTGCAGATCCGCGTTGGACCGGGCGACGATCCGCACCAGCATGTCCCCCTGCCCGGTGATGGTGTGCAGCTCCAGCACCTCCGGCACGGCCACCAGGTGCGCCCGCACGTCCGCGCCCTGGCCCTGGGAGATCTCCAGGGTGGCGAAGGCCGTCACCGGGTAGCCGAGCGCCGCCGGGTCGACCTGCGGGCCGAAACCGCCGATCACGCCGCGCGCCTGCAGCCGGTCCAGCCGGGCCTGCACGGTGCCGCGGGCCACCTGGAGCCGGCGGGAGCACTCCAGGACGCCGATCCGGGGCTCCTCGCTGAGAAGTCTGATCAACTTTCCGTCGAGCGCGTCGATCGCGTCGTTGGGGGAGTGCACGGGGGCTCCGTCCGGTGGGCAAACTGTCCAGCTGCTGCCGCCATTTTCGGGTGCCGGCGCGCACCTTGCCCAGGATGAATCGGAACAGTTGCGCATCGATCCGCCGAGGGCCAGTCTCCCTCCACACCCCGCGCCCGGACCCCCACACCGCGCCGCGGGGCCGACCGGGGAGGAGCGCCTTGACCGAGATCTCCGCCGCACCGCTGACCCAGGAACCCGCCGACGACTTCCGTCCGATCACCGGCCCCGACTCCGTGGTCCTCGCGGTGCACGACGCCAGGAAGGCCGCGCACTACTACTCGGCCACCCTGGCGATGCGATGTACCGCCTACTCGGGACCGGAGAACGGCAACCCGGAGACCTGCGCCTACGTCTTCGAGACCGGGCCCGCCCGCTACGTGCTCACCTCCGTGGTCCAGGTGCTCACCGGCCACGGCCGCCTGATCGCCGACCACCTGGCCCGCTACGGGGAGGGCATCGTCGACCTCGCCCTGCGGGTCCCCGACGCCTACGCCGCCTTCGACTACGCGGTCGACCGGGGCGCCGCCCCGATCGCCGAACCGTACGAACTCACCGACCGCCAGGGCACCGTGGTGCTCGCGGTGATCGCCACCGCCGGCGCTGCCCGGCACACCCTGGTCGACCGCACCCGCTACCGCGGCCCGTACCTGCCCGGCTTCACCCCGGTCCCGGACCGGCTTCGCCCGCCGACCACCTCGCTCCTCGGCTGAGCGGACGTCACCTACGGTGCGGGGACGGTCTGGACGGCCGGCGGATGGCCGTTCCAGGTCACGAAGACCGAGCTGGTGCCCTCGGGATGGGAGAAGTCGATCCGCATCCAGTGGTCGCCGTTCCACACCTGCATCTGCCAGCCCGCGTCCGGGGTCGCCGAGACCAGCTCGGCCCGGTCCGCCCGGATGTCCAGCGCCACCCGGCCGCCCGGCACCAGATAGCTGTGCACCGAACTGCTCGGGCTCGGCCGCCGCGACGGCGCCCGGCTCGGGTCGGCGGGCCCGCCCGTACCGGAACCTGCGCCCGCGCCCGTACTCGTGCTCGTGCTTGCGCTCGGTGAGGGTGGGGCGGAGCCGGACGTCGCCGGGGCGATCGACTCGACGGTCACCGGCGGCGGGGCCGCGGGGGAGGGCAGCGGCACGGCCTTCGGCCGGTCGGAGACCGCGTCCGTCAGCACCGCGTGCACGCCGAACCAGGACAGCGCCACCGCTGCCCCGGTGGCCGCCGTCCAGGCGCCGAGTTGTACCAGTCCGCTCCGCATCGCGCGCCCATCCTGCCGCATCCCGGTCGAGCGCAGGTCGGCGGGCCGGACAATTCGGCAGAGAGCCTGCGGAAAGCACCGCCGCCGCGGCCCCCGGCGTGGCCGGCCCGCGGTCTGACGGCCCGTCCCCACCCCTCGTCAGGCCCGTGATCGGGACCCGAGGTACAGACCAATCGAGGCGGATGCCGTACCGTGCAGGGCCATGGCAACAGTGCTCGTGGTCGAGGACGACCCCTTTGTCCGCTCCGCCCTCATCCGGCACCTCTCCGAGTCGGGCCATGCCGTGCGCAGCGTCGGCACCGCGCTGGAGGCGCTGCGCGAGGTCTCCCAGGTCGGCTGTGACCTGGTGATCCTCGATCTCGGCCTGCCCGACCTGGACGGCAGCGAGGCGCTCAAGATGATCCGGGGCGTCACCAACGTGCCGGTGATCATCTCCACCGCCCGGGACGACGAGGCCGAGATCGTCCGGCTGCTCAACGACGGCGCCGACGACTACCTGGTGAAACCCTTCTCCGCCGAACACCTGACGGCCCGGATGGCCGCCGTACTGCGCCGCCTCGGCGGCGGCGGGGTCGCCACCCCGCAGGTCCTGCGGGTCGGCGGGCTCGCCATCGACCCGCAGCGCCGCGAGGCCGTCCTGGACGGCCGGGCGCTCGACCTCACCCGGCGCGAGTTCGACCTGCTGGCCTTCCTCGCCGCCCGGCCCGGCGTGGTGGTCCCGCGCAAGGAGATCCTGGCCGAGGTCTGGCGGCAGACCTACGGCGGCGACCAGACCATCGACGTCCACCTGTCCTGGCTGCGCCGCAAGCTCGGCGAGACCGCCTCCAGCCCCCGCTACCTGCACACCGTGCGCGGGGTCGGGGTCAGGCTGGAGGCACCGGGCGGGTCCGCAGGCGCCGCGACATGAGGCGGTTCACCCGCTCGCTGCGCTGGGCCATGATCAAGGCGGCGGTGGCCGGCACCACCATGGTGGCGCTGGCCTTCCTGATCCCACTCGGCCTGATGGTCCAGCAGACCGCCCGGGACCGGGCATTCACCGCGGCGGAACGCCAGGCCGCCGCCCTCGGTCCGGCCCTCGCGATCACCACCGACCAGGACGCCATCGCCCGGGCGCTCGCCTCCACCGACGCCGGCGCCCGGGACCGGCTCGCCGTCCACCTCCCGGACGGCACCGCGGTCGGCACCGGCCGGGCCGACCCCGCCGGCCTCGCCGCCGTGGAGAAGCAGGGCCGCTCGTACACGGTCGCCGTGCCCGGCGGCTTCGCCCTGCTCCAGCCGGTCGCTGTCGACGGCGGACGGATCGCGGTGGTCGAGGTGCACGTCGCCGACGGCGACCTCACCCGCGGCGTCACCACCGCCTGGCTGGTGCTCACCCTGGTCGCCCTCGCGCTGGTCGCCATCTCGGTCCTGGTGGCCGACCGGATGGGCGCCCGGATCGTCACCTCCGCCCGCCGGCTGGCCGGCGCGGCCCGCTCGCTGGGCGCGGGCAACCTGGCCGTCCGGTACCCCGTCGACGGCCGGCCGGGCGCGGGCGCGCCCGAGGAACTGCGCGAGGCCGGCCTGGCCTTCAACGCGATGGCCGACCGGGTCGTCCACCTGCTCGCCGCCGAACGCGAACTCGCCGCCGACCTCTCGCACCGCCTGCGCACCCCGCTCACCGTGCTCCGGCTCAACGCCGCCTCGCTCGGCGACGGCGACGCCGCCGACGCGACCCGGCACGCCGTCTCCCAACTCGAGCGCGAGGTCGACCAGATCATCCGCTCCGCCCGGCGCGCCCCCGACGACGCACCCGCCGTCACGCTCGGCTGCGACGCCGTCGAGGTGATCCGAGAACGGGTCGGCTTCTGGTCCGCGCTCGCCGAGGACGAGGGCCGCCCCTGGCAGCTGGCCGGCGCCGAGGGCTCGGTCCTGGTCCCGGTGCAGCGCGGTGACCTGGCCGCGGCCGTGGACGCACTGCTCGGCAACGTCTTCCGGCACACCACGATCGGCACCGCCTTCTCGGTCGACCTGGCCGCCACCCCCGACTCGGTGATCGTCCTGGTCGGCGACGCCGGCCCGGGCTTCGCCGACCCCGACACCGCGATCCAGCGCGGCACCGGCCACGGCGGCGACGGCTCCACCGGTCTCGGCCTGGACATCGCCCGCAAGCTCGCCGAGGACACCGGCGGCGACGTCGCACTCGGCCGCTCGGCCGGGCTCGGCGGTGCGGAGATCCGGCTGCGGATCCAGACCAGGGCGGACGCCGCCGGGCCGCGCCGGCCGCGCCGCCGGGCCGGGCGGTTCGCGGGC
>NZ_JAIZ01000355.1 GCF_000710465.2 Kitasatospora sp. MBT63 | reverse complement strand
GGGGCGGCGGGGGCGGCGGAGGCCGGGACGATCGCCTCGATCCTGCCGCCGTGGTCCAGCACCGCCCGGGCGAACCAGCTCTCCGGCCCGGGCGCCAGGCATCCGACCCCGACCAGCTCGTAGGCGCCGTAGGCGGTCACCAGGCGCCAGAGCTCGCCGCGGATGAGCATCTCGGAGATCTCCGAGAGTCCTTCGTGTCCGATGATTCCGACGCGCATCAACAGGGTCCCTTGATCCGGGTCGTGCCGGCTTCAGCTTAGTGCCGCGTCAGACAGCCGTTGCGCGCCGAGGAGCGGCCCCACCGGGGTGCGGCGGCCCGGCCGTCCGTCAGGGGCGGCCGCGGAGGGCACCGTTGGCACACGATCCCCGGCGGGCGCCGGGGGCGCTGCGGTAGTTTTGGCCACCGACCGAGGCGAACGCCAGTGCGGTGGACGCCGTCAGCGAGCCGGCCGCGACGGCGGTCGGACACCGGACCGAGGAGACCTTCGGGTGAGCACCTACCAGCAGTCCCCCGGGGCGGCACCCGGCCGGGACGGCGCCGGCGTACCGGCCGGCCACCCGGCACTGCAGCAGACCGCCGCCCCGCACCTGCACCCCGGGGAGGCCCTGGCCGGGGTGTTCCCGGTACGCCTCGACCCGCTGCTGCCGCTCTACTTCTCCCGGGAGATCGCCACCCATGAGATCGCCTGGGCCCCGGCCCGGGTCGCGGTGCGCGCGCTGCGCCGGTTCTGGCGCGGCCTGTGGACGTACTTCCTGCCGCGGTGGCTGGTGGAGATCTTCATCCCGGACCTGATGTACCGCCGTCCGTACGGGCTGCGCCTGGAGCGCCGGCTGTACCGGGCGCTGCGGCGGCCGCTGCACGGCGGTTCCTGGAGCGGCGGCCGGGAGAGCCTGGCCGGGCGGCTGTGGACGGCGGTGCGGACCACGCCGGGCGAGAAGTTCCGGGCCGACCACGACCTGTTCACGCTGCTCCTGACCGACCGGCGGCTGCTGGTGCTGAGCCGCAAGTGGACCTTCGAGCGGCACGAGGCGTACCAGGCCGTGCCGCTGTTCGAACTGCCCGTCGGCAGCTTCGCGCTGCGCGGGAAGGTCCCCGGTTCGTGGTTCACCTTCCGGGCCGACCTGGCCTTCTCGGACGGCTCGTGGATCGCGCTCGACCTGGACCGGGAGGACAACGCCCAGCAGTTCACCGCGACCATGGCCCGGTACTCGGCCTGGTCCTGAGCGACGGCCGGCCGACCCGGACCGCGGGGTCCGGGTCGGCCGGCCGTGCCGGGCCAGGGCCAGGGTCAGGTCAGCCGAAGGCCTGCTCGATCCGGGCGCGGTCCACCCGGTACGGAGCGGGGTCGTGCGCGAGGCCGACGTCGTGCAGCAGTTCGCCCTCGACGGCGTTCTTGTTGGTCTCGCCGGTCAGGCCCTCCTTCGCCACCGCCCAGGCGGACTGGCCGGCCGCCCGGCCGAGCCCGCCGCCGGAGAGCTCGCCGCGCTGCACCGGGTCGTCGTCCTCGATGCCCAGCGCCGACCGCAGACCGTCCTCGGCCTTGCCGGTGACGAAGTTGTCGCCCTGCTTGACGGCCTGCCGGGCGGCGAAGTCCTTGAGGCCGTCGCCGACCCCGGACAGCGACCGGTTCTGCCAGGCCTCCTTGCCCAGCTTCCCCAGGCCCTCGCCGCCCTCCTCGAAGTCCCGCAGGCCCTGGGCGGCGGTGCGGACGTTCTTGAGCTCCGACAGCGCGGTCCTGGCGGTCCGGATGTTCCTGACCGCCTTGACGGCCGTGCCGAGCTCCTTGAGCGCCTTGAGCAGCTTCTCCAGGTTGGTGGCCAGCTCGGTGGAGACCCGGGCCACCCGGGCGACGAAGACCGCGATCTCCGCCTCGGTGATCAGGGCGTCCACGACCAGGCCGATGCCGAGCGTGAGGACCGCGACCACGGCCTCCGCGGCCAGCGAGGCGATCAGCACCTCGATCGCCTCGCTGATGATCTCGATGACCATGCCCTCGGCCATCGCGCACTCCTGCGCGGCCGAGTTGATGATCTGCGCGGTCTGCAGCATCTCCTCGGCGGTGGCGTCGAGCGCCTCGGCCACCTCGCCCATGTGGCGTCCGAAGGCGTCCGAGGCGGACCCCTGCCAGGCGCCGGACAGCGAGACGGCGCCGGAACGCAGCTCCTCGGCCACCATCTGGACGGCCTTCGCCTGGGCCTGCCACTCCTCGGCCGCGGCGTTCAGCTGGTCGAGGTCACCGGTGACCTTCTCCAGCATGTGCATCAGACCGGACTTCTCCAGCGCCCACTCGACCGCCTCGTCCAGCGCACCACCGAGGCCGCCGCGGGACGGGTGGGCCGCGGGCTCCAGCGGGGCCATCGGCGCGGCCGGCTGCGCCTGCGCCCAGCCGTACGCCCCGCTCCCCGCCGGCAGCAGCGCACCCGGTATGGCGCCCGGGTACGGTCCGGCGGAACCGTAGGCCGACCGGTCACCGGCGACGGCACCTCCCACGGCGCCGACGCCCGCGCCGTAGCCGCCGGGCCCGCCGTAGGAGCCGCCGTCGCCGTACGCGCCCTCGCCGTAACCACCGGGCTCGCCGTAAGCGCCGGGCTCGCCGTAAGCGCCGGGCTCGCCGTAGGCGCCCTCGCCGTAACCGCCGGGCTCACCCCCGGCCTCCCCGGCGCCCTCCTCGGGGCTGCCGAAGATCTTGTTGCCGGCCCACTCGCCCGCCTTGTCGCCGAGCTGCGCCCCGGCCGCCTCGCCGGCCGACCGGCCCATGCCCACGTACCAGGGCTCGGCCGGACCGTCGGCGCCCGGGTCGCCGTCGCCCGGGGTGGTGTCCCCGGCGCCGTCCCCGGTGGTGTCGCCGCGCGGGGTGGTGCCGTCCCGGTGGCCGGTGCCGCCGGCCGGCTCCTCCGTGCCCGGCCGGGCGGGACGGTGGTCCGGGGTGCCGCCCTCGTCGTCGGCCTGGCCGGCCGGGCGGTGGGTGGGCTCCGGGGTCTGCGGCGGGGTGTGGGCGGGCGCCGGCGGATGTGCGGGCGGCGGCGGGACCCGGGTGGTGGGCGCCGACGGGGTGTGCGAGGAGCCGGCGGGGTGCGACGGCCCGTGGGAGGGTGAGTGCGAACCCGGGTGCCTGCTCACTGGCCGCCCCCGAGACCCGAGCTGATCATGCGATCGTGCTCGGCGTAGTTCTGTGCCGTGTAGGCGAGCCCGTCCGCCGTGCCGGCCAGCGCCTGGACCAGGTCGGCGACGTTCTGCCGACCCGCGGAGGCGTGCTCCTGGTAGGTGTGCGCCAGGTTCTGGGCGTTGGGCAGGTGGCCGAAGGCGCTCGCCGAGATGGTGATGCCGGATACCGCCGCCTGGATCTGGTCGAGCTGCTCGACCTGGTCGGTGACGGTTGACGCGTATCTACCGATAGCTTCGGGATCCACCCGAAACCCGCTGTCCCCCATGGCAGATGCCTTTCTTCTTCCGGTGATGAGCGGCTTATCGTACTGACATGCCATCGGGTCCGGTCACCGAGGGGGACCTCGGGCCGACCCTGCGTCAGCTACCGACGGAGCCGCGTCAGCCACCGGCGGACCCTCGCGTCACCGAACCCGTGGCGTCGCCCGCGCCGCACCGCGAGAATGGTCGCCCACCCTGGCGGCGACCGGTCGGCGCCGCGGGGCGAACGAGGGGAGCAGTCCTGATGGAGAGCCAGACACCGGCCCGGCCGCCACGCCGCGTCAGGACGGCCGTCATCGCGCTGGTGGCCCTGGCCCTGGTGGCCGCGGCCGCGCTCTGGCTGTGGCCGGACGCGAAGAAGAAGGCCGCCGCTCCCCCGCCGCCCCCGGCGTCGAGCCCGGCGGACAGCCCCTCACCGAGCCCCGCGAAGGTGCTCCCATACCCCTACTTCCTGCCGGGCACCTGCCTGGACCACCCGCAGCTGAGCACCACCGTGACCCGGGCCGAGGAGCGGCCGTGCGCGCAGCCGCACGACGGCGAGGCCATCGTCAACGTGGTGCTGCCGGACGGGCTCACCAGCGACACCCAGATCGGCCGCGCCCTGCGCGAGCTGTGCGCGGCGCCGCTGGCCGAGTGGCAGCAGCGGCAGGGCGGCGGCGGCCCGTACTACGGGTTCCCGCTCGGCCCCTACCTGGCCTACTACCAGCAGGGCATGCACGACGCGACCTGCACCCTGACCGCCAGCGACCGGCAGGGCGGCAGGAAGCTGACCGGCAGCCTGCACTGACCGCCGGTCAGCTCCGAGCGCCCGTACCGGGCCGGTCACTCGGGCATCATGCCCATCTGCCGCATCATGCCGACCGAGTCCCAGGACCACCAGCCTTCCTTCACCCTGCCGTCCTCGAACCGGAACATCGTCATCCCGGCCGCCTCGATGGTCTTGCCGCTGGCCGGCATCCCCATGAACTCGCCGGTGTGGGTGCCTCGCCACATCCAGCGGGTGGCCACCTGGTCGCCGTCGGCGAGCTGGCCCTGGATGTCGAAGGTGAAGTCGAAGGACCTCCGGTAGCCCTCGATCATCTCCTTGACGGCCGCCGGGCCCACGGTGTCGCCGGCCATCGACGGGTCGTGGTCACGGTAGTCCGGGGCCATCAGCTCGTCGATCGCCGACATGTCGCCCGCCGCGGTGTCGACCAGCAGCCGGCGGACCGTCGCCATGTTGAGCTGGTCCTCGCGCATCACGTCGAGGTCGGTGAAGGTGGGCGGCTCCTCGCAGAGCGCCACCATCTCCCGGAAGATCCGGTCGGTCTCCGGCAGGACGGAGTTGCGCATCGCCGCCTCGTACGACGGGAACTCGACGATCTCGACGATGTGCTTCGCGTCCGCCCGGTCGGTGCCGACCGTCGCGTGGGTCGCCGTGCGGCGGCCCGCGGTCTGCTCGATCCAGTCGTCCATCAGCCGGTTGAGCTGGTCCGGCTGCTCCGTCCGGCACTCGACGATCTGTAGAAAGGTCATCGCGGAACCTCCCGATCACACCCCCTGACTGCCTGCGTCCGCGGATCGCGCTGCCTCCCACTCTCCTCCCGGCCCCCGGCCATCACAAGGCAGGGACCGGGGCCTGCCCTGCGGGCGGCACCCGGCCCTAGGGTGGGCGGCATGGCGACGACCTATGCACGGGTGGAACGGGAACGGCTGGCCTCGCTGCTGGCGGCGGCGGGTCCCGGGGCGGCGACGCTCTGTGGCGGCTGGCGGACCAGGGAGCTGGCCGCGCACCTGGTGCTGCGCGAACACCGGCCGGACGCGGCGGCCGGGATCCGGCTGCGGCCGCTGGCCGGGTGGAACGCGCGGGTGCAGGCCTCGATCGCCGCCAGGCCGTACGAGGAACTGCTGCGCACCTTCCGGGCGGGCCCGCCGCGGCTGTCGCCGTTCGCGCTGCCGGGGGCGGACGAGGCCGCCAACCTGGTCGAGTACTTCGTCCACGCCGAGGACGTCCGGCGGGCGGCCGACGGCTGGGACCCGGCACAGGACGACGGGCCTCCGATCGAACCGGGGCTCGCCGAGGCGCTGTGGCGGCGGCTGCCGGCGGTCGCCCGGTTCGGGGCCGGGGTGCGGCTGCCGGTACGGCTGGAGTTCGAGCGGCCGGACGGCCGGACGGCGGCCGTCCCGCACCGGACCGGGCCGACGGTACGGGTACGCGGCGAGAGCGCCGAGCTGATGCTGTTCGCCTTCGGGCGCGGCGCCCGGGCGGCCGTCGAGGCGGAGGGCGCGCCGCAGGCGGTGGCGCTGCTCGCGGGGGTACTGCCGCTGCCGTGACCGGCGGGTCCCGCCGGATTGTCAGTGGGGTGTGCCAGCCTGACAGCGACCGGGGACGTGTCCTGCGTCACAGCGGTGACGCGCGGCCCCGGCCTGGCCCGAAGGAGCACCGCACATGGTCACCACCGACTTCCGGACCGGCTCGCCCAACTGGCTGGACCTCGGCAGTCCGGACCCCGGGGCCGCCGCCGCCTTCTACGGCGCGGTCTTCGGCTGGTCCTTCGCCTCGGCCGGTCCGCAGGCCGGCGGCTACGGCTTCTTCCAGCAGGGCGGACGGACGGTCGCCGCCCTCGGGCCGCTGACCGAGCCGGGCGCGGTGTCGGCGTGGACGCTCTACTTCCTGACGCCCGACGCGGACGCCACCGCCAAGGGCGTCGAGCAGGGCGGCGGCACGGTCCGGATGGCTCCGGGCGACGTCTTCGACGCCGGGCGGATGACGGCGTTCACCGACCCGACCGGGGGGCAGTTCGCCGTCTGGCAGCCGGCCAGGACCAAGGGGCTGGACGAGGTCGGTGCCCCGGGCAGCTTCGTCTGGGCCGAACTGCACAGCGCCGACGTCCCGCGGGCGCTCGCCTTCTACCGGGGCGTGTTCGGCTGGCGCACCCAGGAGTTCGAGGGATCGAGCGACTACGTGGTGCTGTCCACCGCGGACGGTGACCAGCAGGAGGCCGGGTTCGGCGGCGCGGCGCCGCTGCACGCCGAGCTGTCCCCCGGCTGGCTGCCGTACTTCGCGACCGAGGACCCGGACGCGGTGGTGGCCGCGGCCACCGCGGGCGGCGGCTCGGTGGTGGTGGCCGCGGCGGACGTGCCCGGCGCGGGGCGGCTCGCCGTCCTGAAGGATCCGTTCGGGGCGGCGTTCGCGGTGCTGCGGCCGGATCCGCGGATGTGACGGGCGGGCGGGGGCCTGGGGGG
>NZ_JAIZ01000354.1 GCF_000710465.2 Kitasatospora sp. MBT63 | reverse complement strand
CCCCCGTCGAGGAGCCGGTCGCCCCTGGCCCCGGCGCGGCCGCCGGCCCGCTCGTCGTGATCGGCGGCACCGCCCTGGACGGCACCGCCCTGAACGGTGCCGACCTGACCGGCGCCGACCTCGTGCTCGCCGACCCGGCGGACCCCGAGGCCGCGGCCGCCCTCGGCGCGGACCTGGCCGCCCGGCTCCCCGAGGGCACCCGGCCCACCATCGTCTGGGCCGTCGCCACCGGCCGCCCGCACCAGCACCCGGCCCCCGGCGCGGCCGCCGCCGACACCGGACTGCGGGTCCTCGCCCTGCTCCGCGCCCTGCTGCGCCCGCTCGCCCGGCGCGGCGCCCACCTCGTCGTCCCGTACCCGGCCGACTCCCCGTCAGGACGGACCGCCGGCAGCGGCCTGGCCGCGCTCGGCCGCTCCCTGACGGGGGAGAACCCGCGCTTCGAGCTGACCGCCGTGGCCCTCGCCGACGCCGCCTCCGGCGCCGGACTGCGCACCGCGCTCGCCGCCCTGGCGGACCGGGTGCCCGCCGCCCGGCAGCTCACCGTGGCGGCCGACGGCACCCTGTCGACCACGGCACTGGCTCCGTTCACCCCGGCGGCCGGCGCCGGCCCGGCCTTCCGCCGCGGCGGCCGCTACTGGATCCACGGCATGGGACGGCTGGCCGGCCTCCTCGCCGGGCACCTGCTCGACCGGTACGCCGCCCACCTCGTGCTCACCGGCCGCTCCGCCGCCGACGGTGCCCGCGGCGAGGAACTGCGCGTGCTGGCGGACCGCGCCGCGCAGGCCGGCGGCTCGGTCGAGTACCGGCAGATCACGGGCGACGACCCGGCCGCCCTGCGGACCGCCGCCCGGGCCATCGCGGCCGCCGGCCCGGCCGTCGACGGCGTCCTGCACTGCGCCGGGGTGCTGCGCGACGGCTACGTCCTGCGCAAGACCACGGTCGACGCCCGGGCGGTGATCGACGCCAAGCTGGCCGGCGCGGCGGAGCTGGACGCCGCGACCGCGGACTGGCCGCTGGACTGCTTCGTGGTGTTCTCCTCGGTCTCGGGCGCCCTGGGCAGCCCCGGCCAGGCGGACTACGCCTTCGCCAACGCCGCCGCCGACGAGCTGGTGCGCGCCCGCGCCGGGCGCGGCGGCCCCGGCAGGTCGCTCGCGGTCGCCTGGCCGTTCTGGGCGGACGGCGGGATGCGGCCCGACGGCCCGGCCGAGGAGGTCCTCGGCACGCTCGGCATGCGGGCCCTGCCGACCGCCGACGGTCTCACCGTCCTGGAGACGCTGCTCGCCGCAGGGCCCGTCACCCCGGTGGTGCTGTGCGGCGAACGCGACACCCTGCTCTCCGCCTTCCCGCTGCTGTCGGCCGAGGCACCCGCCCGGCCGGCCGCCCCCGCAGCGGCCGCGGTGGCGGGTGGCGCCGTCGCGGAGGTCCTGCGCGGCCGGCTGGCCGCGGTGGTGGCCGAGGCGACCCGCGCACCGCTGGCGGACGTCGTACCGGAGCGGC
>NZ_JAIZ01000353.1 GCF_000710465.2 Kitasatospora sp. MBT63 | reverse complement strand
GGCTCGGTCCGGGCGTCGCGGCGGACGAAGGTGGCCAGGTCGGTGGCGGCCTCGGCGTAGTTCCACAGGCCGTCGGTGCAGATCAGCACCACCCCGGGGACGTGCGGGGTGAAGCTGACGGTGTGCGGGTCGAGGTCCTCGGCGTCGGCGCCGAGCCAGCCGGTGATGGCGTGCGCCCGCGGGTCGGCGTACGCCTCGGCCTCGGCCATCAGCCCGGCGGAGACCATCCGGGCGGCCCAGGAGTCGTCCTCGGTGAGCCGGTAGGGCTCGGCGGCGTCGCGGTCGTCCGGGATCCAGTAGGCGCGGGTGTCGCCGACCCAGCCGATGGTGACCACGCCGGCCGCCGAGACGGCGCTGACGTAGGTGCAGGCGGGTGCGTTGAGGTGGCCGCCGGGCCGCTCCGGCGGGGTGCCGTCGTAGGCCAGGTCGGTCACGGCGCGGGCCGCGGCGGCGATGGCGCCGCGCATCGCCAGGGTCGGGTCCTGGCCGTGCTCCAGCGCGGTCAGCAGGGACTCGGAGGCGGCGTCGACGGCGGTGGCGGAGGCCTCGTCGGGGCGCGCCGAGGAGGAGACGCCGTCGCAGACCACGGCGATCACGGCGGGTGCGCCGTCGGGCAGCGCGGTGCCGGCCACCGCGAACGCGTCCTCGTTGCGGTGGTGGCGCAGGCCGCGGTCGGAGACCCCGGCGACGCCGGTCAGCGCCCGTTCCTGGTGGTCGCGGGGGCGCGGCTGGACCTTGCCGCAGGCCTCGCAGTAGCCGTCGGCGGCGAGTTCGGCGGCGCCGCAGTGGACGCACCCGTGGGCCGCCGGTGCGGCGGCGGGAGCGTCGAGCACGGTCGGCGGTCCGTTCAGGTTCGCGCCGCAGGCCCCGCAGAACGCGTCCTGAGGGTCCATCGGTTCGGCACAGCTGGGGCACCTGGTCTGCTGCGGCATTGCGTCACACCCACGTCCGGGGGCGGGCCCGGTTCGCCCGCTCCACCATCTCGATCCTCGTTTCGGCCCGGTCGGACAACCGCGCCAACACCCGGTAGGAGTGTTCCAGAGCGAAGCGCAGTTCCCGTTCCGCGGGGGCATGTCCGAGGACCTCGGGTCCGCCCTCCGGTCCGTCGCCCGCCTTTCCGGCCAGTACCCACTGCAGGGCGGTGTCCAGCACCTCGACCGCGAGTTCGGCGCGGCGCCGGGCGTCCAGGGTGAGCGCGCCCAGCTGGTCGGAGCAGCGGCCCAGTTCGGGGCCGAGGTGCTCGGCGGCCGTGCGGCCGCGCAGCCTGGCCCGGACGGTGCCGATCCGGGCCGCGGTGAAGTGCGCGGAGGACTCCGGGACGGTCTCCAGGGCGTGCACCGCGCCGTCCCGGTCGCCGGCCGCGAGCCGGACCCGGGCCAGGCCGAAGGCGGCGCTGACGTAGCTGCGGTCGGTGGCGCCGACCAGCCGGTAGAACTCGGCGGCGTCCTCGCCGTGGCCGAGCAGTTCGGCGCAGACGGCGAGGGCCAGCTTGGGCGCGCTCTCGCCGGGGAAGGCGTCGTAGAGCGCGTCGAAGGACTCGGCGGCCGCCTCGGTGCGGCCGGCGGCCAGGTCGGTCAGGCCGCGGTACCAGACCACCCGCCAGTCGTCGGGGTACTCGGTGGCCAGGGCGTCCAGGGTCCGGCCGGCGGCGGCCGGGTCGCCGAGTTCGAGTTCGGCGCGCAGGGCCCGCAGCCGCAGTTCGACCGAGGGGGCGGGGGCGGCGAGCAGCGTGGTGAGCACCTCTGCGGGGCCGCCGGCGGTCAGCGCGGCGAGGAACCCGGCGCCGGGGTCGGCGGGGTCGACCCGGGGTACCGGCAGGGTCAGCGCGGCCTGCACCGCATCGAGCGGCTGCTCGGTCAGCTCGCTGTCCAGCAGGCGCAGTTCCGGGCCGAACAGGGTGGAGGCGGCGGGCCGCGGGCGGCCGTCCTTGAGGCTGAGCACCTCGCGCAGGACGCCGGTCAGCTGGTCGGCCATCTCGGTGGCGGAGCCGAACCGGCGGGCCGGGTCCGGGTCGGTGGCGCGGACCAGCAGGCGGTAGAAGGACTCGTACTCGGCGAGGACGGCCACCTCCTCCGGGCCGGGCAGCTCGTACCGGTGGGTGGTGGCGTAGTGCGGGAAGTCGAAGGTGAGCACGGCCAGCGTGCGGGCCACCGTGTAGAGGTCGGAGGCGGGGGTCGGGCCGTCGGTGCCGATCTCCGGGGCCTGGTAGCCGACGGTGCCGTAGATCGGGCCGTCGTCGTCGGAGCGGCGGACCGCACCCATGTCGATGATCTTGAGCGAGTCCTCGCTCTGGATCACGTTGTCGACCTTGAAGTCGCAGTAGACCAGGCCGCGGCTGTGCAGGTAGCCGAGTGCGGGCAGGGCCTCCAGCGCGTACGCGATGGCCTGCTCGACCGGGAGCGGGTCGCGCCGTCCGTCCGGGGTGCGGCGCTCGTTGGCGATGTCCTTGAGGGACTTGCCGCCGACGTACTCCATCACGATGTAGCCGTCGGTGGAGCCGGTGCGGGTGTCCGGGTGCTCGACGAAGTTGATGATGCGCACGATGTTCGGGTGGTCCACCTCGGCGAGGAAGCGCCGTTCGGCGACCGCGACCGCCAGCGCGTCCTCGTCGCCGGTGTCCAGCAGGCCCTTGAGCACGACCCACTTGTCGTTCACCCGGCGGTCGACCGCCAGGTAGATCCAGCCCAGGCCGCCGTGTGCGAGGCAGCCGAGCACCTCGTACTGGCCGCCGACCAGGTCGCCGCGGACCAGTTTGGGCGTGAACGAGTAGGCCGTGCCGCACTTGGTGCAGAAGCCGTCCGGGCGGCCGGGCCGGCCGTCCTTCTCCCGGCCGACCGGGCTCTCGCACTTGCTGCAGTAGCGCTTGCGCTCGGGCACCCCGGGGTCGGCCAGCACCGCGGAGGCCGGGTCCGGCGCGGGCACCGGCGGGACGGCCACCAGGCCGGCGCCGAGGTTGCCGCGCCGGGCGGTGCCGCCGGTGCCGC
Source organism: Kitasatospora sp. MBT63 (assembly GCF_000710465.2). Taxonomy (GTDB): domain Bacteria; phylum Actinomycetota; class Actinomycetes; order Streptomycetales; family Streptomycetaceae; genus Kitasatospora. The sequence continues at coordinate 163 of NZ_JAIZ01000353.1, read as the reverse complement.
CGGAGCTGCGCACCGAGATGGCGGAGCCGCGGCCGGTGCGGGCCGAGGAGCGGTGCGAACGGGAGCGGCCGGACATCGTGCGCACCGAGCCGGAGCGGGACACCCCGGAGCCGGACCGGGCGGCGGGTACCGCGACGGGCCCGGCCGTGGCGGCCCGCGCGGC
>NZ_JAIZ01000352.1 GCF_000710465.2 Kitasatospora sp. MBT63 | reverse complement strand
CCTGGACAAGGCCGGCCAGGGCAAGTAAGCCCACCTTCCCCCGGCGGAGGAACGCGGCCCGGTGCCCCCGCAAGGGCGCCGGGCCCACTCCCGACCGCTCCACCCCGTCCCGACCCCTGCGTCCCCTCTGCTCCAGGAGCCTCCGATGTCGTCCGTCGAACAGCTGACCCTCGCCAACGGCGTCCGCATCCTCACCCGCACCGACCACCGGTACGCCACCGCGGCCGTCTGCGTCGCGATCGGGGCCGGCTCCCGCCACGACCCGGCCGGCCACGGAGGCAGCCTGCACCTCCTGGAGCACCTGCTGATGAACTCCCGGGTCCCGCAGCCCGGCGACGCCGAACCGCGCTCGCTGGCCGAGCACATCGAACTGCTGGGCGGCCGCGGAAACGCGGTGACCGGCCTGGAACTGATGCTCCTGCACGCCCAGGTACTGCCCGACCTCGCGGCCCCCACCATGGCCGCCCTCGCCTCCGCCGCCGTACACCCCGACGTGACCGACCACCACTTCGCAACCGAGCGGCAGGCCGTGCTGCAGGAACTGGCCGCCGCCGCGGCCGACCCGTACGACGTCGTCCAGGACGCCTACATCCGGGCACTCTTCGCGGGCCACCCGCTCGGACGCCCCGTCGGCGGCACCGCCGAGGACGTGCACGCCGCCCGCCTGGACCGGCTGCTCGACATCCACCGGCAGCTGCTCTCCTCGGCCCCGATCGCGCTGATCGCGGTCGGACCGAACACCGCCGAGGAGATCCGCGAAGCCGTCCGCACCACCGGCATCGAGGACCTCCCCGCCCGGGACGCCACACCCCCGACCATCCCCCTGGCAGCGCTCGCGGCTCGATCAGGCCACCCGGCTCTCCCCGACGAATTCTGCTGGCTGTCCGTCGGCGGCCGCTCCCCCCACGCGGACGACCCGGCACGCCACGCCTACACCGTCCTCGGCCACCTTCTCGGCAACAGCCCGGCCTCGCTGCTCTACCTGCGCCTGCGCCTCGAACAGGGCCTCGGCTACAACTTCCAGTCCTGGAACCGGGCCTACCAGGACGGCGGATCCTGGCGCGCCCTGATCGGCGCCGAACCCGAGAACGCCGAGCTCGTCATCGAGACCGTACGCTCCTGCCTCGCCGAGGTCGCCGCGCACCCCGACCCCGCGATGCTCGAAGCAGCCCGCCGCCAGGCCGCGTTCGAACTCTTCGAAGAGGCCGACAGCCCGCTGGGCCAGGTGATCCAGCTCGCCCGCGGCACCTACGCCGGAGCCCGCCCCTGGTCGGCGGCCGACGACGCGGCCGCACTCAGGGCGGTCACCGCCGCCGACGTGCAGGCCGCCGCGGCCACGCTGCTGCGCGACCTCGTCGTCGTGGTCCGGCCCGAGCCCGCTCCCGCCGGAGGCGCCCGATGAGCACCACCGCCACCCCGCCACCGGACCTCGACTCCTTCACGGACACCGGACTGCTCCACGAGATCGCCGGACACCGGTGCGTCGCCGGCCTGAGCACCGACCCCGCCACCGGCCGCACCGACTGCCTCATCGAGTACCTCCCGCCCGCCGTGCTCACCGACCCGGCCCTGCTGAACAGCCTGATCCACCAGGCCATGTCCGGCGCGGAACACCCACAGTGGCGCGACCTCGTCGTCCGCGTACCGGGCGCCCACCCGGCGCCCGCGCCGCTCACCCGGGACCTCAGCTACCTGGTCCTCACGCCCGGCGCCGCCGACGGCGCCGCCCTCCCGCCCGGCATCCGGATCCGTCCGCCGGCGGGCCCGGCGGAGGACGCCCTGGTGAACGGCTGGCTGCGACAGGCCATCGCCTTCGGCAACCGGCAGCGCGAGGTGACGATGAGCGAGGAGGACGTCCGCGCGACGGCCGACGCCTGCCTGTCGGCCCCCGGCAGACACTCCCTGCTCGCCGTCGCCGACGGCCACGGACCCATCGCCCACGCCACCCTGCTCACCGAGGCCGCCGACCCCCTGCACGGCGACCGCTACATCGACCTGGTCGACATCCTGGTCGCCGACGGCCACGACCGGCGGTCCCTCACCGACGCCCTCGTCGCACACGCCGCCCGCCACGCCGCCGCGCTCGGCCTCCCCCTGATCGGCAACGTCGTGCACGCCCGCACCCCCGACGCGGACGGCACCCACGTCGTCGACGCCCTGACCGCGCGCGGCTGGCGGCTGCGCGACACCTACTGGCGCTGCCCCCTCGACGCGATCGCCACGGAGCCCCGATGACCCCGCCCGCACACCCCGAGCACCACGCAGAGCACCACCCCGAGCAGTACGCCCCCACCCTCGACCTACTGTGCGAACTGCTCGGCACCGACACCGACCGCCCCCCGGCCGAACTCCTCCACCACGCCCGCACCGTCAGCTTCACCCTCCCCCCGCTGCTGCTCTCGGCCGCGGTCCACGCGGGCCGGCCCACCGGCACCGGATCCGACGACGAACTCCGCCGCCACCGCACCCGGCTCGCGACCTACGACCGCATCGCCGCCGCCGTCGCCGAAACCGGCACCCGCGTCGTCAAAGGACCCGCACTCGCCCGCTTCCAGCCCCCCTGGGCCGTACGGACCTGCGGCGACCTCGACCTGCTGGCCCCCGGGGAAGCCGAGCTGTGGCAGGCCGCCCGGCGGATCTCCGAACTCCTCCCGGTCCACGACATCCAGCTCACCCTGATCGGCTCCGGCCCCGGCCGGCACCTGATGGTCGGGCTCGGCGCCCCGTCCCCCGAACCGTGGCTCGACCCCGAACTCAAGATCGAACTGGCCACGTTCGCCTACCCCGGCGACTGGGAGACCGTACCCCTGCGCGCCGCCATGCCCGAGCACGACGCGACGGCGCAGCTGCTCGCCGTCGCCGAGGAACGCTTCCAGCGGCCCTTCACCGTGCGCGACGTCCTGGACTGCGCGGCGGTGCTGACCTCGGCCGAGGCCCCCGCTCCCATCGCCCTGGCCGAGACCGCCCACGCCTGGCACCTCGCCCCCGAACTCCTCGAACTGACCGAGTTCGCCCGCTCCTTCCCCACCCTCGCCCCCCTCGTGGACGAGGCCTGGCAGGCACGGCTGGCCCCCGCGGCCGCGACCGAACGCGCACGGCGCGCAGGGCTGCGGCCCGACCGGGCCGACGAGGACGCGCCGCCGGGGGAGAGCGGCCCCGAACGCACCCGCCGCAGGCTCGCCTCCGGCGGCCCCGTCCCCGCCCGGCTGGCGGACGGCTACCCGGTCTTCGGCATCGCGCTGCAGGTCGACCACCCCTTCGCGCCGGCCGACCGGGCGGTGCTGCACACCGTCGACGACAGCACCGTCCTGACCACCCCCCTCGGCGCCTTCCTGCTGGTCAGCCGGGAACTCGTGGACCCCGCCGCCTACCGGCGGGCCGTGGACTTCGCCACGGCACTCGCCGCAGGCGACGCCGCGACCGACACCCCGCGGGAACAGCGAGGAGCATCCTGATGTCCCTTCCCTCCACCCCGCCCCCCGGCATCGAGGTCACGGACCTGGTACGCGCCTACCGAGGCGCGGCGCCCGGCACCCGCAACGCCCTCGACGGCATCACCTTCACCGTGGAGCACGGCCGGACCACGGCCCTGCTCGGCCCCAACGGCGCCGGCAAGACCACCCTCGCCCGCATCCTGTCCACCCTGCTCACCCCCACCTCCGGCACCGTCCGCGTCGCCGGGTTCGACACCGTCCGCGAGCCCAAGGCCGTACGGGCCGCCATCGGCCTGGTCCTCGGCGGCGAACGCGGCCTCTACGGCCGGCTCACCGCCGAGCAGAACGTCCGCTACTGGGCCGCGATGTGCGGCCTCGGCCGCCGCGAGACCCGGCAGCGCACCCGCGCGGTCCTGGAGCGGCTCGGACTGGCCGAACACCGCGCCCGGCCGGTGGAGACGTTCTCCCGCGGCATGCTCCAGCGCGTCCACCTCGCCCGCGCCCTGGTCACCGGACCGCGGGTGCTCATCCTCGACGAGCCCACCGCCGGCATGGACCCCAACGCCGCCCACGGCTTCCTGGCCCTCGTCCGTGACCTCCAGGAACAGGGCACCACCATCCTGCTCACCACCCACGACATGCACGAGGCCCGGGAACTCGGCGACCAGGTGCTCCTGCTCGACCAGGGCCGCATCGCCGCCGCCGGATCCCCCGCCGAACTGCTCGCCGACCTGGCCGACCGGCGGACCGTCACCGTCGCCCACGCCCCGGCACCGGCGCTCGCCGCCCTCGACCACGTCCTGGACGGCTGCCACCGCACCGGGACCGGCGGCCTGCGCTTCACCGTCACCGGCACCGGCCAACTGGCCGCCGCCGTCCGCGTACTGGCCGAAACCGGCTGCTCCGGGGTCGCCATCTCCGACCCCAGCCTCGGGGACGTCTACCGGTCCGTCATCCCCGACCGGGAGTTCAGCGTCCGATGAACGAACACGTGCGCACCGCGTGGCTGCTCGTCGTCCGCCGCCCCGGCCTGCTCGCCCTGCTGTGCTTCGTCCCGCTCTACTCCCTGGTCTTCTTCACCGCGGTCCGCCACGGCACCGACCCCCGGCTCGCCGCCCCCGTGGCCCTCACCGCCTTCCTGATGACGATGTGGTCCCACGCCGTGTTCGTCGCCTCGGAGGCGATCGACCACGACCGGGCCGAAGGCATGCTGGAGACGCTGCTCGCCGCACCCGGCTCGTACACCCGCTCGCTGCTGCTGCGGATCACCGCCACGGCGACGCTGTGCCTGCCCGCCGCGGCCGAGATCACGCTGATCGGCACCCTCGGCTTCGGCTTCCCGCTGCGCCTTGCCGCACCGGGGGTCTTCCTCGCCGCCCTCGCACTGACCTTCGCGGGCACCACCGGCACCGCGGCGCTGCTCGCCGGGCTCTTCGTCCTGGTCCGCGGCGCCCGCACCTACCAGAACGCCCTCACCTACCCCTGCTACCTGCTGGGCGGCCTGATCGTCCCGGCCGCGCTGCTGCCGCAGCCGCTCGCCGCCCTCAGCCGCGTCTGGTTCCTCTCCTGGGGCGCCGACCTGATGCGCGACGCCCTCGACGGCGACCCGGCCGGCGCCCTGCGGCGCCTGCTCGCGCTCACCGCGCTCGCCGGCCTCCAGTGCCTGCTCGGCGTCCTCGTCCTGCACCGGGTCCTCGCCCGCGCCCGCGAAGGGAGCGTCGCCCTCCATGCCTGACACCCCCGTCCCCACCCCCGCCCCCACCGCCGC
>NZ_JAIZ01000351.1 GCF_000710465.2 Kitasatospora sp. MBT63 | reverse complement strand
CGCCGCCTGTTCACCTCGGAGTCGGTCACCGAGGGACACCCCGACAAGATCGCTGACCAGATCAGCGACACCATCCTGGACGCCCTCCTCGAGGAGGACCCCACCTCGCGCGTCGCCGTGGAGACGCTGATCACCACCGGCCTGGTGCACATCGCCGGCGAGGTCACCACCAAGGCGTACGTCCCGATCGCGCAGCTGGTCCGGGAGAAGATCCTGGAGATCGGCTACGACAGCTCCAAGAAGGGCTTCGACGGCGCGTCCTGCGGCGTCTCGGTCTCGATCGGCTCGCAGTCGCCCGACATCGCGCAGGGCGTGGACACGGCGTACGAGGCCCGGGTCGAGGGCGATGACGACCACCTGGACAAGCAGGGTGCGGGTGACCAGGGCCTGATGTTCGGCTACGCGTGCGACGACACGCCGGAGCTGATGCCGCTGCCGATCACGCTGGCGCACCGGCTGTCGCGCCGGCTGTCGGAGGTCCGCAAGAACGGGACGATCCCGTACCTGCGTCCGGACGGCAAGACGCAGGTCACCATCGAGTACGACGGTGACAAGGCGGTCCGCCTGGACACGGTGGTGGTGTCCTCGCAGCACGCGAGCGACATCGATCTGGAGTCGCTGCTGACGCCGGACATCCGGGAGTTCGTGGTCGAGCCGGAGCTCAAGCGGCTGGCGGACGACGGGATCAAGCTGGTGACCGACGGGTACCGGCTGCTGGTGAACCCGACCGGCCGGTTCGAGATCGGTGGTCCGATGGGTGACGCGGGCCTGACCGGCCGCAAGATCATCATCGACACGTACGGCGGGATGGCCCGCCACGGTGGTGGCGCGTTCTCGGGCAAGGACCCGTCCAAGGTGGACCGCTCGGCGGCGTACGCGATGCGCTGGGTGGC
>NZ_JAIZ01000350.1 GCF_000710465.2 Kitasatospora sp. MBT63 | reverse complement strand
GTGGCCGCTGGGGTCTACGTAGTTGATGGGGTCGGCGTCGAAGGCGTTGTAGCGGTTGTGGAGTTGGTAGGTGTCTTTGGTGGTCCAGTGGCCGTCGGTGGTGTAGGTGCGGGCGGGGGTGTATTGGGTGTTGTCCCAGGTGTTGGTGTATTCGCCGCCGAAGGTGTGGGGGTTGGTGTGGGCGCGGTCGGTGTGGGGGTTGGGGGGTTGGGGGGTGCCGTGGTGGTCGGTGGGGGTGCCGTAGTCGTCGTAGTAGTAGGTGTTGGTGGTGGTGGC
>NZ_JAIZ01000349.1 GCF_000710465.2 Kitasatospora sp. MBT63 | reverse complement strand
CCGGCGCGCGCACCGCGGCCGGGACGGCCCGCGCCCCGGGAGATCTGGTGGGCGCAGGTGCCGTTCGAGGACGGCCCGGGCGGCAAGGACCGGCCGTGCCTGGTGCTGCGGGTGCGGCCGCGGACCGCGCTGGTCGCCAAGATCACCACCAAGCACCACGCCGAACGGCCCGGGGTGCTGCGGCTGCCGGCCGGCTCGGTCGGTGACCGGCAAGGGCGGGCGAGCTGGCTCGAGACGGACGAGCTGCGCGAGGTGCCGCTCGCGGACTTCCGGCGCCGGGTCGGCCCGGTGGAGGAACGGATCTGGGCCGAGGTGGTCCGCCGGGCCCGGCACTGAGACGCCGCGGGCGCCGCACCCGGCGGGGTGCGGCGCCCACGGGGCGACGGCGGACTCAGGCCCAGAGCTGGCCCTGCAGTGCCTCGACCGCGGCCTCGGTCGACTCCGCGGTGTAGATGCCGGTGGACAGGTACTTCCACCCGCCGTCGGCGACCACGAAGGCCACGTCCGCGCGTTCGCCGGCCTTGGCCGCCTTGCGGGCGACCCCGATCGCGGCGTGCAGGATGGCCCCGGTGGAGACGCCGGCGAAGATGCCCTCCTGCTGGAGCAGTTCCCGGGTGCGCCGGACGGCGTCGGCCGAGCCGACCGAGAAGCGGGTGGTGAGCACCTCGGCGTCGTACAGCTCGGGCACGAAGCCCTCGTCCAGGTTGCGCAGCCCGTAGACCAGGTCGTCGTAGCGCGGCTCGGCGGCGACCACCTGGACGCCGGGGACCTTCTCGCGCAGGAACCGGCCGACGCCCATCAGGGTGCCGGTGGTGCCGAGACCGGCGACGAAGTGGGTGATCTCGGGGAGGTCGGCGAGGATCTCCGGCCCGGTGCCCCGGTAGTGGGCGCCGGCGTTGTCCGGGTTTCCGTACTGGTAGAGCATCACCCAGTCGGGGTGCTCGGCCGCGATCTCCTTGGCGATCCGCACCGCGGTGTTGGAGCCGCCCGCGGCGGGCGACGGGATGATCTCCGCGCCCCACATCCGGAGCAGCTCGCGCCGCTCCTCGCTGGTGTTCTCCGGCATCACGCAGACCATCCGGTAGCCCTTGAGCTTGGCGGCCATGGCCAGCGAGATGCCGGTGTTGCCGCTGGTGGGCTCCAGGATGGTGCAGCCGGGGGTGAGCAGGCCCGCCGCCTCGGCCCGCTCGATCATGTGCAGGGCCGGACGGTCCTTGATCGAGCCGGTCGGGTTGCGGTCCTCCAGCTTGGCCCAGAGGGTGACCAGCCCGTGGTCGTTGCCGGGGACGGCGGCCGAGATCCGGGGCAGCCGCACCAGCGGGGTGTTGCCGACCGCTTCGATCGGGCTGTCATAGCGCATCGGGCGGCGGCTCAGCGGGCGCCGCCGGCCACGGCCGGCAGGATGGTGACGCTGTCACCGTCGGTGATCTCGGTGGCGATGCCGTCCAGGAAGCGGACGTCCTCGTCGTTCAGGTAGACGTTGACGAAGCGGCGCAGCTCGCCGGCGTCGAGCAGGCGCTCGGCGATGCCCGGGTGGCGGGCGTCGAGGTCGGTGAAGAGTTCCCCGAGGTTGGCGCCGGTGCCCTCGACGGCCTTGGCGCCGTCGGTGTAGGTACGGAGGATGGTCGGGATGCGGACCTCGATGGCCATGGCTGCGCTCCTGTGGAGGTGGGTCGGGTGGGCCGCACGGGGCGCGGCAGGGGAGTGGCCCCGGTCGCTGCCGGGGTGGGCGGTGCCGAAGTCAGCTGGCGTCGGCGGTGCCGGGACAGATCGCACTGGCGAGCCGGCACAGGTCGACGTGCAGGCGCGCCACGAGGCGGATGCCCGGGGCCTGGTTGCTCACATCGACGGAACGCATGGGCTCATCGTATAGATTCCCGCCCCCGGTCCGGCAGCTGCGTCTCGGGATCCGGTCGTTTCCGTATCCGATGCTGAGACTTGGCAGGACCCCGGGCAGGCCGCGGGCAGGCCGCCCGGCTCCGGGCGGGGCGACCCGGCCGGTCCGGGGTCCGGGGTCCGGGGTCCGGCGGGGGCGGCCGGGCTCAGGCGGCGTGGTCCGCCACCACCTCGACGTCTTCCTCCGTGATCACGCCGTCCACGATGCGGAACGAGCGGAACTGGTACGGGTCGCTCTCCCCGTTGCCCTCGGCGGTCGAGACCAGCACGTAGTGGGCGCCGGGCTCGGAGGCGTACGAGACGTCGGTACGGGACGGGTAGCCCTCGGTGGCGGTGTGCGAGTGGTAGATCACCACCGGCTCCTCGTCGCGGTCGTCCATCTCGCGGTAGAGCTTGAGCAGGTCGCCGGAGTCGAACTCGTAGAAGGTGGGCGAGCGGGCCGCGTTGAGCATCGGGATGAACCGCTCGGGCCGTCCGCTGCCGGCCGGTCCGGCGACCACGCCGCAGGCCTCGTCCGGGTGGTCGGCGCGGGCGTGGGCGACGATCGCGTCGCGCAGTTCTCGGGTGATGGTCAGCATGCGGTCAGGATAGCCAGGCCCGTCCGGCCGTCGCGGGGTGCGTTCGACGGCCGGACGGGCGACCCGGTCCAGCAGTCGGACCGGGGGTCGGTGGGTGCCGGATCAGCCGCGCGGGGCGGCCTGCGGGCGGGGCTCCGGGTGGGCGTCCCGGCCGGCTTCCGGGCGTGCTTCCGAATGTCCCGGGTGGGCGAGGACGGCCTGCGGCCTGACCCGCTTGAGCACCTGGTAGCCGACCACCAGGGCGGCGGCCCAGACGGGGAAGACGTACAGCGAGATCCGGGAGTCCTCGTCGATCGCGATCAGCACCACGACCAGGACCAGGAAGGCGAGCGCGAGGCGGCTGGGCCAGGCCCCGCCGGGCGCCTTGAAGGTGGGCGCCGGGAGGTCGCCGCGCTGCCAGGCGCGGCGGTAGCGGAGCTGGGCGACCAGGATGACGGCCCAGGTCCACAGGCCGCAGACGGTGGCGACGGAGGTGATGTACTCGAACGCCTTGGCCGGGACCAGGTAGTTGAGCACCACGCCGAGGCCCATCAGCAGCGCCGAGACGGTGATCGCCAGGGCCGGGGTGCGGCGGGAGTTGAGCGCGGTGAGCCGGCCGGGCGCCTGGCCGCGCTGGGCGAGGTCGCGCAGCATCCGGCCGGTCGAGTACATCCCGGAGTTGCAGGAGGACAGCGCCGCGGTGAGCACCACGAAGTTGATGATGCCGGCGGCGGCCGGGATTCCGATCTTGCCGAAGGCCGCCACGAACGGGCTGACGCCGGGGCTGAACTCCCGCCAGGGGACCAGGGCCAGAATGATCGTCAGCGCACCGATGTAGAACAGCATGATCCGCCAGGGCAGGGTGTTGATGGCCCGTGGCAGGTTCTTCTCCGGCTCGGCGCTCTCCCCGGCGGTGACGCCGACCAGTTCGACGCCGAGGTAGGCGAACATCACGATCTGCAGGGTCATCACGGTGGAGCCGATGCCCTTGGGGAAGAAGCCGCCGTCCGCCCACAGGTTGCTGACCGAGGCGGTGTCGGCGGCGTCGCTGAAGCCGAGGGTGAGGACCCCGACGCCGATCAGGATCATGCCGATGATCGCGGTGACCTTGACCATCGAGAACCAGAACTCGATCTCGCCGAACAGCTTCACCGAGATCAGGTTGGCCGCGTAGAGGATCACCAGGAAGACCAGCGCGCTGGCCCACTGCGGGATGCCGGGCGCCCAGAAGCGCACGTAGACCGCGGCGGCGGTGGTCTCCGCCATGCCGGTGACCACCCAGAACAGCCAGTACGTCCAGCCGGTCACATAACCCGCGAACGGGCCCAGGAACTCGCGGGCGTACTCGGCGAAACTGCCGGACACCGGGCGGTAGGTGAGCAGTTCGCCGAGCGCCCGCATGATCACGAAGATCACCAGGCCGGCCACCGCGTAGCTGAGGATGAGGCTCGGGCCGGCCTTGGAGATGGCGGTACCGGCGCCGAGGAAGAGGCCGGTGCCGATGGCGCCGCCGATCGCGATCATCTGGATCTGACGGCTGCCCAGACCGCGCTCGTAGCCCTCGTCCCCCTCGGACCGGACCTCGGTCATCTCGTCCTGGGCCTGGTCGGCCATGGCCACCCTCCTTCTGCTCGCGGGGCGAGGGGAAGTCGTATCACGGTATGACCGGATACCGGTGGGTATCTGAGCGCCATTTGAGCATGACAGGTACGGATATCGAGCTCTTTGTCCGTATTGACGCGAAATCCCGTCCACCATGCGGACTCTCCGCCGGTGGACGGGACATCGGGGTACGGACCGGCACGGACGGGCGCGGGCGTGCAGGGGGACCGGCTCAGCCGGTCATCGCGTCGAGCAGGGTCTCCTGCAGTTGGCCGAGCCAGACGTAGGCCATCACCAGGGGCTTGCGCTCGTCGGTGTCCGGCAGTCGGTAGAGGCCCTGCTCGTCCTCCTCGGTGATCTCCAGTCGGCTGCCGAGGGTGAGCCGCAGGTCGTTGAGGGCGCCGAGCCAGTGCCGGCAGTCCCCGGCCGGGACCTGGAGCACCCCGCCGTCCTCGCCCAGGCCGTCGAGGGAGCGCACCACGGCCAGCGCGTCGTCGCGCTTGCGGGCCCGCAGGTCCACCTCGGTGTAGCGGCGGAACTCGCCCGCCATGGCGCGGGTCTCCTCGTCGGCCCGCTCCCCCGGCTCGCCGTACGCGTCGGGGAAGAGCCGGGCCAGCGCCGGGTCCTCGGGCGCCTCGGTGGGGCCCTCGGCGAACAGCGCCGCCAGCGGGTCGTCGCCCGCACCGCCCGGTCCGGGCCCGATCAGCTCCAGCATCTGCACCTCGAGGGTGCGCAGGATGGAGGCCTCGACCTCGTCCAGCGCGATCACCGCGCTGCCGCCGCCGGCGCTCTCGAACAACCCAGCCATGTGTCCTGATCAGCCTGTCTGCTTGGTGGTGGTGAGGGGCCTGATGGCCGTACGGGGTCAGTCGTGCTGGAGGGTCGCCCACAGACCGTAACCGTGCATCGCCTGGACGTCCCGCTCCATCTCCTCGCGGGTACCGCTGGAGACCACCGCGCGACCCTTGGTGTGCACGTCCATCATCAGCTGCCTGGCCTTGTCCTTCGGGTAGCCGAAGTAGGCCTGGAACACGTACTGGACGTAACTCATCAGGTTGACCGGGTCGTTGTGGACGATGGTGACCCAGGGTGTGTCGGGCTCCGTCACCGGCAGGCCCTCGACCTCAGGGCGCTCGATCTCCACCGGGGCGACACTCACGACTGCTTCTCCCTCACCCGACACGACGTCCTCTGCCTCTCATGCTTCCATCCGGGGGACGCGCGAGCGAATCCGGGTCAACACGCCGGAGAGAAATCGTCAGACTGACGCTAAGTGGTAGTAGCATCATCATCATGGACGCCATCACCGCGAGCCGGTCCACCGCGCTGCTCACCGACCGGTACGAACTCACCATGCTGCAGGCCGCCCTCCGCAGCGGCGCCGCCCACCGGCGCTCCGTCTTCGAGGTGTTCACCCGCCGCCTGCCGAACGGCCGCCGCTACGGCGTGCTGGCCGGCACCGGCCGGGTGCTGGACGCGGTGGAGGCCTTCCGCTTCACCACGCCGCAACTGGACTGGCTCTCCGACCAGCGGGTGGTGGACGAGCCCACCCTGCGGTTCCTGGCCGACTACCGCTTCCGCGGCGACATCCACGGCTACCCGGAGGGCGAGGTCTACTTCCCCGGCTCGCCGCTGCTGACCGTCGAGGGCAGCTTCGCCGAGGCGGTGATCCTGGAGACGCTGATCCTGTCGATCCTCAACCACGACTCCGCCATCGCCGCCGCGGCCTCCCGGATGACCGCCGCCGCGGGCGAGCGCCCGTGCATCGAGATGGGCGCCCGGCGCGCCCACGAGGGCGCCGCGGTCGCCGCCGCCCGGGCCGCCTACATCGCCGGCTTCGGCGCCACCTCCGACCTGGAGGCCGGCTTCACCTACTCCATCCCCACCACCGGCACCGCCGCGCACGCCTTCACCCTGCTGCACGACAGCGAACGGGACGCCTTCACCGCCCAGATCGACTCGATGGGCCGCGGCACCACCCTGCTGGTCGACACCTACGACCTGGCCGAGGCCGTCCGCACCGCCGTCGAGGTGGCCGGCCCGGGCCTCGGCGCGGTCCGGATCGACTCCGGCGACCTGACCCTGCTCGCCCACCGGGTCCGCCGCCAGCTGGACGACCTGGGCGCCACCGGCACCAGGATCATCGTCACCTCCGACCTGGACGAGTACGCCATCGCCGCGCTGGCCGCGGCCCCGGTCGACGGCTACGGCGTGGGTACCAGCCTGGTCACCGGCAGCGGGCACCCCACCTGCGCGATGGTCTACAAGCTGGTCGCCCGGGCCGCCGGCCCCGAGGGCGATCTCGTGCCGGTGGCCAAGCGCTCGGCCGGCGGGAAGACCAGCGTCGGCGGACGCAAGTGGGCCGCCCGGCGCCCCGACGCGGACGGCGTCGCCGAGGCCGAGGTGGTCGGGCTCGGGCCGGTCCCCGCGGAGCTGGAGCCGTACCTGCTGCACGTCCCGCTGGTCACCGGGGGCAAGGTGGTCGGCCGGGAACCGCTGGAGGCCGCCCGCGAGCGCCACCTGCGGGCCAGGGCCGGACTGCCTCTCTCCGCGACCCAGCTCTCCAAGGGCGAGCCGGTGATCGTCACCGAGCAGCCGCCGACGGCCGCAACGGCCGGGCCGCAGGGGCGCACGACTCTTTCGCCTACGCGCGTCACTCCCTAGAGTTCATACCCCCGGTGCGCCCGGCCCCGACACCCGGCGCCGCCCCCGGCAACACAACGTCACCGAGAAACGAGAGAAGCCAGCCATGCACCGCGCCCTGATCGTCGTCGACGTGCAGAACGACTTCTGCGAGGGCGGCAGTCTGGCCGTGTCCGGCGGCGCCGAGGTCGCCGCCGCGATCACCGACCTGATCGCCGAGTCCGCCGCCGGCTACACCCACATCGTCGCCACCCGGGACCACCACATCGACCCCGGGGAGCACTTCTCCGCCGAGCCCGACTACGTCCACTCCTGGCCGGTGCACTGCGTGGCGGGCACCGAGGGCGTGGGGTTCCACCCGAACTTCGCGCCGTCGGTGACCTCGGGCGCGATCGAGGCGGTCTTCGACAAGGGCTCGTACTCGGCCGCGTACAGCGGATTCGAGGGCAGCAACGAGAACGGGCAGGGGCTGGCCGACTGGCTGCGGTCACGGAACGTGGTGGAGGTCGACGTGGTCGGCATCGCGACCGACCACTGCGTCCGGGCGACCGCCCTCGACGCCGCCCGGGAGGGCTTCACCACCCGGGTCCTGCTCGACCTCACCGCTGCGGTGGCCGCCCCGACGACGGCGGCGGCGCTGGAGGAACTCCGGCTCGCCGGGGTGGAGTTGACCGGAGAACCGGTGGTTCGCGGCTGACCTCCGCGGGCCGCGCCTGCGCGGCGGCGGGGGCTGGGTGCCGGGGCTGGGAGTTGGGCTCGGTACTGAGTGCCGGGCACCGGGAACCGGGTGCTCGGGGCTGGGCGCTGGTGCCGGGTACGGGGGGTACTGCGTGCCGGGTACTGCGCGCCGGGTGCCGGCGCCGGTGTGCTGCTCGGCCTGCGTCGCAGGCCCGTGGCGGACGGACCCCGGCCGGGGCCCGGCGGTCAGCGCTCGGTCACCAGCAGCTCGATCACATCCTCGCCGCCGGCGCGGAACGCCTCCCGCAGCTCACCGCCGACCGCGTCCGGCTCGGCGGCGAGCCGCTGCCCGGACACGTGGACCACCCGCACCCCCAGGTACTCCATCCGGTGCTGGCCACCACGCACCCAGGCCGCCTCGCCCTCGCTGACGCAGCGCAGGTCCGAGTCCACCTCGACCGCGACCCCCACCTGCGGCCAGTACAGGTCCGGCACGGCGACGTAGGTGCCGCCGCGCATCCGCAGCTCCGGGCCGGCCAGCGGGGCCGGCAGCAGCCACTCGTCGATCAGCTCGCCCAGCCGGTCCAGCACCGACTCCCGTTCGGCGGCCAGCAGTTCGTCCAGCGCGGCCCGCACCCGGGCCTCCTCCAGCAACCCGGCCTCGGCCAGTTCGGTGGACAACTCCCGCAGCCCGCCGCCCGATCCGATCCGGGAGACGGCCTCGCGGAGCACCGAGCGCAGCAGCCCGGGGCCGATCACCCCGGCGTCGAAGGCACCCGCGTCCGTCCACTCCCGGATCGCGTCGCAGACCGCCCGGGCCACCGGTGCGCAGGCCAGCCCGTGCACCGAGCGCGCCACCAACTCCCTTTCGGTGCGCCGGATCCGCACCTCACCGGCGTCCCGCAGCCGGCGCTGCCGGGGCACCAGCACCTCGACCCCGGTGACGGCGGGCAGCCGGGGCATCGAGACGAAGCCGTACAGCGCCAGCGCCGCCGCGCCGGTGATCACGGCGCCCTCCCGGCCGCCCTCGTCCCGCCCGTTCTGCGCGGCGTACAGCAGCGCGGCCCACATCCGCTGCTCCGGGGTCGGCTCGCTCTCCTGCAGCAGGTACACCCGCGGCAGCATCCGGCGCCAGGGCCCGCCACGCCGGCAGTGCTCGCTGACCACCCGCGTCGGCACGCCACGGGCCCGCAGCTGACTGGCCGTGATCACGTTCTGCTGCCGCCGGGCCAGCTCTTCGAGGGACAAGGACTGGGAGGGAATCTGGTAGCTCATGCCGACACCTTCCCCAACAGCTCCGCCACGGGATCCACGACCTGACGACCTGTTACCCAACCGTCGCGAAAACGGGACTGGTCTGCACTAAAGTCCCCATACCCTCACCCATTCGGCGGATAGGACGTTCATTCAGTTGCCGGATTGGGTCGGACTTGACGGGTACCATCCGATTTTCATCGGATTGATCTTCGCGGGCCCCGAACCGCGCACACCGCCACCACCAGGCGATCATGACAGGGCGTAATCGACTACGCACGGTGAAGCACCAACCCGGAGTCAACGGCTCCCGGACGATTGCCTACCATCAGCTCATGCCACGTGACGAAACCTCCGGCCGGCGCACTGCCCAGCTGCGCCTCGGCCGACTGCCCGGCTACGTCCGCCGACCGGACCTGGCCCGCCGCAACAGCGAGGACGGCCGCGCGTACAAGAAGGGCTGGGAGGTCCGCTTCACCGCGCGGACCGAGGAGGAGATAACCGAGATCCGCGAACTGGTGGTCGCGGCCGGATTCGCGCCCGCCCGCCCGTTCTTCAAGGGCCACCAGCTGATCCAGCCGGTCTACGGGATCGCCGCCGTCCAGGCCTACCTCGCCGCGCGGGAGGCGGTCGAGGCGGTCGAGCAGGCGGCTCGCACCCCCCGGGCCGACCGGCCGACCGGCATCCCCGGCCAGACCCGCCGGGAGGCCGCCCCGATGGCGGCCGCCGCGGCCGCCGCGGCCTCCGCAGCCGCCTCCACGGCAGCGGCGGCGGCCTTGCGCGCCCGGCTGTCGGACCGTCAGCCGGGCGGCGGCGAGAGCGGGGTCAGCGCAGCCGGTCGTACGTCCTGAAGGTGTAGGCGGCGTCGAGCCGCAGCAGGTTGCCATCGGCCGCCGGCAGTCCGAGCCGGCGGTCGAGCAGGTGGCCCAGCGGGCCGCACCGCCCCACCACGGGCGCGGCGAAGCCGCCGTCCTCCATCGAGTACCGGATCAGCGGCGGCTCCTCGGACTCCCGGACCGCCGGGGCGGTACGCCGCAGCGCCAGGTCGATCGGCACCGACCCGCCGATCGCGCAGGAGTCCGGCAGCAGGGGTCCGCGCAGGACCAGCCGCAGGCTCAACTGCCCGGTGCAGAAGTCGGATCGGCCACCGCACTGGGTTGAGGGCGAGCCCGCCGAGCGAGCCGCGGGCGTCGGGCCTGGTGGTCGCGCCCAGCGGCGCCGGAAGCCCGAACAGTCAGCCGGGCAGCCGGGTCGGTGCGCTGCGCTGCGCAGCGCACCGAAGACCTGGCCCTTGGTGCCGTCCGGCAGCGGGCCCCCGGCGAAGGTGATGGTCATCGGCGCCAGGACGAGGCCCTCGACTGCGCCCACGGTCAGCAGCGGGGCACCGACGTGCACCTCGCAGCGCCAGCGCGCCGGGTCGGCCCCGGCCGGGATCGCCGGGCAGTCCGCGTCACCGGCCTCCAGCGGGCTACCGGGGGCCGCGGGGACGGCCGGGGTCATCGGGGCGGTGGGGTCCTGTGCGGGCTGCGGCGCGGCGGTCAGGGCGGCCCGGGTGGTCGGGGCGGG
>NZ_JAIZ01000348.1:8396-18306 GCF_000710465.2 Kitasatospora sp. MBT63 | reverse complement strand
CATACCCACGCCAGTACCAACCTGACCAAGCCCTACTAGGCCCCGGGCCCGGGGGCACCGCAGGTACGGGGCGCCGTTTTCACAGCCGTTTCACGAGCCGGGGGCGGCGAACGGCGGTGCGGCAGGCGCATGCGGCCACGGCGGGGAGTCCGGCGCACCAGGCCGAAAGCACCCGCGGACCGGCCGGTCTCCGCTGTTCGAGGGCCTACCCTTGCAAGGTGGCAGCAGAGACGGTGAAGAGCGCGAAGTCCGACAAGAAGTCCAAGAAGGACAAGGACCGGGACAGGCCGAAGGCCGTCAAGGGCCAGGCCGGCCCGGTCCTGGTCGACCTCGCCCCGCCGACGGTCCGGCCCGAGGTACCGCTCGACTTCGCCCGCGCCTGGGTCGAGTTCGCCGACCCGGCCGACGAGGAGCAGGTCTTCCGCTGCGACCTCACCTGGCTGACCAGCCGCTGGGGCTGCATCTTCGGCAAGGGCTGCCACGGCATCCGGCCGGGCCGCGGCGCCTCCGACGGCTGCTGCACGCTCGGCGCGCACTACTCGGACGAGGACGACGAGCAGCGGGTCATCGGCCACGCGGCCCGGCTGACCCCCGAGACCTGGGAGAACTTCGAGCACGGCACCGACGCCAAGGGCCGGCTCAAGGTCGACGGCGGCATCACCATGCTCGACGAGGACGGCGACCGGCAGACCCGCCGGGTCAACGGCGCCTGCCTGTTCCTCAACAGCCCCGGCTTCGCCGGCGGGGCCGGCTGCGCGCTGCACACCCTCGCACTCAAGGAGGGCAAGGAGCCGCTGGAGACCAAGCCCGACGTCTGCTGGCAGCTGCCGGTGCGCCGCACGTACGACTGGATCGACCGCCCGGACGACACCCGGTACCTCCAGGTCACCATCAGTGAGTACGACCGCCGCGGCTGGGGGCCGGGCGGCCACGACCTGCACTGGTGGTGCACCGGCAGCCCGGAGGCGCACAACGCCCCGGACCCGGTGTACGTCAGCTACCGGCCCGAGCTCACCGAGCTGATGGGGCCGGCCGGCTACCGGGAACTGGTCCGGCTCTGCGAACAGCGGATCGCGGCCGGCGCCGACCGCAACCTGGCGCCGCACCCGGCCGACCTGGCGTAGGGGGCTTGCCGGCGGTGGGGGGAGCCACCGGCGGTGGGGGGCTACCGGCAGTGGGTAGGTGCGGCGGCCGGACTTCCGACTTCGCGCAGTTCCTCGCGCCCCTGGAGGGGTGCCCCCGGCAGGGTGGTGCCAGCGGCTCTTGGGGCACCGAGGAGGTGCCCCGCGCCGGCGGTGGGTAGGTGCGGCGGCCGGACTTCCGACTTCGCGCAGTTCCTCGCGCCCCTGGGGGCTACCGCCAGGGGGTAGGTGGCGGCACTCGGCCTTCCGAGCTCGCGCGGTTCCTCGCGCCCCTGGAGGGGTGCCGGGGTTACTTGTCGATGTCGCCGACGACGAAGAACATCGAGCCGAGGATGGCGACCATGTCGGCGACCAGGGTGCCCGGGAGGAGTTCGGTGAGGGCCTGGATGTTGTTGTAGGAGGCGGAGCGGAGCTTGAGGCGCCAGGGGGTCTTGTCGCCGCGGGAGACCAGGTAGTAGCCGTTGATGCCGAGCGGGTTCTCGGTCCAGGCGTAGGTCTCGCCCTCGGGGGCCTTGAGGACCTTGGGCAGCCGCAGGTTGACCGGCCCGGGGGGCAGCTGGGCGAGCCGGTCGAGGCAGGCGTCGGCGAGGTCGAGGGAGTTGGCGGTCTGCTCCAGCAGGCACTCGAACCGGGCCAGGCAGTCGCCCTCCTCGCGGGTGACCACGGTGAGGACGTCGGCGAGCTCCCCGTACGCCAGGTACGGCTCGTCGCGCCGCAGGTCGAAGTCGACACCGCTGGCCCGGGCGATCGGCCCGCTGACGCCGTACGCGTGCACGTGCTCGGCGGACAGCACGCCGACCCCGGCCGTACGGCCGCGGAAGATCTCGTTGCCGAGCACCAGGTCCTCGAAGACCGGCAGCTGCGAGCGGACGGTGGCGACGGCGGCCCGGACCCGGCCGAGCCAGCCGGCCGGGAGGTCCTCCTTGAGGCCGCCGACCCGGTTGAACATGTAGTGCATCCGGCCACCGGAGGCCTCCTCCAGCACGTGCTGGAGCTCCTCGCGGCCGTGGAAGGCGTGGAAGACCGGGGTGATCCCGCCCAGCTCCAGCGGGTACGAGCCGAGGAACATCAGGTGGTTGAGGACCCGGTTGAGCTCGGCGAGCATGGTGCGGATCCAGACCGCGCGCTCGGGCACCTCCATGCCGAGCATCCGCTCGACGGCGAGCACCACGCCGAGTTCGTTGGCGAAGGCGGACAGCCAGTCGTGCCGGTTGGCCAGCATGATGATCTGCCGGTAGTCCCGGGCCTCGAAGAGCTTCTCGGCGCCGCGGTGCATGTAGCCGATCACCGGTTCGGCGGCGACGATCCGCTCGCCGTCCAGCACCAGCTTCAGCCGCAGCACGCCGTGCGTGGACGGGTGCTGCGGTCCGATGTTGAGCACCATGTCGCTGGTGCCCAGCTCGCTGGTGAGCTCTTGCGCGCCTGCGCCGATGCCGACCGTGGTCTCCCTCATGGGGTGAGAGTCTGCCATCCCGGCAGCCCGGCCAGGCTCTGCGGTACCGGCATCCGGACGGCCTGCGCCAGCCAGCCGAAGCCGCCCAGACCGGCGGGGTCGGTGAGCTCGGCGGCCTCGCCCGCACCGGACAGGGCGCGCAGGTAGCCGGCCGGATCGCTGGAGGCCAGCGCGAGCGGGGGGCGCGCGCCGTGCACGCCGAGCGCGCGGAGCGCTTCCCGTTGGGTCGTCCACAGGCTGTGGACAGCCGGCACGGCCGCCGAGTCCAGCGCGACGTGCGCGGTCAGGTCGCAGCCGCCGTCCGGTACCGGCTGCACCTCCCGCCCGCCGCGGAACCCGGTCAGCGTGCCGAACGGCGGCCGCGCGGCCCTGGTGTGCGCGTAGTCGACGGCCACCGCCAGCCCGCGCTCCAGCGCGCCGACGGCCGTCGCCCAGGCCCGGTCCCTGGGCCCGCCCAGCTCCACCCGGTCCCCCTCGGGCCACCAGCGCGCGGCCCAGTCGGCGTCCTGCGGCGCCACCGGCGGGCCCGGCCGCTCCTCGCCCGTGGCGGAGACCTCGACATAGCGGAGCACGCCGTCCTCGCCGCGCTCGGCGATGTCCAGCGGCACGTTGTCCAGCCACTCGTTGGCGAACAGCAGGCCTTGCACCCCCTGCGGCACCCGGTCCGTCCACACCACCGCCTCGCTCAGCCCGGCAGGGCGAGCGGCCAGCTCCACCGCGTACGGGCGCAGCCGGGAGGCCAGGTCCGGCCCGGCGGCCGCCAGCACGCCGGCGGTCAGCTCGCCCCGGCCGGCGCCGACGTCGACGAAGGCGAGCTCCGACGGGTGGCCGAGCGCCTCGTCCACTCCCGCCAGCAGACGGGCCACCGCCACGGCGTACCGGGGTGATGCGTGCACGGACGTCCGGAAGTGGCCCGCCGGGCCCTCCGGCCTGCGGTAGAAGCCGCCGTCCATCCCGTACAGGGCCCGTTCCATGGCGGGCCGCCAGCACATCCAGTCCATGTCCGGGGACGTTACCGAAGTCGGGGGCGTCTCCACCCTGCGGAGTAGAGCGGATCGCCCTCCCGGCGGACCTGGAGCGGCCGGGCGACTCCCTAGGCTGGAATCGTGCATCGACTCAACGCCTGGCTCCGCCGACACCCCATGGTGGTGGACTCCGCCTGGGCGCTGCCGGTCCTCTTCTTCGGCGTGCTGGCGGCGGTCGAACAGGACGGGCAGGAGCTCCCGGGCGTCCTGGTCGCGCTCGCGATTCCGCTGCTGATGGTGTTCCGGCGGCGCAACCCGGACGCCACCTCGGCGCTGGCCGTCCTGCTGGGTCTGTCACAGATCGCGTTCAACGTCAGTCCGAGCTTCTCCAGCATCGGCTACCTGATCTTCGCGTACACCGGCGCCGCCTTCGGCACCCCGTGGACGTCCCGGCTGATGCTCGCGGCCGGGGTCGCGGCCGGGCCGCTGACGGTGTGGCGGTTCGCCACCGGGGCCGACCACAGCGACTCGCCGCAGGACTTCCCGCGGGCACTGTTCCTGGCCGCGCTGATGACCACCCCGTTCATCCTGTGCTGGGCCTGGGGCCGGCTCACCCGGGTACGGCGGGCGTACCTGATCGAGCTGGAGGACCGGGCCTCGCGGCTGGAGCGCGAGCGCGACGCCCAGTCCAAGGTGGCGGTCGCGGCGGAGCGCGCCCGGATCGCCCGCGAACTGCACGACGTGGTCGCGCACAACGTCTCGGTGATGATCGTCCAGGCCGACGGCGCCGCGTACGTGCTGGACAACTCCCCGCAGCAGGCCAAGGAGGCGCTCGGCACGATCGCCGCCACCGGCCGGCAGGCACTGGTGGAGATGCGCCGCCTGCTGGGGGTGCTGCGCACCGCCGACACCACCGAGGAGTACGTGCCGCAGCCCGGCGTCGAGGAACTGCCGGACCTGCTGGAGCAGGTCAGGACCGCCGGCCTGCCGGTGGAGTTCACCGCCACCGGCGACCAGCGGGGGCTGCCGCGCGGTCTGGAGCTGACGGTGTACCGCATCGTGCAGGAGGCGCTGACCAACGTCCGCAAGCACGGCGGCCCCGGGGCCAGGGCCCGGGTGGCGGTCGACTTCCGCGAGCGGGACCTGGAGGTCCTGATCGAGGACGACGGCCGGGGGTCGACCGCCGAGCAACTGGTCGACGGTGGTGCCGACGGCCACGGCCATGGTCTGATCGGCATGCGCGAACGGGTCGGCATGGTCAGCGGCAGCCTCGACATCGGCCCCCGGCCCGGCGGCGGCTTCCGGATCCGGGCGGTCCTCCCCCTCAAGCCGGCCAAGTAGCGTCAGGCCGGCGCAGCAGCGACGGCGACCGAGCGACAAGGAGTCTCACGTGACCATCCGGGTGATGCTGGTGGACGATCAGGAACTGCTCCGCACGGGCTTCCGGATGGTCCTCCAGTCGCAGGGCGACATCGAGATCGCGGCCGAGGCCGGCGACGGCGCCCAGGCCCTGGAGCGGCTGCGGACCACCCAGGTGGACGTGATCCTGATGGACGTCCGGATGCCCCGGCTGGACGGCGTCCAGGCGACCCGCCGGATCTGCCTGGGCGAGGACGGCACGCCCGTCGAGGGCGCCCCGCACGTGCTCATCCTGACCACCTTCGACCTGGACGAGTACGCCTTCGCCGCGCTCAAGGCCGGGGCCAGCGGCTTCCTGCTGAAGGACGTCCCGCCGACCGAGCTGGTCGCCGCGATCCGGTCGGTGCACGCCGGTGACGCGGTGGTCGCGCCGACCACCACCCGGCGCATGATCGACCGCTTCGCCGAGGTGCTCCCCACCCCGGCCTCCGCGCCCGGCCCCACCACCCTCGGCCCGCTCACCGAGCGCGAGCGCGAGGTCTTCCTGCTGGTCGCCCAGGGCCTGTCCAACGGCGAGATCGCCGCCCGGCTGGTGCTGTCGGAGGCCACCGTGAAGACCCACGTCGGCCGGATCCTCGCCAAGCTCGGGCTGCGCGACCGCGTCCAGGCCGTCGTCCTCGCCTACGAGGCCGGCCTGATCCGCGCGGGCGCCACCGACTGAGCCGTCACCCGCCCGGCGCGACCGCCCCCGGCTGCTCGTCGTCCGCGCCGCGCCGGGGTCGCGCGGCGCCCGCGGACGGTCCGGGGGCCGGCCCGGACACCGGGTACTCCCGTGGTCCCTGCTGCCATGGACCCATCGTGGCAGCGGCCACCCCGGCGGGGAACAGCTGCCGTTGCGAGCCACCGCTTCGGGTGACCGGGCGGTGCCCGGGCGGTCGCGGGGGCGGCCGTAGAATGACGCGGTACGTCTGGTACCCGCAGAGGACTGGAACGGAAGTTAAGGACGAGGGCCGAGCCGTGAGCACCTCCGACCACGCAGGTTTTCCCGCCGCGGCCGACCCCTTCGGCGACCCGCTCGACCCGGGGAACCGCCCCGCCCGCCTCGCCGTGGGTGTGGTCGGGACGGGCCGGGTCGGTCCCGCGCTGGGCGCGGCACTGCAGCTGGCGGGCCACCGGGTGGTGGCCGCGTCCGGGGTGTCCGCGGCCTCGCGGCGCCGGGCCGAGGCGCTGCTGCCGGGGGTCCGGCTGGTCTCCCCGCCGCAGGTGCTGGCCGCCGCCGACCTGGTCCTGCTGACGGTGCCGGACGACGCGCTGGCGGACCTGGTGGCCGGGCTGGCCGCCACCGGCGCGGTGCGGCCCGGGCAGATCGTGGTGCACACCTCCGGCGCGCACGGGGCCGCGGTACTGGAGCCGGCCACCCGGGCCGGCGCGCTGCCGCTGGCGCTGCACCCGGCGATGACCTTCACCGGCACCTCGGTGGACGTGGCCCGGCTGGCCGGCTGCCCGTTCGGGGTGACCGCGCCCGAGGAACTGCGGCCGGTGGCCGAGGCCCTGGTGGTGGAGATGGGCGGCGAGCCGGAGTGGGTGCCGGAGCAGGTCCGGGCGCTCTACCACACGGCGCTCGCGCACGGGGCGAACCACCTGGTCACCCTGGTCGCGCAGGCGATGGAGCTGCTGCGCTCGGCCGGGGTGGCCGAGCCCGGGCAGCTGCTGGGCCCGCTGCTCGGCGCGGCCCTGGACAACACCCTGCGGGCCGGCGACGCGGCCCTGACCGGCCCGGTCGCCCGCGGTGACGTCGGCACCGTGCGCCGGCACCTGGACCAGCTCGCTACGGTGGCCCCGGACATCGGGCAGGCGTACCGCGCGATGGCCCGGGCCACCGCACAGCGGGCGGTCCGCGGCGGGTCTCTGGCAGCAGAGCCGGCGGCGGCCCTGCTGGACGTACTGAACGAGGAGAAGCACTGATGGCGGGCAAGAACCAGCGCGGCGGCAAGCCGGCGCCCAAGGACCACAAGGCCGAGCTCACGCACACCGTGGCGGACTTCGAGGCGGCCTTCTGGCCGGACGAGCAGCCGGTGGACAACGCGGTGGTGATGACCATGGGCGCGCTGCACGAGGGCCACGCCGCGCTGATCCGGGCCGCCCGCAAGCAGGTCGGCCGGGACGGCCGGGTCGCGGTGACGGTGTTCGTCAACCCGCTCCAGTTCGGCGCCGGCGAGGACCTGGACCGCTACCCGCGCAACCTGGCCGCCGACCTGCGGCTGGCCGAGCAGGCGGGGGCGGACGTGGTGTTCGCGCCGACCACCGAGGAGATGTACCCGAACGGCGAGCCGCTGGTGCGCCTGGCCGCGGGCCCGATGGGCGAGCGGTTCGAGGGCGCGTCCCGCCCCGGCCACTTCGACGGCATGCTGACCGTGGTCGCCAAGCTGCTGCACATCACCGACCCGGACTTCGCGTTCTTCGGCGAGAAGGACGCGCAGCAGCTGGCGATCGTCCAGCGGATGGTGGCCGACCTGGACTTCGACGTGGAGATCGTCGGCGTGCCGACCGTCCGGGAGGAGGACGGCCTGGCGCTGTCCTCGCGCAACCGGTTCCTGTCCGAGGCCGAGCGCGGGCAGGCGCTGGCGCTGTCCCGGGCGCTGTTCGCCGGGCGGGACGCCGGTGCGCAGGGCCCGAAGGCCGTCCGCGAGGCCGCGGCGGCCGCCCTCGACGCCGCCGACGGTGTCGCCCTCGACTACCTCGCCCTGATCGACCCGGACACCTTCACCGAGGCGCCGGACGACTTCCAGGGCGAGGCGGTGCTGGCCGTGGCCGCGAAGGTGGGTTCCACCCGCCTGATCGACAACGTCCGCATCATCGTCCGCTAGACACGGCCCAGGCCCCACCCGCAGTCCCCGCACCCCGCAGTACCCACCCCCGTAGCCGAAGTAGGCATGCACTCACAGGAGGCGTGACCAGATGCTCCGCACCATGCTCAAGTCCAAGATCCACCGGGCCACCGTGACCCAGGCCGACCTGCACTACGTCGGCTCGGTCACGGTGGACGAGGACCTGCTCGACGCGGCCGACCTGCTGCCCGGCGAGCTGGTCCACATCGTCGACGTGACCAACGGCGCCCGGCTGGAGACGTACACCATCGCCGGCCCGCGCGGCTCCGGAGTCATAGGCATCAACGGCGCCGCCGCCCACCTGGTGCACCCCGGCGACCTGGTGATCCTGATCGCCTACGGGCAGATGGACACCGCCGAGGCCAAGGCGTACCTGCCGAAGGTGGTGTTCGTGGACGCCGCCAACCGGGTCACCTCGGTCGGGCCGGACGCCGCCGACGCCCCCGAGGGCAGCGGCCTGCTGCGCGGGGACCTGGGGGCCCCCGCGTCGCCGGGCCGGGGCGCGTACCGTGATGCCGACGGCGCGGCCCCGACCGCCGCGCACTGAAGGAGCAAGTGAAGCCATGTCGTCGTACCGCCTGACCGCTCCCGCCCCCGGCTGGACCACGACCACCGACGTCGTCGTGGTCGGCTCCGGGGTGGCCGGCCTCACCGTCGCGCTCAACGCCCGCAAGGCCGGCCTGCGGGCCATGGTGGTCACCAAGGCGATGCTCGACGACGGCTCCACCCGCTGGGCCCAGGGCGGCATCGCCGCCGCCCTGGGGCCCGGCGACACCCCCGAGCAGCACCTCGCCGACACCCTGGTGGCCGGTGCCGGGCTCTGCGACGAGGAGGCCGTGCGCACCCTGGTCACCGAGGGCCCGGACGCGGTCCGGAACCTGATCGCCACCGGCGCGGCCTTCGACAAGGACGACGAGGGCGAGATCCTGCTGACCCGCGAGGGCGGTCACCACCGCCGCCGGATCGCGCACGCCGGCGGCGACGCCACCGGTGCGGAGATATCGCGGGCGCTGGTCGAGGCGGTGCGCTCCGACCCGGGCGTCGAGCTGATCGAGCACGCACTGGTGCTCGACCTGCTGACCGACGCGGCGGGCCACGCGGCCGGCCTGACCCTGCACGTGATGGGCGAGGGCCAGCGCGACGGCGTCGGCGCGATCCGCGCCCGGGCGGTGGTGCTGGCCACCGGCGGCATGGGCCAGGTGTTCTCCGCCACCACCAACCCGGCCGTCTCCACCGGTGACGGCGTGGCGCTGGCGCTGCGCGCCGGGGCCGAGGTGACCGACCTGGAGTTCGTCCAGTTCCACCCGACCGTGCTGTGGCTCGGCCCGGACGCCGAGGGCCAGCAGCCGCTGGTCTCCGAGGCGGTCCGCGGCGAGGGCGCGTACCTGGTGGACGCCGACGGCGTGCGCTTCATGGTCGGGCAGCACGAGCTGAACGAGCTGGCGCCGCGGGACATCGTCGCCAAGGCGATCACCCGGCGGATGGAGCTCACCGGCGCCGAGCACATGTACCTGGACGGGCGCCACTTCGGCGCCGCGATGTGGGCCGAGCGCTTCCCGACCATCCTGGCGTCCTGCCGCTCGCACGGCATCGACCCGGTCACCGACCTGATCCCGGTCGCTCCCGCCGCGCACTACGCCTCCGGCGGCATCCGCACCGACCTGCACGGCCGCACCACCGTCCCGGGCCTGTACGCCTGCGGCGAGGTGGCCTGCACCGGCGTGCACGGCGCCAACCGGCTGGCCTCCAACTCGCTGCTGGAGGGGCTGGTCTTCGCCGAGCGGATCGCCGCCGACCTGGCCGCCCGGCACCACGCCGGCGAGCTGCCCGAGCGGGCGGTCGACGTGGCGGGCGCCCGCGCCGCGCACCCGGTACCGCTGCTCGCGCCCGAGGCGCGGGCCGACGTCCAGCGGCTGATGTCCCGGGGCGCCGGCGTGCTGCGCTCGGCCGCCTCGATGGCCGCCACCGCCGCCGGGCTGGCCGCCCTGGCCGGGGCCGCCCTGGCGCACGCCGCCGAGGAGAAGCCCGCCGACCCGCGGGTGGAGACCTGGGAGGCCACCAACCTGCACCTGGTCGCGACCGCCCTGGTGGCCGCCGCCGCGC
>NZ_JAIZ01000348.1:0-8312 GCF_000710465.2 Kitasatospora sp. MBT63 | reverse complement strand
CCCGCGGCTGCCACTGGCGGGAGGACTTCCCGGAGCGCGACGACCCGCACTGGCAGCGCCACCTGGTGACCGTCCTCGCCGCCGACGGCACCCCCGTCAGCACCGTCGAGCCCCAGTAACCCCCTCGTCCTCCGCCCGGCCGCCGCCGGGGAACCCCCGCAAGGAGCACCCGATGACCCACGACCACGACCACGAGCACGCCGACCTCCCGCTGGCCGACCAGGGCGGCTGCGGCGACGGCTGCGCCTGCGGCGACGGCGAGGCGTACGAGACCGGGCTGGACCCGGCGCTGGCCGAGCTGCTGGAGGAGGCCGGCCTGGACCCGGTCGAGGTGGAGGACATCGCCTCGCTGGCGCTGGCCGAGGACCTGGCCGGCGGCGAGGACGTCACCTCGGTCGCCACCGTGCCGGCCGACGCGGTCGCCACCGCCGACTTCACGGCCCGTCAGGCCGGTGTGGTGGCGGGCCTGCGGGTCGCCGAGGCCGTGGTCTCGCTGGTCTGCGAGGAGGAGTTCGAGGTCGAGCGGCACGTCGAGGACGGCGCCGCCGTGGAGGCCGGCCAGGTGCTGCTCTCGGTCCGCAGCCGTACCCGCGACCTGCTCACCGCCGAGCGCTCGGCGCTCAACCTGCTCTGCCACCTGTCCGGCATCGCCACCTCCACCCGGGCCTGGGCCGACGCCCTGGAGGGCACCTCGGCGGTGGTCCGCGACACCCGCAAGACCACCCCGGGCCTGCGCTCGCTGGAGAAGTACGCGGTCCGCTGCGGCGGTGGGGCCAACCACCGGATGGCGCTGTCGGACGCGGCGCTGGTCAAGGACAACCACGTGGTGGCGGCCGGCGGGGTGGCCGAGGCGTTCAAGGCCGTCAAGGCGCTCTACCCGGAGCTGCCGGTCGAGGTGGAGGTCGACACCGTCGAGCAGATCCAGCCGGTGCTGGACGCCGGGGCGGACCTGATCCTGCTGGACAACTTCACCGTGGCGCAGCTGAAGCAGGCCGTCGCGCTGGTGGCCGGCAAGGCGAAGCTGGAAGCCTCCGGCGGTCTGACCCTGGCCACCGCGCGCGAGGTCGCCGACACTGGTGTCGACTACCTCGCCGTCGGCGCCCTGACCCACTCCTCGCCGATCCTGGACATCGGCCTGGACCTCCGCGCCTGACCTCTCGCCCGAGCCAGAAAGCACCCCATGCTCCTCACGATCGACGTCGGAAACACCCAGACCACGCTCGGCCTGTTCGACGGTGAGGAGATCGTCGAGCACTGGCGGATCTCGACCGACCCGCGCCGCACGGCGGACGAACTCGCGGTGCTGATGCAGGGACTGATGGGTGCGCACCCCATCGTCTCCGCCTCGGACCGGGTGGAGGGGCTGGCGATCTGCTCCTCGGTGCCCGCCGTGCTCCACGAGCTCCGCGAGGTGACCCGCCGGTACTACGGCGACGTCCCCGCGGTGATCGTGGAGCCGGGGGTGAAGACCGGGGTGCACGTGCTGATGGACAACCCCAAGGAGGTCGGCGCGGACCGGATCGTCAACGCGCTGGCGGCCAACCACCTCTACGGCGGCCCGTGCATCGTGGTCGACTTCGGCACCGCGACCACCTTCGACGCCGTGAACGAGCGCGGCGACTACGTCGGCGGGGCGATCGCGCCCGGGATCGAGATCTCGGTCGAGGCGCTCGGCATGCGCGGTGCCCAGCTCCGCAAGATCGAGCTGGCCCGGCCGCGCAACGTGATCGGCAAGAACACCGTCGAGGGGATGCAGTCGGGCATCCTGTACGGCTTCGCCGGCCAGGTCGACGGCCTGGTCAACCGGATGGCCAGGGAGCTGTCCAAGGACCCGGACGACGTCCAGGTGATCGCCACCGGCGGGCTGGCCCCGCTGGTGCTCGGCGAGGCCGAGACCATCGACGTGCACGAGCCCTGGCTCACCCTGATCGGCCTGCGGCTGATCTTCGAGCGCAACCGCCCGGCCACCGCGGCCTGACGGCGCTCCGGCGCCCGGTCCTGCGCCGGGCCGCCGGGGCCGCCCGGCCGGTGGTTCGGAGACTGCCGGTCCGGACGGGAGCGGCCGTCCGGCGGGCCGCCGGGCCCCGGGACGGGCACCCGGGCGGCCGTCGGGCCAAACGTGGGTTCTTGATCCGACGCTCCCGACAAATCGGATATTCGTCACGTAGGGTCAGCGCATGCCTACGCCTCACGGATCGCGCGGCGGCATGGCGTTCAGCGCCGACGAAGTCCGCGTGCTGCGCCGCGCCCTCGCCCAAGCCCTCCACCCGGCCATGCCCGACCGCCTCCGGCCGCCCGCGCCGGTGCCCGAACTCTGGGCCGAGGACGTCCAGGAGGCCCTGTACCTCACCGAGGCGATCGACGAGGCCGTCGCGGAGGGCGGCCGGCTGCGGGCGTTCCTGCTCGCCGACCTCGCCCGCTACCGGGCCGCCCTGCCCGGCAGCGCGGCCGGCTACCTGGAACGGCTGGAGGAGGCCGTCGCGGACGGCTACCTGCCGTCCCCCGACGACCTCGCGGCGCTGCGGTCCCTCACCCGCAGGCCCTGCGGTCCGGCCGAGCGCTCCCGCCGGTCCCGGCTGGCCGGGCGCTGCCACGCGCTCGCCGAGGCCGAGGTCCGCGAGCGGCTCTCGCTCGGCACCGGTGCGCGCCACCTGACGGCGGTGCCCGACCAGGCCGCCGCACCCACCTTCGCCGCGGCCCCCGACACCGCGGACCACCCAGTTGGAGGACGGATCCCGATGAGCAACTCCGCCCAGTCCGCCCAGATCACCACCGCCGGCCGCCCCCAGCCGGGCCGGCCGGCCACCCAGGGCAAGCCGGGTCCGCACGACAAGCAGACCCACCAGCCGCGCCGGATGCCCACCCCCGCCGAACTGTTCGGCCGCCGCCCGCGCCCCGCGGACCGGACCGCGCCGCAGGAGGAGGCCGAGCTGGCCACCGGCACCGGCTGAGCCGCCCGCACCCGGCGCAAGGGGGAGGTCCGCACACCGGGCCTCCCCCGCGCACGTCCCGGGCGGATCCCGCCCCCCGGTACGCCAGACGTCGTATCCACGGCCCGGGTTGAGCATCGGTCAGGTCACAGCCCGGGCCGTCGCCGCCCGCCTTCGGACCCCTTTGCCGGAATATCCGCCCATTGATTTCCCCCACCGGACACACCGCGCAGCCCTACCGTCGGCGTGCGCCCCATCCGGGGTGCGACCACCGGACGGACGGGAGAATCCGTGCACATCCGACGCCATCGACCAGCTCTCGCCCCGCTCACCGCACTGCTGCTGACCGCCGCCGCGGCGGCCACCGCGGCACCCGCCCACGCGGCCGGACCCGCGCCCGCCCTGCACGGCCCGGCCGTGCTCGCCCTGGACCCGGACCGCCCGGCCGACCAGGGACCGGCCCGGCTGCAACTCGACCTCGACCTCCCCGGCGGCACCACCGCGCAGGCGAAGGTCACCATCGACACCGCCGCCCTCGGCGGCGCGGCCCGCCTGGCCGCGGTCAGCACCAGCAGCAGCTACGCCACCTGCACCACCACCGCCGCCGTGGTCGACTGCGACGTGCGGATCGACGGCTCCCTCACCCGCTCCGTGTACCTGGACCTGGTCCCCGAGCCGTCCGCCGCACCCGGCACCACCGGCACCGTCCGCACCACCGCGGTCTCCGACGGCGGCTCGGCCGCCCTCACCACCGGCGTGGTGGTCGGCGGCACCCGGCTGACCGCGGCGGAGGTGACCGCGCCGGCCGGGCTGAAGCCGGGCGACCCCTGGTCACCCGTCCTGGAGATCACCAACCACGGGCAGCTGACCGCCCCCCGGCTGGTGGTCGCGTTCGTCCAGCCGGTCGGCGTCGCGTTCAGGCAGAAGTACCGCAACTGTGAGTACGGCGAGCGTGCCGAGCCCGACCCCTACCCCGGCCCGGCGGACCGGGCCGTGCTGTGCACCGTCGACTCCCCGGTGGCCCCGGGCGAGACCGTCCGGCTGGACCCGCTCGGGCTCCGGATCACCCGGGACTCCGCGGGTGCGAGCGCGCAGCTCCTGCTCCGCCCGGCCGCCTTCGAGACGGGCTCCTGGCTGCGCACCCACTACCGCTTCACCGCCGGCCCGGCCAACGGCCCCCGGCTGACCACCGGGAAGCCGCCGGTCCCCGCACCGGGCACCACCCCGGTGGCGGACCTCGCCGACGGCGGCCAGTCCTGGACCGGCCTGTACGCCCCGGTCGAGCACAGCGCGG
This sequence comes from Kitasatospora sp. MBT63, assembly GCF_000710465.2. Taxonomy (GTDB): domain Bacteria; phylum Actinomycetota; class Actinomycetes; order Streptomycetales; family Streptomycetaceae; genus Kitasatospora. Next base: position 4,088 of record NZ_JAIZ01000348.1, on the reverse strand, counting down.
ACTTCCGCGCGCTCGGCGCCTGGGCGCCGGACACCGCCGCCCCCGGCCGGGGCACCCTGACGGTGGGCCTGCACAACCGCGGGCCGGCCTCGATCGGCGGCGGCGGCAACTCCGGGAGCTCCCCGGTCGACGTCCAGGTCGCCCTGGACCGGCGGATCACCGTGGTCGCGGCGGACCCGCGGTGCCACCGGACACCCTGGCTTGAGACCGACCCCGGCACCGCCCTGTACAGCTGCGAGGTCGACAGCTGGATCCCCACCGGCCACCGGTCCGCCTTCGCCTTCACCCTCGCCGCCGACCCGGCCGCCGGGCTGGCGGCCGTGGTCCGCCTGCACAACGAGTTCGGGGAGCAGGACGGCCACCCGGCCACCTCGATGCCGTGGGACCACAACCCCGGCAACGACAGCGTGACCCTGCGGCTGGACGCCCGGCCGCACGGCTCGGTGCCGCCCGCCGCCACCGCCCCGGCGGCAGCCACGGCCGCCCGCCAGGAGTGACCGGCCCGCCCCGGCCGGGTCCGTGCGACGCGGCCGGGGCGGCGCCCCATCCGCTGACGGGAGCGGCCGTTCGGCTGGCTACCCTTGTGGGGTGACCGATCAGAGCACTGTCCCCGCGACCGACGACCTTCCCGAGCAGATGCGCGTCCGGCGCGAAAAGCTGGAGCGGCTCCGGGCGGCCGGCGTCGACCCGTACCCGGTCGGCTTCCCCCGCACCACCAGCATCGCGGACCTCCGCGCCAAGCACCCCGACCTGGAGCCGGACACCGCGACCGGCGAGCGGGCCGGCGTGACCGGCCGGGTGGTCCTGGCCCGCACCGGCGGCAAGCTCTGCTTCGCCACCCTGCGGGACGGCTCCGGCGACCTCCAGGTGATGTTCTCCCTGGACAAGCTGGGACCGGAGCGGCTGGCGGCCTGGAAGTCCGACATCGACCTGGGCGACCAGGTGGGCGTCGAGGGCGAGGTGATCACTTCCAAGCGCGGCGAGCTGTCCGTGATGGTCGACCGCTGGGAGCTCACCGCCAAGTGCCTGCGGCCGCTGCCGGACAAGCACAAGGGCCTGACCGACCCGGAGGCCCGGGTCCGCCAGCGGTACGTGGACCTGATCGTCAACCCCGAGGCGCGCGAGATCCTCCACCTGCGCAGCAAGGTGGTCCGCTCGATCCGCCGCACCTACGAGGAGCGCGGCTACATCGAGGTCGAGACCCCGATGCTGCAGCCGGTGCACGGCGGCGCCAACGCCCGCCCGTTCACCACCCACATCAACGCGTACGACATCGACCTCTTCCTGCGGATCGCCCCGGAGCTGTACCTCAAGCGGCTGGTGGTCGGCGGCGCCGAGAAGGTCTTCGAGATCAACCGCAACTTCCGCAACGAGGGCGCGGACTCCACCCACAACCCGGAGTTCACCTCGCTGGAGTCGTACGAGGCCTACGGCGACTACGACACCCAGGCCGAGCTGATCCGGGCGACCATCGTGAACGCCGCCCGCGACGCGCTCGGCACCACCGTGGTCCGGGGCATCGGCCCCGACGGCACCGAGCACGAGATCGACCTGGCCGAGCCGTGGACCGAGGTCAGCGTCTACCCCGGCATCTCGGCCCACCTGGGCACCGAGATCACCCCCGACACCTCCGTCGAGGAGCTGCGCAAGCTCGCCGACGAGGCCGGCGTGCCCTACGAGAAGGAGTGGGGCCACGGCCAGATCGTGCTGGAGATGATCGAGCGGCTGCTGGAGCACAACGCGATCAAGCCGACCTTCATCCGGGACTACCCCACCGAGGTCTCGCCGCTGACCCGCCAGCACCGCTCGATCCCGGGCGTGGCCGAGAAGTGGGACCTGGTGATCTTCGGTACCGAGATCGGCACCGCCTACTCCGAGCTGATCGACCCCGTCGAGCAGCGGGCCCGGCTGACCGCCCAGTCCCTGCTGGCGGCCGGCGGCGACGTCGAGGCGATGCAGGTGGACGAGGACTTCCTGCGCGCCCTGGAGTACGCGATGCCCCCCACCGGCGGCCTGGGCCTCGGTGTGGACCGCCTGATCATGCTGCTCACCGGCAAGAACATCCGCGAGACGGTGCTCTTCCCGCTGGTGAAGCCGGAGGCCAAGCAGGCGGCCGCGGCCGCCGAGGAGGAGTGACCTGATGGACTACGTCAGCGCGATCGTGCCGCCGCTCGTCATGGCGATCGGCTTCGGCTTCCTGGTGCGGGCGATCATCCGCAGCCAGGGCGGGGCCCAGCGGGCCAAGGAGGACGCCGCCGCCGACGCCCTCGCGGCCCGTTCCACCACGGGCGAATAGCAGCCGCGACCGGCGCGCCGTCACCCCAGCGGGTGGCGGCGCGCCGGTGTCGTTTCCGCCGGGCCCGATTCTGTCCGAAACACCCCTATCCTGGCCGGACTATGGTGCGGCAACTCGGAGAACTCGAGAACGACATCATGACCAGGGTGTGGCAGTGGAACCGCCCGGTCACGGTTCGCGAGGTTCTGCTGGATCTGCAGTCGGAACGCGAAATCGCGTACACGACGGTGATGACCGTGCTCGACAAGCTGTACCGAAAGGGCTGGCTGCGGCGGGAGCAGGCGGGCCGGGCGTATCGATATGAGCCGGTCTCGTCCCGCGAGGCATACACCGCCGCGCTGATGAACGACGCGTGGGCGACCAGTGACAATCCGGCCGCGGCACTGGTGCACTTCTTCGGCCTGATGTCGCCCGAGCAGCGCGACGCCCTTCGGGACGCGCTGCGGGTGGCGGGGCCGTTCCCGGATACCGCGCCGGTCGATACGCCCTCGACCGATACCCCGGCGGCCGATACGCCGGTGGCCGATACGCCGGTGGCCGATACCGGGCGCCCCGATACGCCGCCGGGCGATACCGGGGAGACCCCTTGGCCGCCCGCACGATAACGTCCCGCCATGGAGGTCACCATCCGCCGGGCGCGGACCACCGATGTGCGGGCCGTGCGAGGGCTCATCGACGCCTACTCGCGGGACGGGATTCTGCTGGACAAGCCCACAGTCACATTGTTCGAATCGGTGCAGGAGTTCTGGGTCGCCGAACGCGACGACACCGGCACGGTGGTCGCCTGCGGCGCCCTGCACGTGATGTGGGAGGACCTGGCCGAGGTGCGCACCCTGGCGGTCGACCCGGCCTGCAAGGGCCACGGCCTCGGCCACCTGGTGCTCGACAAGCTGCTGCAGACCGCGCGCTGGCTGGGAGTCCGTCGGATTTTCTGCTTGACGTTCGAGGTCGACTTCTTCGCGAAACACGGTTTCGTCGAGATCGGTGAAACCGACGATCGTACGTCAGACCCGGCCGCCGTCGCCACGGAAGTCTATGAAGAACTCCTGCGCTCGTACGATGAAGGTGTCGCGGAGTTCCTGGACCTGGAGCGGGTGAAGCCGAACACCCTGGGCAACTCCCGCATGCTGCTGCGACTCTACTGAGTCCGGGCGCGCGCCGAGTGCCTTGTCGCGCATGTCGCACACCCCCGGGGACGCCCGGGGGTTTGTGTTTTCCGGGAAAAGGCGGTTTCCTTTCTCCAGGCAATGAGTTGTTGACACGGAAAGGGAAGCCCGTGGCACAGAGGGTTCAAGTCATTCTGGAAGACGATCTCGACGGCGGCTCGGCGGACGAGACGGTCACGTTCGCGCTGGACGGCGTTGCCTACGAGATCGACCTGAAGAGCGACAACGCGGAGAAGCTGCGCGGCCTGCTGGCCCCGTACGTCGAGAAGGGCCGCAAGCAGAGCGGGCGGCTCAGCGCCCCCCGTCGCAGCAGCGGCCGGGCGGCCGGCCGGTCCTCCGCGGGACAGCCGGACACCGCGAAGATCCGGAACTGGGCGAAGGAGAACGGCTACCAGGTCAACGACCGCGGCCGGGTGCCCAGCAACGTGCGCGAGGACTACGAGAAGGCGCACGCCTCCTGACCCCACCGGGGTCCTCCGGGGCGTCGGCGCCGGGACCGGCAGGTCACGGCCGCGGGCGGCCGCCGGGCAGTCGCACAGCCGCCGCAGACCGGGTGGGCCCAGGTTCAGGGCCGGGCCGCCCGTTCCCGGCCGCGGCCGGGCCGCAGCGCGGCCCGGCGCCGCCGG
>NZ_JAIZ01000347.1 GCF_000710465.2 Kitasatospora sp. MBT63 | reverse complement strand
AGATCATCATCTGCGACGAGCCGGTCTCCGCGCTCGACGTGTCGGTCCAGGCCCAGGTGATCAACCTGCTGGAGCAGCTCCAGAAGGACTTCGAGCTCTCCTACATGTTCATCGCCCACGACCTCTCGATCGTCCGGCACATCTCGGACCGGGTCGGCGTGATGTACCTGGGCAAGATGGTCGAGATCGGCTCCGACGAGCAGATCTACGACCACGCCACCCACCCGTACACCCAGGCGCTGCTGTCCGCGGTGCCGGTGCCGGACCCGACGGGCCGTGAGACCCGCGACCGGATCGTGCT
>NZ_JAIZ01000346.1 GCF_000710465.2 Kitasatospora sp. MBT63 | reverse complement strand
GACCACCCACCTGCCTCGCCTCCTTCGGGACGGACCACCGCCCCGCAGGAGGCAAGTGCACGACCACCTCGCTTGACGCACCGTTCGGACGCGGGGTCGGCAACATGCCCTTCTGGCAGGAGGGAACGGGCAGGAGGGGTTGGGCAGCAGGCGGTGCGCGGCGACCGCGGGTGAGGGGTGAGGGTCGGCTGTCCTGGTGGGCGAGCCACGCGGGGTCGGTGCAGTTCGGGCAGATCCGGGCGAAGGCGGGGAAGCTGCCGGTGTCCAGCACGGGCCGGGGGTGGGCGCCGTTGAGACCCCACAGCGGGGCGGTGCAGAGTGCTTCCGTCCTGGTCCTGAGCCGGTGGTAGACGGTGCCGCTGTTGCGGTGGCCCATTCGGCGGGGCCGAGAGACCGGGTGTCGACGTCGGCGAGGCGGTGCGGCTCGGTGAGGTCGAAGCCGGCGGCGTCGAGGCGCTCCGTCGCCGGCGGGCCGCCGGCCGGTGCGAAGGGTGCAGTCAGAAGTAGAAGTATCCGTCGGCGGCTTCCAGGGTTCCCGGCATTGACTTTGAATCAGCCCTGATCCTCCAGGCAACCCTCCCGACCGCAGCTTGACACCGCTGCGGCATGGGATGTCTGACAAGCTCTTCCACCCGATCGGCGGACCTTTCGGGAATCACTCCCGCACACCGGACCTCGTAAACTAATGGCCACACGCCCGGAATTCCATGGCCGGGCCCCGACGATCACCACCGCGCACGGCGAGGAAAATCCACCTGATAGACGCGCGATATGTCCCTGCGTTCATCACCCGGCCGGGAACTAGGAGAATCCATGGAAAATTGGCCCCTGATACCGTCCACCGCAGGAGAATTCGAGAATTTCTTTCGACGTGCAATCGAGGCCGCCCAGGAACATGGTGACCCCGGCGGTGGCTATGGAAATTTCGCCGCCCAGCAGCGCTACAGAGGCCCCGGCGACAACGGCTTCGAATCTTTTTCCTCAGAGATCTATTCCGAATTGATGCAGTATCGAATGAACGGCGGCTACTACGCTTCCCAGCTTCTGCACCAGGCGGCAACGGGATCCGAGTTCATATCAGCAGATTCTGCATCCTCGTGGCTTCACACTGCCTGGGATGTCCTGTTCAATGGAGGCGACTGTCTGGATTTCCCTACACCAGAGGGGGCGACACGCCTGATCCATGAGAAAAACACAGGCCCGAGGGCGAGCGAGCAGGTACTGCGCATGACCATCGCCGAGGCGGCCCACGCCGGGATCGGGAGAGAACGAGCAGAAGACCACGGGAGCGCTTATGGGGATTCCATCTACATCATCGGTCACGGAGGGCCCGAGTACGGCTTCGTCGCCATTCCAAATGGACTCAAGGTGCATATATGGGGCGAACAGGGAAAGGGACTCCAACTGGTCGACGCGTGCAATGCCGTCAATAGCCCCAACAGCTCCCCCACCCTTACGCTCGAAGCAGACGGATCCAATCTGGACATGCCGAATCAGATACTGGAGTCGTGCACCCCGGACGAGAAGAACGACGCATACGACGTCATTTACATGTCCCCGATGCTTGACAAGGTCGTCTTCATAGACGGCCATGAGAGTATCTCCACATCCCCGATCAACGGGCCGATCGCGCTGTGCAACTCCATAGACAGATGCACCTCGGAAAAGCACTCGTGCACCGGCCTTTTCTCCAAAATCAACCCAGAGAAAGGCTACACCGATCTCCATCTCCTTGCGTGCCTGCCCACAGCCGGGGAGAGCGGACCACTGGCCATCGCCGATACCGATTACTCGCGAGACCTCCGGGACGAGGCGATAATTCTCGAGTCCCTGATCGAGGTTGACCCGGACGCGGCCCTGATGGAATGGAACAGCCTATCCAGGGAGGACCGGGCAACCTATCGGATGTACAATAAGGTGAGGCATTGGGACAACAGAAACCGGGCCATGTCATTCATTTCAAAGAATGGCCGCACCGCCTTCTATCAGCTTTTCGCAGCGATGCCCTATCCAGATCAGGATGCCTACGGAAATGAAGACATCGTGGAGGAGTGCCGCCGAGAGATCGAGTCCACGCTGTCGAATATGCCTACGGATAGGGATCGCATCGCCTATTATCTGAAGCTCGACAAGCCAACGCGCAGACTCCTCAGGCATACTTCCGGAAAGGTCATCCAGCTCCTCGCCCGAGCTGCAGAGATCAAGGCGAGGGCGAAACCGAAGCCGTCCGACACATGACCGCTGCGCCAGAAGTATCCGCCTGGATGGATTCGCCGACCGGACCCCGCTGGTGTTCGAGCGCCGCTCGTGCGGCGCGGGGTCGAAGGGCGAGCGGTACTACGACTTGGCCCCGGCCGAGGTCACCTGGCCGTCGGATGCCGGGTCCGCCCACAGCGGCTGGCAGCACCTGCTGCTCGTGCGTCGTTCGATCGCCGACCCCACCGACCTGGCGCTCTTCGCCGTCCACGCCCACCAAGGCACCATCTTGGCCGTGATCGTGCGGGTGGCGGGGATGCGGTGGGGGGTCGAGGACTGCTTCGAGACCGCGAAGTCCGACTGCGGCCTGGATCAGTACGAGGTCCGGCAGTGGGAACCGTGGCACCGCCCCATGGCCCTCGCCCTGGCCGCGTTCGCGTTCCTGTCCGTCACCTCCACCCGCACCGCAGGCAGAGCGGCAGCACACGCCCCGGACAGCGAGGCCGGACGGCAGGAAGAGGACGGGGGACACGGACCCGCCATAACGTGGCCGCCGCTGCACCTGCCGCTCCCGCTCCCGCTCGACAGCGTCCTGCACTGATCCCGTACACCGCCGAGGAGATCCGCCGCCTGCTCCACCAGACCCTCTGGCACGTCACGCACACACCGGCCGTGGTCGTGGCCCCGTCGCTGTGGCGACGCGCCCACCAAGCCCTCGCCCGCCGCATCCACTACGAACAGCGAAAACGCCGATCTCTCGAACATCACCTGTAGTACCGGGCGATCTCGGTGACGTTCCGCTTGCTCACGTTGCTCTCGCCAGGGAGTTCTGGCTGCCCGATAGGGCAATTCATGCAGATCAGAAGGGAGGCAACGGCGCTCGTAAGGATCCGCTTTGCCTCCGTTATGCCTTAATAGGCTACATGCTGTGAATACAGGCGCAATGATGTGCAGTCGGCTCCGTCCGAGCCGGCCGATGGCATCGGCAGTGCCGCTGGAAGGTGACATGGCGGCCTGGTAGGCCGAACTCTGGCTGGGATTATCGCGACGGCTGAGGGGCCGTCGCGAGAGAGAGCACTGGATACCGCTGTCCCGAACGAGGACACATCCTACGCAGAAAACAGGTGGAGAATCGTGAAACCTATGACACTACGTCGCTTCAGCGGGATATCCGTCGCAGCGGCGCTGTTGATCGGACTTCCGGGAATCTCCGCATCGGCCGAGACAGGTGACCCTCCACTGGACGTGCCGGAAGCGACAATGGCGGCGGCCTTGCAGTGTCACGATGCCCCGACTCCGGTTGCGGGGCGGGAGCCGGTACTGCTGATCCACGGGACCGCACAGGACGGTCCTGGCGCATGGGACTGGAACTACGTTCCCGCACTGAACAACGAGGGCATCAACGCGTGCACGGTAACCCTTCCGGATCATGCTCTGACCGACATTCAGACCTCCACCGAGTACGCCGTCCACGCCGTCCGAACGATGACTGATCACTATGGATCGAAGGTCGACGTCCTCGGGTTCTCCCAGGGCGCGCTCGTGGGCAGGGCAGCGATCAAGTACTGGTCCGACGTACGTGACTCGGTCGATGACATGGTCGCCCTCGGTGCGCCCTACCACGGCACTGCCTTCGCCAACACGCTTTGCGTGGCAGGGTCGTGTGTGCCGGCCATGTGGCAGATGAAGCTCGAGCATCCTCTTCTCGGGGCAGGGTCGAACTTCATTTCGGCTCTCAACGCCGGTGATGAGACCCCGGGTGCCGTCAGCTATACAAGCATCTCCACACGAACTGACGAGGCATCCATCCCGCAGCTGCCCACATCGGTGTCGTGGCAAAATGGCGGAGCAACCAACATCGCGATTCAGAGTGTCTGCCCCCTACGGGTCGTGGACCACATGCAGCTCACCTATGACGCGGTTGCGTATGCATTGGTGCTCGACGCGTTCACCCATACCGGGACATCGAGTGTTTCGCGCAGTGGCGCGGGGTCTCAGTGCAGTGGCGCCTTGATCACGCCCATGCCTGGCATAGATCTCGTGACGGCCTCTGCCATCGAGGCCGCCACCTATGCTGCGGGTGCCCCTCTCGAGGCTGGCATCGGCTACCCCACGGTCAGCGCTGAACCTTCCTTGCGCTGGTAGGCAGAGATCGATCGGTTTCGCATCCGTGTCGAGCAGCCGGGCCCGGTACTACAGGTGAGATTTGAGAGCTCGGTGCCAGACGGTCAGGTGCAGCACCCAGTCGTAGTACCGCTCGCCCTTCGACCCCGGCCCCGCACGAGCGGCGTTCGAACGTCGGCGGCACTGCCCGGGCCACGATGTCCACCCGCACCGGCCCGGTCTCCGGCGTGACCCCGGTCTCGTCGCACGGCTCCGCCTTCGTCACGGATCGCCGAGGTGCTCGACCACGAAGGCACGGGCCTCGTCGCGGAGCCCTCCCCAGCTCCAAGTCATCCGCCCTAGCAGATCCTTGACCTTGTCAGGCGTCGCCTGGCCGGCTTATGCGGCGGTCCGCCACGAGTTTTTCCGCTTCACCGGACCCAGCAGGGCCTTCAGATACGCGCGGGCCGTCCGACGAGGTTCCACCCGGAAGACACGATGCTCACCTGTAGTGCCGGTCCGACCGGACCCTCTGCAAGACCACGCCGGCCTCAGGAAAGCCCCGACTTCATCCCGTCCCCAACCCGTTGAGCGCGGTGGGGAGGTCACCGGTATAGGCAGTAACCGGGCCTTTGCCGTCGTCGGTGGTCAGGGGCTTGCCCTGCAGGGTCAGTTCGGTGCCCTTGATTTCGGCGACCTGGGAGCCGGAGAATCCGGCGTGGGATTGGGCACTGTAAGCGTAGGGAACCAGACCGGGGCTGGTGAGGCCGCCGGACTGGACAGCGTCCACGATCGACTGGCGGGTCGGGTTCTTTCCGGCCTTCTGCAGTGCCTGGGTGAAGGAGAAGGCCACCCCCATGCCGTACTGGGCCAGCGCGGACTCCGGCAGCGACGGCGCGTAATGGTCGCGGACCTTCATGAACAGATCGCTCCAGCCGCTGGAGCCGGAGAGGGGCGGCAGGAACGTATCCGTAACCATTCCCTGGATGAGTGCGTCACCCGACCCGCTGCCGCTCTGTGCGGCATAGGAGTTCAGCAGCTGGGACAAGGTGAGCGGGTCCGCGCCCGGGTAGCTCACGACCAGCTGGGCCGTGTTGCCGAGCTTGATTTGGGCGAGCCGCAGCTGGGCGGTGTAGGTGGGGATCGTGTAGGCGATGATGACGTCAGCCTTCGCATTATCGATGGCGGTCATCTGCGGAGTGATGTCGAGGTTTCCGGGCTCGTAGGTCTGACGGGTTACGACCGATGAGGCGGGAACGGTCCGATCCAGTCCCTCGACTCCGCTCTTGCCGAAATCGTCGTTTTGGGTGAAGTACGCAACCTTCTTTCCCGGGAAGGCGGAGGCCACGTACGCGCCGAGGATCTTTCCTTCGCGGATGTAGTCGAGCGGCCAGCCGAAGGTGTACGGGTGGGTGGAGGGGGCGTCCCAGCAGGGGCAGCCGGACCCGACGAACAGATCGGGGACCTTCTGGCTGTTGAGATAGTCGGTGACCTTGGTGTGAGTAGGGGTGCCCTGGCCCCCCACGATGGCGAACACTTTGTCCTGCTCGACCAGTTCGTGAACTGCGTCCACGGTTGTGCTGGGGTTGTAAGCATCGTCCCGGTACTTGTAGACGATCTTGCGACCGTGGACACCGCCATTGTCGTTGACATAGTCGAAGTAGGCTTTTACAGCCGGGGCGAAGTCGCGAAAGCCGGGCGCGGCCGGGCCGGTTAGAGCCACATGGCCGCCGATGGTGACGGTGTCCTCGGTAACACCAGGCGTCGAGGGCTTTCCTTCTCCGCCGTCCGAGCTGCCGCATCCAGCCGCTGCAAGAGCAAACGCGGCCAGCAGGGCCATCGCGCGCGCACGCAGGTTCATAGCGTCCACTCCTATCCTGTGTTCCAGGGTTTATCACAATTGAGACCTTTTCCTACGTGCCCATCCTCGCGTTTCGGGCGCTGGGCTGATGTGGATCTTCTCGCCGGAGTCGGCCACCCGTCCCTCCAAGACCCCGATCCCGATCCCGGCCCCGGCCCCGAGACTGCATGCCCTGTTGGACATGGCTCCGTTGGGCATGTCTCCGTCAGCGGCGGCGATGCCGAGTGCCTTGGCGACGAGGAGAGCCCACACCGTTCACACGGACCAAGAGCGCCGGCGACAGATCCTCGACTTCCTCGCCCGATTCTGCTGACGGATCTCCGGCGCAGGACACTGGAGGTACGACGGACAGCGGAAGCCGGTGACCTGGTATGGACTCTGAGCCACGTGACGCAGCTTTCTCCGCGATGGCAGGTCCCGGGCTGCCGTCCGGTGCGCAGGGCGTGGCGCAGGAGGCGGATTTCGTGGGCCGGTTGCAGGAACTGGAGGCGATCGGACGCTGCCGGGCCGAGGCGGCGCTGGGGATGCCGTGGATGGTGGTCGTCGAGGGCGAACCGGGGATCGGGAAGACCGCGCTTGCCCAGCGTGCGCTGGCGGCGGGGCCGGACATGCTGAAGATCTGCTGGAGTGCGTGCGATCGTTCTGAGCAGGACTACCCCTACGGGGTGGTGGACCAGATACTCAGTCGGCTGCCCGGGGCAGAGTTCGGGGCCCAGAGGCCGGCCACGGCGCCGACGTCCTCCCCCTTCGCAGTGGGTACGGATCTACTGACAGCTCTGGCCGGCGCTGCCGAGTCCGGCCCGCTGGCAGTAGTGATCGACGACATCCCCTGGGCGGACGAGGAATCCCTCAAAGCACTGTCCTTCGTGCTGCGCCGTCTGTACAGCGAGCCCATCCTGACCGTGATCACCGCCCGTACCCAGGACACCAGGGCATCCGCCACCGCGGAGCCGGGGGTACCCGCCCACGGGGGCTGGCACACCGTGACCCGGGGTGCGGCCCGAGTGCTGCCGCTACGACTGATCGGGCTGAGCCGAGAGGAGACCGCGCAGATGGCTGCCGCCGGCAGCGGCGCGGCACTGAGCCAGCAGGCCGTCGGCCGCCTGTGGGAGCACACCGCCGGCCATCCACTGTATCTGCGGTCGCTGCTTGCCGAGGCCGGCCCTCAGGCGCTGGCCAACCCGGCACGCCCGCTGCCGGTACCCTCCACTCTCAACGAGCTGGTCCGCCGCACCCTGAACCGGCTGCCCGCCGAGGCCTGCCGCCTGGTCCAGGCCCTCGCCGTCCTCGACACCGCCACCCCGCTGGCCACCGCCGCTCGGCTGGCCGGCCTGACCGACGCCACCGCCGCACTGGACGCGGCCCTGGCCGGCGGGCTGCTCCAGTGGCAGCCCGAACATCCCACCACCCCTTTGCGCATCCACCACCAGCTCCAGCGCGACGCCATCTACCAGGCCATCTCCCCCACCCACCGCCACGCCCTGCACGCAGCCGCAGCTACGATGGCGGACCCTGACCGGGCCTGGGACCATCTCGTGGCCGCAGCCGTCACCACCGACCCGGAGCTGGCGGACCGGCTCTCCGCCGAAGCCACCCGCCAGACCGCCCAGGGCCGCCACCACCGCGCCGCCACCCTCCAGCTCTGGGCCGCCGACCTCTCCTCCACCCGCGACACACGCGAACACCACCTCATCACCGCCGCCACCCACCTCCTCCTTGTTCAAGCGCTCGCCCGCGCCCAGACTCTTCGCGAGGCCGTCGAAAGCTGCGCGCCCACTCTCAAGCGCGACGCCGTTCTCGGGTACATGGCCGGGTTGGCCGGCGACCTCGCCACCGCGGACAGGCTCCTGGCGCCCGCTGCCGAGACCGCCGACCCGGCCACCCGCGAGATCGCCGCCACGTGGCTGGGTTTCGTCCACATCTTGCGGACCGACGGCCGCAAGGGTGCTGCCGTGCTGTATCCCGTTGTCGGCAGGTTGCCCTCGAGCACGGCGGCTCACTATGCCCGCGGCGCCCTCGCCCTCTCGCTTGGTCTCGCCGATGGACCGTTGGCCGGGCTGGTGGTGATGGCCGAGTCAGGTCTGTCCGAGCCGACCGACCAGCTGGCCCACACGAACAGCCCGCTGCTGATGTTCCGGGGTTTGCTGCGGGTATGTGCCGGTGTTCTGGGGGCAGGGATCGACGACCTGGCAACTCTTGCCGCCCGCCAGCGGGCCGACAGCAACCTCTCCTCTTTCTCCTCGGCGCTCTTCACGCTCAGTCTGGGGCGCTATCTCACCGGCCGATGGGCGGAGGCAGCCGTCAGCGCCGACCACGCTCTGATGGTCGCCGAGACCGTAGGACAGCCCTGGGGTCTGGCCCCCAGCCACGCGGTCGCAGCCATGGCCTACACCCAACAGGGTCACCACGAGCAAGCCGCATCCCATCTTGTGGCCTCCCGCAAGTCCGCCGACTGGTTCCCCGAGTACGACGGTCTCTTCCCGGTTGTGGCTGCAGCGGTGGCGGCTCAGGCGCGCGCCGACTGGCCGGCCATGCGTGAGGCCCTCCAGCCGCTGAACGACCCCGCCTTCGCCCCCGGTATGCGCAGGCTCAGGCCGCTGTTGTGGACAGCGCTGTATGTCGAGGCGCTCACCGCCACCGATGTCCGGCCCACGCCTGACGACCTGCGGAACGCCGAGACGGCCCTGGCCGTGATCGACCGACTTGCCAGCGGCGCGCCCGCCCTGGCCGCAACACACCGATGGCTGCACGGCCGGCTCGCCGCCGCCCGGGGTGATACCGAAACCGCCCTCCAGTACTACCGAGAGGGCCTGGAAACTCCCTCCCACGACGGCGACGACATTCCCCTGCACCGCGCTTTCCTCCACCACGACCTCGCCCGTCACTTCGTGACCGTCAGCAGCCCCGACGCAGCTGCCCGTCACCTCGAACAGGCACACAACGCCTACACCGCCCTCGGCGCCGCCCCCCACGCCCAGCGCGCGGCCCATGAGCTCACTTCTCTTCGCCCCACCGTCGTGCTGTCCGGCGCATCCGAGCTGGCCACTGCCCTGACCGAACGCGAGCACGCCGTAGCCCAGCTCGCCGCCGATGGCCTGACCAACAACGAGATCGCCCGCACGCTCTTCGTCAGCCCCAAGACCGTCGAATACCACCTCAGTCACGTCTACACCAAGCTCCGCCTCACCAGCCGCCGCCAACTGCGGGACGTCTCCGGGATCATGTGATTTCGGCGTGGTGAGGCACCGCAACGTGACAACACCCCTTCGTGCGTTACGAGTCCCGCCGCCACCAGCGGCTCCAGCGCCTGCACCG
>NZ_JAIZ01000345.1:5251-24494 GCF_000710465.2 Kitasatospora sp. MBT63 | reverse complement strand
GCGGCGGCCAGCGCCTCGCTCCCGCCGGCGGCGAGCCGGGCCAGCAGCCGGGTCAGGGTGGGGGCGGCGGCGGGGCCGGCCGGGCCGGCGCCGTCCAGCGCCGCCTGCAGGGCGACGGCCTGTGCCCGCCAGCCGCGGTCGACCACCTCGGCCGGGTAGTCGGTCCAGTCCAGCGGCTGCCAGCCGCCCTCGGGCGGTTCGTGCAGCAGGCCGGCGGCGACCAGCGAGACCGCCTCGTCCACCAGGCCGGGCTCCTCGAGCAGGTCGCAGGCGGGGCGGTCGCCGAGCCGGCTGCCGTAGCCGTCGGCGAGGCGGTCGCGGCGGGAGAGCTCGGTGAGGGCGGAGACCACGCCGGCGTTCAGGTGGGCGGGGTGGCGGCCGAGCCGCCAGGCGGGCAGGGCGACCCGGGTGAGCAGCCGGTCCCAGCCGGCGTAGGCGAGGCCGACCTGTTCCTGGGCGGCGATCCGCAGGCCGTAGTCGACGGCCTTGGCCTGTTCGGAGGCCCAGCCGGCGACGGCCCGCTCGAGTTCGGCGGAGTGGTGGCGGCAGGCGGCGAGCAGCAGGCGGTTGATCCGGTCGATCAGGGCGGCGGGGCCGCGGTGGCGGGTGCCGAGGGCGGCGTCCAGCCCGCGGACGAAGCGGCGGGCGGCGGCGATCTCCGGGTCGGCGGAGGCCGCGGCCCCGGCCACCACGGGAGCGAGCAGGGCGCGCAGCTCGGCGGCGCGCATCCACCACAGGAAGGGCGAGCCGATCACCAGGACGGGGGCGGGGGGCGTGGCGCGGCGTCCGCCGCGGGGCGGGCGGCCGTCCTCCAGCCAGCTGTCGCAGTCCGGGGTGAGCGAGATTCCGGACGGGGCGGGGACGTCGAGCCGGTCGGCGAGCTCGCCGATCAGGCGGTGGAGCTCTGGGGCGGCCGTCTGCGGCAGCGGGACGGCGGGGGTGACGGGCGGCTCGGCCCGCAGCTGGGAGCGGGCCACCAGGCCGGCCAGCAGCAGGGTGACGGCGGCGACGCCGAGGACGGCCCAGCGGATCGCGTCCCACCAGGGCGCGTCCGGCGAGCCGGGTGCCCCGATCCGGCCGGTGGTCCGGCCGGCGAGCAGCACCGCGCCGAGGGCGGCGGGCAGCACGGCGGCGCCCAGGGCCAGTCCACGGACCCTCAGCACGGCCTGGGCACGTGCGCGGGCAGCGTGAGCAGCGGCCATACGGCGCGACACCCCCTTCGCGGCGCTCGGCTGCCGGGTCGGCCGGTGGTCCGGGGGACCATCGGTCGGGGCACCCGAGACCTCTCGGAAACGATCAATATCCGAACGGGAAACGGCGGAGCCGGCCCCCGGTTGTGCATCTTGCGCGGCACTTCTGACAGTTTTGACGCCCGCGTGCGGTTGCGTGTTCCGGATCGCCTGGGTTTCCACCCGTCCTGGTGACGGCGCCCGCACACCAGCGGCCCCAGCATCCCCCCGGCACGGGGCCGCCACCGGCGGCGTCCGCAGCGGCTCCCAGCAGGTCGCGGCGATCCAGCGCACCCTACGGCGGTCCGCGGCGTCCCGTCAGCCGGATACCCAAGGAGTCACCCGATGGAGGGGAAATCCTGCGCCGGCCGCGCCCGGGGCGGGCCCCGGGAAATCCGCAGGGCGCCGCCGCCGGACGGGTGGCCCGGTGGCGGCGCCCTGGTCGGCGCGGGTGGCGCGGGTCAGCCGGCGGCGGCCTCGCGCGCGATGTCGGTGCGGTGCTGGGCGCCCTTGAAGCCGATCCTGGCCACCCCCCGGTACGCCCGGTCGCGGGCCTCGGCCAGGTCGGTGCCGATCGCCGTGACGGACAGCACCCGGCCGCCCGCGGTGAGCACCCGGCCGTCCTGGTCCGCCCGGGTCCCGGCGTGCAGCACGTACGCGGTGCCGTCGGCGGCGTCCGCCTCGTCCAGGCCCTCGATCACGTCACCGGTGCGCGGGTCGGCCGGGTAGCCCTCGGAGGCCAGCACCACGGTGACGGCGGCGCCGTCGTGCCAGCGCAGCGGCTCCAGGGTGTCCAAGGTGCCGGTGGCGGCGGCCAGCAGGACGCCCGCCAGCGGGGTCTCCAGCCGGGCCAGCACCACCTGGGTCTCCGGGTCGCCGAAGCGCGCGTTGAACTCGATCACCCGGGTGCCGCGCGAGGTCAGCGCGAGACCCGCGTAGAGCAGGCCGGAGAAGGGGGTGCCGCGGCGGCGCAGCTCGTCCACGGTCGGCTGCAGGACCGTCTCCAGGACCTCCTGCACCAGGCCCGCGGGGGCCCACGGCAGCGGCGAGTAGGCGCCCATGCCGCCGGTGTTGGGGCCCTCGTCGCCGTCCAGCGCGCGCTTGAAGTCCTGCGCGGGCACCAGCGGCAGCACGGTCTCGCCGTCGGTGATCGCGAACAGCGAGACCTCGGGGCCGTCCAGGAACTCCTCGATGACCACCTGCCCGCAGGCGGCGGCGTGGGCGAGGGCGGCCTCGCGGTCGGAGGTGACCACGACGCCCTTGCCGGCCGCCAGGCCGTCGTCCTTGACCACGTGGGGGGCGCCGAAGGCGTCCAGGGCCTCGGCGGCCTCGGCGGGGGTGGTGCAGACGTAGGCGCGGGCGGTGGGGACCCCCGCGCCGGCCATCACGTCCTTGGCGAAGGCCTTGGAGCCCTCCAGCCGGGCGGCGGCCGCGGAGGGCCCGAAGACCGGGATGCCGGCCGCGCGCACGGCGTCGGCGACGCCCGCGACCAGCGGGGCCTCCGGGCCGACCACGACCAGGTCGGCGGTGAGCTGCCGGGCCAGGGCGGCGACGGCCGCCCCGTCCAGCTGGTCGACCGGGTGGACCGTCGCCACCTGCGCGATCCCGGCGTTGCCCGGGGCGCAGTGCAGCTCGCTGACGGCGGGATCTTGGGACAGGGAGCGGCACAGGGCGTGTTCGCGGGCGCCGCCGCCGATGACGAGGACCTTCACGTCTGGAAGGGTAGTCGGTGGCCGTTCGGCGGCCGCTCCCGGCTCCGTCCGAAGCTCCGAACCGGGCGGGCGATTCCGGCCCAGGTTTTGTGCGAACCTCCAGCCGGCCCGCTCCGGCAGGCCCCCAGGTCAGTGACCGGCGCCGCGCACGCCTCGCTCGGAAGGGTGAAATCTCGCCACCCGCCGCAACCCTCCCACCTCGTGTTCCGGAGGTGAATTCCGATAACGATCACCGCCGAAGCGCCCCCACGGTCAGCCATTTGGCGGTAAGAAGTGCTGTTGGACCGATGCCCGGCCGCGCGCCGGGACACGACACCATGGGCGGCCCGCACCCGCACGCGGCGTCGGACCGGGCCGGACCCGAGCCGGCCGGACCGGCCGTCGGACCGATGCAGCATCAGATCCACACACTGTCGGTCCCGGTACCCTCCGGACCGCCGCAGTCACCCCGCCACAGGGAGCGCCACAGGTGAGCCAGCCGGAAATGCAGCCCGAGGAGAGTGCCTGGGGCAAGGACGTCGGCGAGGAGGACCAGCCCGCCCTGCCCGTCGCCGCGCGGCGCGCCCCCACGCGCCGCCGCGCCGACCTGAGTGCGCGCCAGTTCCCGCTCGGGGACTGGGGCGAGCCCGCCGAGCGGCTGGAGGAGCTCTACCGCTGGTCCGAGGAGCGGGCGGTCGAGGCGATCGACTGGTACCGGCGGGACCGGATCTGGAAGCGCCGCTGGGCCCGGCTGCTGCGCTTCGGCGCGGCGGCCTTCGCGGTCGCCGGGGTGAGCGGCCCGCTGGTCGCGCTGACCGGCGTGCTGGACCGGGCGGCCGAGTGGGGGTACGTCGGACTGGCGCTGTCGGCGGCCTGCCTGCTGGCCGACCGCGCCTTCGGGCTGACCTCGGGCTGGATGCGGGACGTCTCCACCGCGCAGGCGCTCCAGCGCCGCCTGGAGGCCTTCCAGTTCGACTGGGCCTCGGAGTGCGTCCGTGAGGTGCTCGGCCCCACCGAGGGCACCGCCGGCGAGGCCGCCGAGCGCTGCCTCGGCGTGCTGCGCCGGTTCTGCGAGGACGTCTCGGACATGGTCCGCAGCGAGACCTCGGAGTGGATGCTGGAGTTCCGGGCCTCGATGACCCAGCTGCCGACCCAGGCACCGGGCCTGTGGGGCGGCCGCAGCGAGATCGGGGTGGGCGCCCAGGTACGGGTGCTGCCGCCGCCGGGCACCCGGCCGACCATGCCGCGCCAGCGGCCGCCGGAGGGCCCGCTGCGCTGAGCCGCGCGCCCCGGCCGGGCCGGGGTGCGCGCCGGCGGGCCCGGAGGGCCGGGCCCGGCCGGTCAGGCGAAGACCACCATGGAGCCCTGGGTGACGCTCCTGGTGGCGGCCGCGTACAGCCCGGCCCAGGCGTGCCGCTCGCGGGCGTACGGGTGCAGGTCGTCCAGCGGCGGCCCGAACGGCTGCTGCAGCTCGGTCGGGCCGAGCGGGCGGGTGGGGGCCGGCGGGTTGAGCACGTCGATGCCCAGCACCGGCGCCACCGCCTGGAGTTCGCGCAGCAGCCCGAACGAGGAGCCGAGCGGGCCGCCGGCCACCAGCAGGCCGTCGTCCACCAGCGGCAGCTGGAAGTCGACCGGCACGTAGGCGCCCGCGTGGTCGAAGTGCCAGACCAGGTGGGACTGTTCGGCGGTGGACTCGAACATCTCCAGCAGCTGCTCGTAGTCGCCGCCGAGCGCGTCCACCGGGGTGATCTCGAAACCGGTGAGGCCCAGCATGTAGGCCCGGCGCAGGAAGTGCAGCGAGTCGTAGTCGAACGCGGCTATCGGCTCGACCTCCCCGCTGATCCCCGGTACGTACTGGTAGACCGGGACTTCGGGCAGTCCGTGGGCGGCGAGCACCGCGTTGTAGCGGACCAGGTCGTCCCGGAACGGGTTCTCCGGGCTGTTGGTCAGGACGTCCACGAGCGGGACGAGCCAGAGGTCGCAGGCCATGGGCCGGCTCACCCTCTCCGGTGGGCGGGCGCCGGTGCGCGGGGCACCGTCGGCGGGCGGACAATGACCGCCCACCCTACCGGCCCGGCGCCGGCTCCCCGTTCTCCGGCTGCGGCAGCCGCAGCGGGCGCCCGAACCGGCCCGGCGGGACGAAGCGCGGCTGCGGCACCCGGCCGAGGCCCGGCCCGGCCCGGCCGACGGACGGCTCCACCCGCTCCACCCGCTCGTCCCGCTCGGATCCGGCCGACGCCGGCGGGAGTCCGGGCGGCCCGGCGTCCGGTGCGTCGCGCAGCAGCGCCAGCACCGAGACCGACTCCAGCGGCTGGCCGGTCAGCCGGGCCAGCAGCTCCACGGTGAAGACGTTGTACTCGTTGACCACGCGCTTGGCGCCGGTCACGTCCCGTTCCTCGATCCGGTCCACCAGTTCGCCGTGGCGGTCCCAGCAGACGCCGCCGAGATCGCCCGCCGCCCGCAGGTACGGCGCCGCGAACATCCACGACTGCACCCGCAGCCAGCCGAGGTACTCGGCGATCCGGGCGTTGCCGAGCAGCGCCGCCGCCTCCTGCCAGAACCGCAGGTCGCACCCGACCAGCACGTCCAGCTGCCCGGCCCGGGAGGCCTGGGTGGCGGCGACGGCCCGGCGGCGCAGCGAGGGCAGCCGGCCCCAGTCGTACCCGGGGGCGCGGACCAGCAGCTGGCGGATCGCGCTGTCGGTGAGCAGGGTCCTGGCCTCGAAGATCTCCAGGAAGTCGGCCCAGCCGAACTCGGGGACGGTGAAGCCGCGGTGGTGCTCGGCCCGGAGCAGTCCCTGGGCGGCCAGGTCGACCAGTGCCTCCCGGGCCGGGGTGGCCGAGACGCCGTACAGGTCGGCGATCTCCTTGACGGTGAAGTTGCGGCCCGCCGGGAGGCGGCCGGCCATCATCTCCTCGCGCAGCGCCTCCGCGATCTGCTCGCGCAGGCTGTTGCGCTTGATCGCGGCCCGGCCGTCCGGGCCGCCGGCCAGGCCGGCCCCGGGCAGGCCGAAGCCCGGTACGCCGAAGCCCTGCAGGGTACGGCCGGGGCCGGACCCGGACATGCTCGACTCGGGCACCCCGACCTCCCCCTCCTCCACCGGCCTGAACGCGACGCAGGCTCACCTTCTCAGAAGTTGCGCACACCCCGGCCGGGCATGTCAAGCACGGTAGGGAGCGGCCCGGGCGCCGGCCGGCGCCCCCGGGCGGGACGGACGGTCGGGGCCGGGCGGGCGGTCAGCGCTGGACCGGTGCCGGGATGCCGAGCAGCCGGTCCCGGTGCACGGGGAATTCCGATCTGGCCTTGGCCACCTCCGCGGGGTCGAACTCCACGGTGATCACCTCCTCCTCGGTGCCGGCCTCCGCCAGCACCCGTCCCCAGGGATCGACCACCAGGCTGTGCCCGGCCTGCTCGACCCCGCCGTGGGTGCCCGCGGTGTTGCAGGCCAGTACGTACGCCTGCTCCTCGACCGCGCGGGCCCGGGCGAGCAGGGTCCAGTGCTCGCGGCGGCGGGCCGGCCAGGCGGCCGGGACCACCAGCAGTTCGGCGCCGGCGTCCAGCAGGGCCCGGAACAGCTCGGGGAAGCGCAGGTCGTAGCAGGTGGCGAGGCCGAGCCGGCCGAGGTCGGTGGCGGCGGTGACGATCTCCTGCCCGGCGCCCATCACCACCGCCTCGCCGCTGTCGAAACCGAAGCGGTGGATCTTCCGGTAGGTGTGCGCCAGCTCGCCGTCGGGGGCGAACAGCAGCGAGGTGTTGTAGATCGGGCCGTCCGGATCGCGCTCGACGATCGAACCCGCGTGCAGCCAGACCCCGGCCGCCGCGGCGGCGGCCGACATGGTCTCCACGGTAGGGCCGTCCAGCGTCTCCGCCCCGGCGCCCCAGGACTCGTAGGCGAACCCGCCCAGCGGCCAGAGCTCGGGCAGGACCACCAGGTCCGCCCCTTCCTGGGCCCGGACCAGAGCAGCGGCCCTGGCCCGCCGTTCGGCGGCCGGCTCGGAGTCGGAGACCGCGAGTTGGATCAAAGAAGCGCGCACAGTACCACCGTCCACGGCAAGAGTCCTACGATCATCACCCGAAAGCGCTGCCCTGCTGTCACCCGGCAGCGTAACGTGCGGGTAGCGCGTGCGCCCGGAAGCTCAGGAGTCTCCCCCTCACTCCCGGGCCGCGCGGGACGGAAGCTGACGGAGGACCGGAGATTCCCGTGACGGAGAACCAGACCGTGCAGGCGTACACCGACGCGTGGCTCCACTCCATCGAGTCGATATCCGAGCTGCTGGCCGCGCTGCCCACCGACGCGTGGAACCGGCCCACCGAGTGCCCCGGCTGGTCGGTCCGGGACGTGGTCTCCCACATCATCGGCGTCGAGTCCGAGCTGCTCGGCGACCCCCGGCCGATCCACTCCCTCCCGCGCGACCTGCGGCACGTCACCGGCGAGTTCGCCCGGTACATGGAGCTGCCGGTCGACAAGCGGCGCTGCCACACGCCCGTCGAGCTGACCGGCGAGCTGGAGTACACCGTCATCCGGCGCAGCCGGGCCCTGCGGGGTGCCAAGCAGGGCCCCGACGACCTGGTCCGCTGGCCGGCCGGGCCGCTCTCCCGGGACGTCCCCTACAGCCAGCTGCTGCGGACCCGGGCGTTCGACGTCTGGGTGCACGAGCAGGACCTGCGCCGCGCGCTGGGCACCCCGGGCAACCTGGACTCGCCCGCCGCCGCGGTCACCCGCGACTTCCTGGTCGAGGGCCTGCCCCGGGTGGTGGCCAAGCTGGCCGGGGCGCCGGCCGGCGCAGCGGTCGTCGTCGACGTGACCGGACCGATGGAGTTCCAGCGCACCGTGCGGGTGGACGAGGCCGGCCGCGCCGCCGTCGACGCCTCGGTCACCCTCGCCCCGGACGTCCGGCTCACCCTCGACTGGGAGACCTACGTCCGGCTCGCCTGCGGGCGGGTCCGGCCGCAGGCGGTGGGCGGCGCGGTCCGGGTCAACGGCGACACCGAGCTGGCCGCCCGGGTGCTGGCCAACTTCGCACTGACGCCCTGATCATCCCCACCACCGGCCGTTACATCCGGCCGGATGTAGGCCCCGGGCCGCACGCCGGGGTCCGCGCTCCGCACTCCCGTTCGTCCGCGCGGTGCCGGTACGCCGTCCGTCCGGCCTCGTTGTCCCGGTCGGCCCGTCACCACGAGTGAAGGAGGGGCGGCGGATGAACGACGCCGACATGGTGTTGGTCAGGACGAGCTTCCCGGTCACCGGGCAGCCGATCCGGGTCGTCATGATCGACGGCGAGCCGTGGTTCGTCACGGCGGACGTGTGCAAGGTGCTGGGGAGGAAGAACCCCAGCGACACCGCCGCGGGCCTGCCCACAGGTCTCGCCAGGGTGGTGGACCTGCGGCTGGCAACCCTAGGTGTGACCGAGGGTATGCAGGTTTCCGCAGGTCAGAAACCCTACGAGGGTAGGAACCCGATGATCGGGGTGATCAGCGAGGCGGGTCTCTACCGCCTCGTGCTGCGCTCCGACAAGCCGGCCGCCCGGCCGTTCCAGGACTGGGTCACCGGTGAGCTGCTGCCGTCGATCCGGCGGGGCGACACGGACGTGCCGCAGCAGCAGCGCCGGATGGCGGAGAGCCTCGCCGAGGCGATCGGCCAACGGGTGGAGGTTCTGGCGGAGGTCGACCGGGACGACCACGAGGGCGTCCACCTCCGCTCGGACGGGACGGTGCACTGCCGGCACGGCGAGATGGCGTTCGTGGTCCCCGGCCCCGGCGAGGACAGCGGGCCACCGTTCGGCCCGTACTACGAGTGCCGGAGCGTCGAGCGGGTCGGGATCAGGGGCGGCCGGGCGCTGGTGCGCTGCGGCCGGCTCAAGATGGTGGACCTGGCCCGCCGGCTGGCGTCGCCGCGTCCGCCGAGCCGCGAACCCCGCGGCTCCGGGCCGCTCACCTGTGAGCTCGGCCGGGCCCGGATCCACGGCGATGCCGCCGGGATCGCCGCCCTGCTCCGCGCGGCCGGCGAGCTGTAGCGCGGACCGTAGCGGCGGGCTGCGGCCCGGACCGCGGTCAGGCGGGCCGGCCCGCCCGCCTGACCGCCCGGCGCAGCCGCAGGATCATCAGCGTGCCGCCTGCGAGCGGCAGGAACTGCCAGCAGAACGCCCACCGGTAGGTGTCCGCGGTGTACCCGGCGCCGTCCGAGAACGCGTCGAGCAGGACGCCGATGCCCAGCAGGGTGAGCATGGCGCCGATGAAACCGCCCATGTTGGCGATGCCGGAGGCGGTGCCCAGCCGCTGAGCCGGGTTGTACGAGCGGGCGTAGTCGAGGCCGACCAGCGAGGCGGGGCCGTTGCTGCCCATCACCACCAGCAGGACCACCAGCAGCCACAGCGGCGGGTGTCCGGCCGGCCAGGCCAGCGCGAGCGCCCAGCACAGTGCGGTGGCGGTGATGACGCTGAGGGTGATCGGCATCCGGGTGGCGGGTGTCCGGGAGACCAGCCGGCCGAAGACCAGTGCGAAGGCCATGTTGCTGAACACCAGCAGGGTGAGCAGTCCGCCGGCCTCGCCCCGGCTCATGCCCTGGCCCTCGACCAGGTAGGGGAGTCCCCAGAGCAGGCCGAAGGCCGAGGCGGGGAAGGCGGTGGTGAAGTGGACCCACATGCCGAGCCGGGTGCCCGGTTCCTGCCAGGAGTCGCGGATCTGCCGGCGGACGGACGGGCGCGGCCCGGTGGTGGCGGCAGCGGCGGCCCCGCCTGCGGCCCCGGTCTCCGGGCCCTCCCGCAGCCCGAGCGCGACCAGCGCCGCGACCGCCACGCCGGCCACCGCGATCACCCCGAACGAGAAGGTCCAGCCCTCCCGGTGCAGGGCCTCGGCGAGCACCACGGTGGTGACCAGGTTGCCGCCCATCCCGGCGAGTCCGGTCAGCTGGGCGACCAGCGGGTTGCGGGCGGCCGGGAACCAGCGGGCGGCGATCCGCAGCACGCTGATGAAGGTCATCGCGTCGCCGCAGCCGAGCACCGCCCGGGAGCCGAGCGCCGGCCCGAACGAGGTGCTGAGCGCGAACGCCAGCTGGCCGGCGCTCATCAGCAGGACGCCCAGCAGCAGCACCCGGCGCGGTCCGAAGCGGTCGACCAGCAGGCCGACCGGGATCTGCATGGCCGCGTAGACCAGCACCTGGAGGATGGAGAAGGTGGAGAGCGCCGAGGCGCCGATCCCGAACCGCTCGGTGGCGTCCAGTCCGGCGACCCCGAGGCTGGTGCGGTGCACCACCGCCAGCACGTACACCGTGCAGCCGATCGCCCAGGCCAGCCAGGCGGCCCGTCCGCCGGGCGGCCCCGGCAGGGCCGGTGGCGGCGCGGTCGTGGACGCCTCGGCGGGCCCGGGGCCGGGTACGGATACGGAGCGGACGGTGCCCACGGGGTCCACGGTCATAGTGACCCCAGGCTAGTCATCCCATCAAATGATCTATTCCGCAGGGTCGGGCCGGGCGCGCGGGGGCGGCGGGCCGCCGCTCAGCCGGTCACGGTCCAGCTCACCGAACGCGTCATGAACTCGTCCCGGAAGGCCTCGTCGCGCACCCAGTCGGTGGTGTCGGTGACGGTGGCCTTCACGGTGGCCTTCTGACCGGGGGCCAGCGGCAGCATCGCCGTGTCCAGCCAGGTCCGGTCGGGGGCCTGCGGTTCCACCGCCACCCCGTCCACCGTCCAGTCCACCTTCAGCTGCCGCGCCCCGACCAGCTGCAGCGGGTGCACGGTCAGCCGGGTCGGGCCGCTCACCGTGCCGGGCGCCGGGCTGGGCGCGTCCACCGGGCGGACCCGCCGGTAGATCTGCTCCAGGATCGCCTCCCGGGAGGGCAGGTTGTAGGTGCCGCCCAGGGTGCGCATCACCGAGTCCTCGGTGGGCCGGTAGAGCCCGTTGGCGCTGCGGTACGCGCCGACGGTGCCGCCGCCGTCCGGCGACTGCGCGTCCAGCCAGCGCCACCACTTCACCTTGGTGCGCCGCATCTCCTCGGCGTCGACGGTGGAGAGGTTGGGGTAGCCGCCGTCGTCCGGGGCGCTGTCGTACTCGTCGCCGAGCTCGCCCACGGTGTGCCCGATCTCGTGCTGGAGGATCCGCCCGGCGTCCGGGCTGCCGCCGGACAGGGTGGTCACCCCGGTGCCGCCCGCGCCGCCGTACTCGCTGGAGTTGGCCAGTGCGATCAGGTACTGCGGCCCGTCGCCCTCGCCCGCGTACCGGGCGGTGGCGGACTCGTCGGCGCACAGCAGCCGGGCGGTGCCCTCGCACCAGAAGTGCATGCCGAGCGGGGTGCTCACGCTCCGGCTGCCGCTCTCGCCCTCGGCGATGCCGGAGGACGGGGACACCACGTCGACCCGCCTTATGTTGAAGTAGCCCTGGTAGCTGCGGAACGGCTCGATCTCCATCAGCGCGTGCCAGGCCCGGTCCGCCTGGTCCCGGAACATCACCTGCTGGTCCTCGGTGTACCCGTCGCCGAGCAGGACCAGGGTGATCCGGTTGGCCGGGTCACCGGAGCGCCTTATGTCGACGGTCGGTGCGGTCCCGGGTGCCCGCAGGTCCGCCTGCTGGGGGCTGCGCGGCGGCGCCGCGTGGTCGGTGAGCGGACCGGCCGGGGGTCCTATCACCGTGGACGGCGAGGGTGCGGCCAGCTCCAGCGCGGCGGGCAGCGCGGCGGCCGAGATCAGCACCAGCGCTGCGGTACTCCGGACGAAGCGGCCATGAGTGCCAGACGGCATACGGGTCGTCCTCGGTGCTCCGGTCACCCGGCGGGGCGCTCGGGTGGGGTGGTCGGGAAGACGTACCCTGCGCGTGTCGCGACCGGTCGGCGGCGGACGGAAGTTCGCCCCATGGGAGCAAGGCCTCACCGGTTCGGCGCACCCCGGCGCGACAGCGGCCGGAGGGCCGGGGTCCGCGGCGCCGTCCGGCCGGGGGCTCAGCCGCTGCGCAACGCCTGCAGCGGGTCGGTGCGGGCGGCCCGGACCGCCGGGTACAGGCCGGCCAGCAGCCCGACCAGGCTGCCGATCAGCGGGGCCGGCAGGGTCGCCAGCGGCTGCAGGACGGCGGTCCACTCCCGTACGGCGGCCACCGCGACGACCACCAGCACACCGAGGCCGGTACCGATCAGTCCGCCGAGCGTGCCCAGGGCGGTGGACTCGGTGAGGAACTGCGCGGCGATGTGGTGGGTGCGGGCGCCCAGCGAGCGGCGCAGGCCGATCTCCTCGGTCCGTTCCAGCACCGCGACCAGGGTGGTGTTGGCGATCCCGACCGCCCCCACCACCAGGCAGATCGCCGCCAGGGCCAGGAAGAGCCCGGTCAGGTCGGAGGTGACGTGGTCCCGGAGGCTGTGCGGGTCCGGCGGCGGGGTGACGGTGAGCCGTTCGGCCGCGTCCGGGCGCAGCGCCACCGCCAGCTGTGCGGCGACGACCGGGGCGGCGCCGGTCCGGGTGGCGGCCAGCAGGTGGGCGGCCTGCTCGTCACCGAGGCCGGGATTGCCGAAGCGGTCCAGCGCGGTGGTGCTGGGGATGATCAGGCCGAGCAGGGTGTCCGGCAGCCGCTGGACGTCCCGGTAGACGCCGACCACGGTGTAGGGCAGGCCGTCGATGAAGACCGCCGGCTGGGCGTCCAGCCGGGTCACCCCGAGCCGGCCGGCGGCCGCCTCGCTGAGCAGCACCACCGGCAGCCTGGCCTGCTCGACGTACCGGTCCAGGGTCACCCCGGAGGCCAGCGTCGGCCCGATCGCGGCGACCGCGCCGGGGGTCGCGGCGAACACCGACAGGCCCTGTCCGGCCGTGCCGTCGGCGGTCGGCGAGGACGAGATCCGCAGGCCGTCCGCGGCCACCCGCCACCAGACGCCCGCCGAACTGACCCCGTCGATCGCGCCCGCCCGGGCGTCGGCGTCGGCGGGGAAGCTGGTCGGCGGCCTGGCCCCGGGGGCGAGGCCGTCCTGCGCCGGGTGGTCGGTGACCGTGACGGTGGTCGCCTTGGTGAGGTCGAACTGGCGGCCGATCTGCCCGGCAGCGGTGGCGGTCAGTCCGAGTACGGCCACGAACGCGCCGATGCCGAGGACCGTGCCGAGCATGGTCAGCACCGACCGGCCGGGCCGCTGGAGCACCCCGGCCAGGGCCTCGGCGACCAGGTCGACGGGGCCCAGCCGGGCCGACGCCCCGGGCGGCTCGGACCGGGCCAGCACGGACCGGCCCATCTCAGACCGCCACCGGCTCGCTCAGCCGCCCGTCCGCGATCCGCACCGCCCGGGGCGCCCGGGCGGCCACCGCCGGGTCATGGGTGATCACCACCAGGGTGTAGCCCTCCTGGTGCAGCCGGTCGAAACGCTCCAGCACGGCCGCGGCGTTGGCCGAGTCCAGGTTGCCAGTCGGCTCGTCGCACAGCAGCAGGCTGGGCCGGTTGACCAGCGCCCGGGCGATGGCGACCCGCTGGCGTTCGCCACCGGACAGCGTGGTCGGCAGCGCGTCCGTCCGGTGGCCGAGTCCGACCTGCTCCAGCGCCGCCCGGGCGGCCCGCCGGCGCTGCGCCCGCGGGGTGCGGTTGTAGACCTGGGCCAGCAGCACGTTCTCCTCGGCGGTGCGGTGCGGGAGCAGGTGGAAGGACTGGAAGACGAAGCCGATCCGGCGGCCTCGCAGGGCCGAGCGGTCCCGGTCGCGCAGGCCGGCGGTGTCGATGCCGTCCAGCTCGTAGTGGCCGGTGGTCGGGGTGTCCAGCAGCCCGAGCAGGTGCAGCAGCGTCGACTTGCCGGAGCCGGACGGTCCGGTGACCGCCACGTACTCGCCCTGACGGATCGTCAGATCACAGGGGTGCAGGGCGGTGACCGGTGGCGGCCCGGGGTGGCTGCGGCCCACCCCGGCCAGCCGGATGACGGGCGGAGCGGCCGCGGGGGCTGATTCGGGGGCTGCTTCGGGAGCCGTACGCGGTGTGCTCACCGGCCGACCGCCACCTGGTCGCCCTCGGCCAACTCCCCGCCGCCGACGGCGTTCACGCCGACGTAGCCGTTGGCGCTGACCCCGGTGGCCACCGGGACGGTGATCCGCCGGCCGGCGGCGGCCACCCTGGTGACGGCGGTCTGCCCGGCCGCGTCGGTGAACACCGCCGCCACCGGCACGCTCAGCACCGGCTCGGGCCGGGCGCCGCGCAGCACGGTGATCCGGACGTTCTGGCCGCTGAACGCCGGGGGCAGCGGTTCGGCCGGGGCGATCTGCACCGGCACGAACGCGGGGGCCTGCGGGCCGCCCTGGGCCGGGGCGCCCGGGTTGGCGCCGGCCGGTCCGGCGGCGGACCCGGCGGCCGGTCCGCCGATCGCGATCACCCGGCCGGCCGGTGGCGTGGTGGTCGGGGAGCCCAGCTCGGCGACGGTCCCCCGGACGGTCCGGCCGGTCGTCTCGGAGAGGATCTCGACCTCCATCCCCGGGGTGATCCCGGCCGCCTGCGCCGGGCCGAGCTGGCCGGTCACCGCCAGCTGCCCGCCGGTGAGCGAAAGCAGCGGGCCGGACACCGGCGATCCGACCGGGGCGTTCACCGCGGTGACCACGGCGGGGAGTTCGGGCAGGAAGACCACCTCGCCGGCGGGCACCATCGGGCCGTTCACCGCCTGGGCCTGCGCCAGCGTCTCGCGGTCCTCGGCCAGTTTCCGCCGGGCGGCGGCGAGTTGCTGCTCCGGGCCGGCGGCGGGCGGGGCCGCCGAGCCGGACGCGCCGGCGGTGCCGGTGCCCGCGGGGGCGGCGCCGGCCGCCTGCTGCGCCTTCAGCGCGTCGACCGCCTGCTGGTCGGCCTCGACCGCCTTGCGGGCGGCGTCGACGGCCTGCTGGGTGGCGGCGCCGGTGGTCGGCGCGCTGTACCCGAGGTGCCGGTAGTGGCCGGTGACGGCCTCGGCGGTCCCGGGGCCGTACGTGCCGCTCGGGTCACCGCCGCGGCCGTACCCGAGCTGCGCCAGCGCGGCCTGCAGCTCGGCCACGTCGGGGCCGGTGCTGCCGGGCTTGATGTCCCGGTAGGCGGGCACCGGGCCGCGCAGGACGAACAGCGGCTGCCCGGAGACCTCCGCGAGCAGCTGCCCGTTGGCGACCTGGTCACCGGACCTGACCGCGAGCCGGGAGACGTACAGCTGGGTGACGTCGGCCGAGGCCGCCACCGGTGACACGTTGTACTGGGTCGGCGGGTAGACCTGGCCGCGGGTGACCGTCGACTGGGCGAGGACCTGCCGGGTGACCGGGGCGGTGAGCAGGGTGAGGGGCGGCGGTGCGGTGTCGGCGGCGCGTTCGGCGGGCGATTTGACCAGCGAGGACGCGGCCAGGCCACCACCGGCCAGCACCGCCGAGACCACGGTCACCGCCAGCAGTGTCCGCCGGCGCCGGGCCATCCGGGAGGCTCCTGCGGTCGGGGCGTCGACGCTGTCCCGGACCTCGTCCGGCTCGCTCGGCTCGCTCAATTTCCAGATCCCCGGTTGCTCGGACGCGCCCCGACAGTGCCGGTCACGGAAGTGCCTTCCGGATACCGTTCGTGTTGCCAATTCGGCATGCGGGTCCGGCAGTTACGCATCCTTCGCGGCCCCCGCATTCGAACGGGCAAAGCCTACCCGCCGGTTGGGCCGAATTCGGTCCGTTCGGCGAACCCGCCGGGCGGGCCGGCCGGGTGCGGACGGCTCAGGCCCGGCGGCGGGCGTGGAGCAGCAGATGGGTGGCCAGTCCGAGCAGCAGGCCCCAGAAGGCGGCGCCGATACCGAATAGGCTCATTCCCGAGGCGGTGGCGAGGAAGGTCACCACGGCGGCGTCGCGGCCCTTCTCGTCCCCGAGGGCGGCCGCCAGGCTGCCCTGGAAGGAGGCGAGCAGGGCGACCCCCGCGATCACCGCGATCAGCGCGTGCGGCAGGCCGGTGAACAGGCTGACCAGCACCCCGCCGAAGCTGCCCACCACCAGGTAGAGGACGCCGGCCGACATCCCCGCGATGTAGCGGCGGCGCGGGTCCGGGTGGCTCTCCGGGCTGGTGCAGATGGCCGCGGTGATCGCCGCCAGGTTGACCCCGGGGGAGCCGAACGGCGCCAGCAGCACGGACAGTCCGCCGGTCGCGCCGATCAGCAGCCGGTCGTCCGGCCGGTAGCCCGAGGCCCGCATGATGCCGAGGCCGGGGGCGTTCTGGGAGGCGAGCGCCACGATGGTGAGCGGCAGGGCCAGGCCGACCGCGGCCGCCCAGGAGAAGCCCGGGACGGTGAGGACCGGCACCGTGGGTCCGCCCGCGCCGAGGTTGAGTGGGAGTCCCACGGTGGCCGCCGCCAGTACCGCGCCGGCGAGCAGTGCGATCGGTACCGCGTACCGCGGCACCAGCCGCTTGGCCAGCAGGAAGGCGGCGAAGCAGCCCAGCACCAGGACCGGGGCGCCCCGGAGTTCGGTGAAGATCCCGGCGCCGAAGGTGAACAGGATGCCCGCCAGCATCGCGTTGACGATCCCGGCCGGGATCGCCCGGATCAGCCGGCCGAACAGCCCGGTCACCCCGAACAGCGCCACCACGGCGCTGCTCAGCAGGAAGGCGCCGACCGCGTCGCGGTACGGGTACGCACCGAGACTGCCCACCAGCAGGGCCGCCCCCGGGGTGGACCAGGCGGTGATCACGGGCGTCCTGGTCCACCAGGACAGCAGCAGGCAGGTCAGCCCGCTGCCGATCGACACCGCCCAGATCCAGGACGCCGTGCGGGCCTGGTCCAGGTGGCCCGCGGCGGCGGCCGCGAGCACCACCACCAGCGGGCCGGAGAAGGACACCGCGATGCAGACCAGGCCCGCGAGCAGCGCCGGGAGCGAGACGTCCCGGCGCAGCGAGGGCCGTGGGCCGGGCGGTGCCGGGGGCTCGGCGGGTTCGACTGCGGGGCGCTGGACTATCGACGGGTCGGCCACCCGAGCAGTATCCCCGGTGGCCGTCCGAGGTTCCCGGAAAAGGTCGGAACCACCTGCAACCCCCGGCGGGGATGGACGTCTATGAGGGTGAAGGGCACGGAGAGAACGGAACCGGCGGTACGGCCGGGGGGACCGACGCGCCGGACACCTTCAGCCAACACACCGCCGTTTCAGCGCCCTTGGGGACCCCTGTCATGCGCACGCCCGTTATCTCCCGTATTGTCCGCTCCTCCGCCGCCACCGTCGCCGCCCTCGCCCTCGGTACCGGGCTTCCCCTGACCATCGGCGCCGGCACCGCCCACGCCTGCGGCGACCGGCCCGCGAAGGCCGCCCCGAGCGCCACCGCGTTCGGCTTCCGGTCGGCCGACACGGTGACCGGCTTCGTCGCGCCCACCCCCACCACCATCACCGCGGGCGGCCCGAAGATCGAGATCGGCATCGAGGAGGGCAACTTCAGCGGCAAGCCGATCGACCTGGTCGCCCCGGCCTTCTCGCTCTACAACGAGCGGGCGAGCGGCCACGGCATCGGCACCATGCTGAAGATCGAGGAGCTGTCGGTGGAGGTCATGGACCACGGCAGGTGGACCCCGCTGGCGATGCGCTACGGCTGCGACCCGATGATCAGCACCGACACCTCCGCGCTCGCCGAGCCGCTCGCCGACGGCCGGGCCCACCGGTTCGTGTTCCGGGTCGGCCTGTCCGCGGACGCCCCGGCGGACCAGACCCGGATCCAGATCTACGCCGGCCGGACCGAGCAGGGGAAGGCGAACATCCTCGACCTCGACGTCGAGCACCCGGCTCCCGCCCCGGCCCCCGCCGCGCCGGCCGGCACCCCGACCGCGACCCCGACCAAGGCCGCCACCGAGGCCGCCGACAAGCCCGCGGCGGTACCGGCCGCGGTCAAGGACTCCGCACCCCAGTCCCCGGTCGCGCCGACCACCGCACCAGCCGCCGCCCCCGCCGCCGAGCTGGCCTCCACCGGCCCCTCCGCGCCGACCGGCTTCCTGTTCGGCGCGGCCGGCGCCTGCCTCGCGCTCGGCCTCGGCGTGCTGTACACCGTCCGCCGGGCCGCCCGGCGGTAGCCGGACGCGGAAGGGCCCCGCTCCCCTGCCCGGGGAACGGGGCCCTTCGCCGTGCTCCGGGGGCGTCAGCCCCAGGTGATCAGGCGCTTCGGCTGCTCCAGGATGGCCGCGACGTCCGCGAGCACCTTGGAGCCGAGCTCGCCGTCGACCAGCCGGTGGTCGAAGGAGAGCGCCAGCGTGGTGACCTGGCGCGGCACCACCTTGCCCTTGTGCACCCACGGCAGGTCCCGCACCGCGCCGAAGGCCAGGATGGCCGCCTCGCCCGGGTTGAGGATCGGGGTGCCGGTGTCGACGCCGAAGACGCCGACGTTGGTGATGGTCACCGAGCCGCCCTGCATGTCCGCCGGGGAGGTCTTGCCCTGCCGCGCCGTGTCGATCAGATCACCGAGCGAGACGGCGAGCTGCGGCAGCGTCTGGGAGCCGGCGTCCTTGATGTTCGGCACGATCAGACCGCGCGGGGTGGCCGCGGCGATACCGAGGTTGACCTGGCCCTTGAGGACGATCTCCTGAGCCGCCTCGTCCCAGCTGGCGTTGACCTCGGGGTGGCGGCGGATGGCCGTCAGCAGCGCCTTGGCGACCAGCAGCAGCGGGCTGACCCGCACGCCCTGGCCCAGCTCGCCGCTCTCCTTGAGCCTGCGCACCAGCTTCATCGTGCGGGTCACGTCGACCTGCACGAACTCGGTCACGTGCGGCGCGGTGAACGCCGAGGAGACCATCGCCGCGGCGGTCGCCTTGCGGACGCCCTTGACCGGGATCCGCACATCGCCCGCGCCCGGGACCGAGCCCGCGACCGAACCGGCACCCGCGTCGGCGGCCACCGCCACCGGCTGGGGCGCGGCGGCCGGTGCCGGGGCCTCGACCACCGGGATCCCGACCTGCGGGGCCACCGGAACGACGGCGGAGTGCACGTCCTCGCGGGTGATCACCCCGCCGGGACCGGTCGCCACCACGGTCCGCAGGTCGATGCCGAGGTCCTTGGCGAGCTTGCGCACCGGGGGCTTGGCCAGCGGGCGGTCCCCTTCGACGACCGGCGCCTGCGCCGGAACCACCGGCACGGGCACCGGAACCGCGATCGGGGCCACCACGGCGGCGGCCACCGGGGCGGCGGCGGGTGCGGCCGTCGTACGGCGGGCCCGGCGCTGGGTGCCGCCGGTCCGCGGCCCGTACCCGACCAGCACCTCGCGGCGCTCCGGGACCGCCTCGGTCTCGGCCGGGGCCGCGACGGCGGCGACCGGGGCGGGGGCGGCCGGCTCGGCCGGGGCCGCACCCGCGACCGCCACCGAGATGATCGCGGTGCCGACGTCGACCGTGCTGCCCTCGGGGAAGAACAGCTGGTCGACGGTGCCGGTGAA
>NZ_JAIZ01000345.1:0-5166 GCF_000710465.2 Kitasatospora sp. MBT63 | reverse complement strand
CGCTCGACCGCGGCCTTGGCGGTCTCCACCTCGCAGACGACCTGGCCGTCCGTGACGGTGTCACCGGGCTTGACGAACCAGGTGAGGATCTCGGCCTCGGTCAGGCCCTCGCCGACGTCCGGCATCTTGAACTCGCGGAGCGAGCGAACTTCGGTGGTCACGGCTCTCGCTCCTCTCAGAACGCCAGGGCGCGGTCGACGGCGTCCAGCACCCGGTCCAGGTCCGGCAGGTAGGTCTCCTCGACCCGCGACGGCGGGTACGGGGCGTGGTAGCCGCCTACCCGCAGGACCGGGGCCTCCAGGTGGTAGAAGCAGCTCTCGGTGAGCCGGGCGGCCAGCTCGGCGCCCAGGCCCATGAAGACCGGCGCCTCGTGCACCACGATGGCGCGGCCGGTGCGCTTGACCGACTCCTCGACGGTGGCGAAGTCGATCGGCGAGATCGAGCGCAGGTCGACGATCTCCAGCCGGCGGCCGTCCTCCTCGGCGGCCGCGGCGGCCTCCTGGCAGACCTTGACCATCGGGCCGTACGCGATCAGCGTCGCGTCGGTGCCCGGCCGGACGATCCGCGCCGCGTGCAGCGGCAGCGAGGGGGCGTCCTCGACCTCGCCCTTGTCCCAGTAGCGCCGCTTGGGCTCCAGGAAGATCACCGGGTCGTCCGACTCGATGGCCTGGCGCAGCATCCAGTGCGCGTCGTTGGCGTTGGACGGGCTGACCACCCGCAGGCCCGCGGTGTGCGCGAAGTACGCCTCGTGCGACTCGCTGTGGTGCTCGACGGCGCCGATGCCGCCGCCGTACGGGATCCGGACGGTGACCGGCATCTTCACGTGGCCGAGCGCACGGGCGTGCATCTTGGCGAGCTGGGTGACGATCTGGTCGAAGGCCGGGTAGACGAAACCGTCGAACTGGATCTCCACCACCGGGCGGTAGCCGCGCAGCGCGAGGCCGATCGCGGTACCGACGATGCCGGACTCGGCGAGCGGGGTGTCGATCACCCGGTCCTCGCCGAAGTCCTTCTGCAGGCCGTCGGTGATCCGGAAGACACCGCCGAGCTTGCCGATGTCCTCGCCCATCAGGACGGTCTTCGGGTCGTTCTCGAGCGACTTGCGCAGCGCCTCGTTGAGCGCCTTGGCGATGTTGAGCTGACCTGCCATCAGAGGTTCTCCCCACCCTCGAAGGAGGCCGCGTACGCCTCGTACTCGGCCCGTTCCTCGTCCACCAGTGTGTGCGGCTCGGCATACACATGGTCGAAGATCAGGGTCGGGTCCGGGTCGGGCATGGTTCGGACGCCCTCGCGCACCCGCAGGCCGAGCTGCTCGCTCTGGGCCTCGACCTCGGCGAAGAACGCCTCGTCGGCCAGGCCCTCCTTGTCCAGGTGGGCCTTGAGCCGCAGGATCGGGTCCTTGGCCTTCCAGGCCTCGGTCTCCTCGGTGAGGCGGTAGCGGGTCGGGTCGTCGGAGGTGGTGTGGGCACCCATCCGGTAGGTGAAGGCCTCGATGAGCACCGGGCCGTTGCCGCTGCGGGCGTGGTCCAGCGCCCAGCGGGTCACCGCGAGACAGGCCAGCACGTCGTTGCCGTCCACCCGGACGCCCGGGAAGCCGAAGCCGGAGGCGCGGCGGTACAGCGGGATCTTGGTCTGGGTGGTGGTGGGCTCGGAGATCGCCCACTGGTTGTTCTGGCAGAAGAACACCACCGGCGCGTTGTAGACCGAGGCGAAGGTGAAGGCCTCGTTGACGTCGCCCTGGCTGGAGGCGCCGTCGCCGAAGTAGGCGATCACCGCGTCGTCCGCGCCGTCCTTGGTGATGCCCATCGCGTAGCCGGTCGCGTGCAGCGTCTGCGAGCCGATCACGATGGTGTAGAGGTGGAAGTTCTTCTCGTTCGGGTCCCAGCCGCCGTGGTTCACGCCGCGGAACATGCCGAGCAGGTTCAGCGGGTCCACGTCCCGGCACCAGGCGACGCCGTGCTCCCGGTAGGTCGGGAAGGCGTAGTCGCCCGGGCGCATCGCGCGACCGGAGCCGACCTGGGCGGCCTCCTGGCCGAGCAGCGAGGCCCACAGGCCCAGCTCGCCCTGGCGCTGGAGCGAGGTGGCCTCGGCGTCGAAGCGCCGGACCAGCACCAGGTCGCGGTAGAGGGCGCGGAGCTCCTCGGGGGTGGTCACCAGGGGGAACTCCGGGTGCTCGACCCGCTCGCCCTCGGGCGTGAGCAGCTGTACGAGCTCCGCGGGGGCTCCCGCGCCCGTGCGGAGGTTGTCAGGGACGGCGGGGGCGGCCTTCTTGCGCGCCCTCGTCGTGCTTTTGACGGTCACGTTCACTCCTCGGTCTGTCCGGCCGCCCGGGGTCGCCGGTGACCGGTCCGGTCACCGCCTCGCGCGGCGCGCTTGGGTGTGCGCGCCGGGTGCTCGGCAGGTGGTGATCCTTTTCCGACGGCGTCCCTCTGGCGAGAACGTTACCCAGCGTCGCCCCTTGGCGCCCTTGCGCTTGGACGTCCTAGTTCTTCGCTCCCGGAGAACAGCGGGTGTGGCGCAGCTCTCTTCGGCGGTGCCGTCAGGACACCAGCGCACGCTATCCGGGCAGGCCGCTCGGCGTAAGGGGGTAACGGGAATCGATTCGGTCTCCGCACCCGGTGCATCCGCACGGTCACCGATCCGGTCGGACGGACGCCGGCTGGGCGGTATGGGAGGCTTTGAGCGTGAGCGAAAACGGACAAATCAGAGTTTTTCTCCTCGATGATCATGAGATCGTCCGCCGTGGCGTACACGATCTGCTGTCCACCGAGGAGGACATCGAGGTGGTCGGCGAGGCCGGTACCGCCGCCGAGGCGCTGGCCAGGATCGCGGCGGTCCAGCCCGACGTGGCCGTGCTCGACGTCCGGCTGCCGGACGGCAACGGGGTCGAGGTCTGCCGCGAGGTCCGCTCGCACCACCCGCAGATCAGGTGCCTGATGTTGACGTCCTTCTCGGACGACGAGGCGCTCTTCGACTCGATCATGGCCGGCGCCTCCGGCTACGTCCTCAAGGCGATCCGCGGCACCGACCTGCTCTCCGCCGTGCGCGACGTGGCGGCCGGAAAGTCACTGCTCGACCCGGTCGCCACCAGCCGGGTGCTGGAGCGGCTGCGCGAAGGGGGCGAGAAGGAGGACCAGCGGCTCGCCCAGCTGACCCGGCAGGAGCGGCGGATCCTGGACCTGATCGGCGAGGGGATGACCAACCGGCAGATCGGCAATGAACTTCACCTGGCGGAGAAGACGGTGAAGAACTACGTCTCCAGCCTGCTGGCCAAGATGGGCATGGAACGGCGCACCCAGGCCGCCGCCTACGTGGCCCGCCACCAGGCCGATCACCACAACTGAGCCGTCCCGGGCATCCCTAATCATATTCCTAACAGTGTGTCAAGTACCTATTGCGCCAGGCATTACGCTCGGGCCGTGACCGCGCAACCGCACTCCTCGGCCCCGTCCGATCCGGCATCGGTGCTGCTCGCACCGGTGTTCCTGCCCCGTCCGTCCGCCCCGGCCGACAACCACGTCCCGCTGCCGGGCCACCGGGCCCCGGCACCGGGCCGGCCGATAGCGCAGGCGCCGGCCCGGCCCGATCCGGCGGCCCCGCCGGTCGGCACCCTGAGCCCGCCGGTCGCCCACACCGCCGTGGCCCGGGTGCTGCGGGAGTTCCGCACCGCGCCGGCGCTGCGGGTGCGCCCGGTCGCCGAAGGCCTGCTCAACCGCGGTTACCGGGTGACCACCGAAGCCGGCACCTACTTCCTCAAGTGCTACGTCGACCAGGCCACCGCGACCCGCCCGGCGATCACCGCCCAGCACCACGCCTCGCTCGCGCTGCACCGCGCCGGGCTGCCGGTGGCCCCGCCCCTGGCCGCCCAGGACGGCCGGACGGTGGTCGCCTGCGGCGGCCGGTACTTCGCGCTCTTCCCGTGGGTCGCCGGGGTCCACCGGCACGGCACCGAGCTCGACCAGCAGCAGTGCGGCGACCTCGGCGCGCTGCTAGGCCGGCTGCACGGCGCGCTGGCGAAGGTCTGCGCCCCCGTCCGGCAGCCGCCCGGACGGCTGTCCGCCGACCCGGCCGAGACCGCGCTGCTGGTCGCCCAGTTGCTCCGGCTGGCCCGCCGGGCCGCGCCGCACGGACCGTTCGACGTCCTGGCCGAGCAACGGCTGCTGGAGCGGGCCGAGTTGCTCGCCGCCCGGCGCCACCTGCGGCCCTCCCCCGCCGCGGCCCCGCCCACCGGCTGGACCCACGGCGACTTCCACGGGCTCAACCTGCTGCACCGGGGCGGGCGGGTGGTCGCCGTCCTGGACTGGGACAAGCTCGGCCTGCACCCGACCGCCGAGGAGGCGGTCCGCTCGGCCACCCTGATCTTCAACGACCCGGTCACCGGCGTCCTGGACCTCTGCCGGGTCCGCCACTACGCCCGCGGCTACCGCGACAGCGGGGCGGCGGGCGCCCGCGAGATGGCCGCCGCCGTGCACCGGGTCTGGTGGGAGCGGCTGAACGACCTCTGGATGCTGCAGTGGCACTACCAGCGCGGCGACCACCGCGCCGATCCGCTGTTCCCCGGCTCGGCCGGCCAACTCGCCTGGTGGTGCCAGGAGTACGAGCAGGTGCTGGACGCCTTCACCAACTGAGCAGCTGAGCGCCGACGGCCCCCGCCCGGGAAGGGCGGGGGCCGTCGTGCGTGGGCGCCGTTACGGCGTCGCCGGCGGGCTCACCGGGACGGAGGGCGAGGTGGACGGCTTGCTGGACGGGCTCGTCGACGGCGAGGCCGCGCCGGTCGGCGACTTGGACGCGCTGGCCGACGGCGAGGCCGACGGCGACGGCGAGGTCGAGCGGCTCGCGCTCGGCGACGCCGACGGGCTGTTCACCGGGGACTCCGGCTGGCGGGTGACGGGGTTGGTCTGGGTGCGGACCGGCGACGGCGACGGCTGGCCGGTGCTCGGCTCCGCCGTGCTCGGCTGGCTGGCGACCGTCGGCGGCGGCGTCACCACCGGGTTGTCGTTGCCCTTGTGCCCGCCGCCGCTCAGTGCCAGCGCGGTGCCGACGGCGGCCGCGAGCAGCACCGCCACCACGGCGAGCACCCAGCCCCACGGGTTGCGCCGGCGCTGCGGGCCCTCACCGCCGCCACCGTCGTCGTAGCCGTTCCCGCCGCCCTCCCCCGGGCCGCCC
>NZ_JAIZ01000344.1:11799-16110 GCF_000710465.2 Kitasatospora sp. MBT63 | reverse complement strand
GGGCGGGCGTCCCGGGTTCCGGCCGGTGGCCGGGGCCTGGTTGCGGTCGCCGCCCCAGGACGGGCGGTCCGACGGCGACGGGCTCGGAGCCGGGGTGTCGGCGGGGGCCGACGGCGAGGGCGACGGGCTCGGCGCGGCCGGCGGGGTGGGGACCGGGGCCCGCTCCACGGCCGGCGCCGCCGGGAACCGCTTGACCGGCTGACCGGCCAGCGCGGCCTTCATATACGCGGTCCAGATCTGCGCCGGGAAGCGCCCGCCTGCCGCGTTGCCGCCGCCGCCGACCCCGTTCAGCGAGACCTGCGAACCGTCCGCCGGGTCCTGGCCGAACAGGCCGACCGCGGTCACCAGCTCCGGCGTGTAGCCGACGAAGTACACCGACCGGCCGTCGTCGGTGGTACCGGTCTTGGCGGCGGCGGGCCTGCCCAGCCCCTGGGCCCGGGCCGCGGTGCCGCCCAGGTCGGTGACCACGCCCTGGAGGATGGAGGTCACCGACCGCGCGGTCTGCTGGGAGACCGCCTGGGTCGCCTTGTGCCCGGGCAGCGCCACCTGCTCGCCGCCGTGCTCCAGCGAGTCCACCAGCCACGGGGTGATCTGCCGGCCGTCGTTGTCGAGGGTGGCGTACACCCCGGCCATCTCCAGCACGCTCGGCGAGGCCACCCCGAGCGGGATCGCGCCCTGGGCGGACAGCCCGGGGGTGTCCGCGGGCAGCCCGAGCGCGACGGCGGTGTCCCGGACGGTCTGCAGCCCGGCGTCCTGCGCCAGCTGGGCGTAGACCGAGTTCACCGACCAGTCGGTGGCCTGCTGCAGGGTGATCGGGCCGTAGCTGCGCTCGCCCTCGTTCGGCGGCGCGTACGGCTCGCCCTTGCCGCCGCGGACCGGACGGCGGTTGGTGCCGTCGTAGACGGTGTCCGCGGTGATCCGCTGCCCGGACTGGGTGCGGGCACCGCTGTCCAGCGCGGCGGCCAGCGCGATCGGCTTGAAGGTCGAGCCGACCTGGTAGTCCTGCCGGGTCGCGTTGTCGATCCAGTGCTTGGTGGCGTCCACGCCGCCGTACAGCGCGACCACCGCGCCGGTCCTCGGGTCGACCGAGACCGCGCCCGCCTGGGCGGCGGCGTCCGCCTTGCGGCTGTCCGGCTTGAGGCCGTCGGTGAGCTCGCTGCGCACCGAGTCCTCCAGCGCCCGCTGGCGCTTCGGGTCGACGCTCAGCTTGATCGTGTAGCCGCCCCGGGCGAGCTCGGCGTCGGTCACGATGCCGTGCGAGGTCAGGTAGGAGGTGGCGGCGTTCACCAGGTAGCCGGCCTGGCCGGAGAGCCCCGGCGCGCTGCGCGGCTGGAGCACCTCGGGGAAGGCGGCCGCGGCGCGGTCCTCGGCGGACAGCCACTTCTCCTGGACCATACCGTCCAGCACCCAGTTCCAGCGCTCGATCGCGTTCTGCTTGCCCTGCGGCGTCGCGGTCGAGACGTCGTAGGCGCTCGGTGCGTTCAGCAGGGCCGCCAGGTACGCGCCCTGCGCGGGGGTGAGCCGGTCGGCGTCGACCCCGAAGTACGCCTGGGAGGCGGCCTGGATGCCGTACGCCCCGCGCCCGTAGTACGAGGTGTTGAGGTAGCCGGCCAGCACCTCGTCCTTGGTCTGCGTCGCGTCGACCTTGATCGCGATGAAGATCTCCTTCACCTTGCGGCTGACGGTCTGCTTCTGGTTGAGGTAGGTGTTCTTCACGTACTGCTGGGTGATGGTCGAGCCGCCCTGGGTGCCGCCGCCGGACACGGTGCTGACGGCCGCCCGGGTCATGCCCTTCAGGTTGACCGCGCCCTCGCCGTAGAAGTTGCGGTCCTCGGCGGCCAGCGCGGCGTGCTGCGCGGCGGGCGAGACCCGGTCCAGCGTGACGTTCTGCCGGTTGGTCTGTCCGGTCCGGGTGATCAGCGACCCGTCCTGGTACAGCCAGGTGTTGCTCTGCGCGGTCGCGGCGGCGTGCGCGTCCGGCACCCTGACCAGGACGATCCCGAGCGCGAACAGGCCGATCCCGAGCAGCGTCGAGGCGATCAGGCCGACCAGCGCGGTGCGCCAGGTCGGTATCAGCCGGCGCCAGCCGGTGCGGCGTGGGCGGCGCGCGGCGCGCCGGCCGGCGGGATCGGCCTGCTGGATTGTTCGGGGCACCGGAGGACCTCCCTGCGAGCCCCGTGACGGTCGCTCACCCGGTTGACGATATGGACCGATCCATCCTGCCTGATCAACTTCGCAGGTGTTGGTGACCTATGTCCCAATTCTCCCCGGGTGCTCGCAAAATCCCTGGTAGGCCCGCTCGCCCGCCTGGGTAAGGTGCCGGAACTCACCCGAATCAGCGCACCCGGAGCACCGCGATGACCGACCGGCCGAGCATCCTGTACGTCACCGACCTGAGCTACCCCGCGCGCGGCCGGCGCTACGGCGACGAGGACGTCCACCTCTCCGACCGGCTCCGCGAGGACTTCACCGTCGCGCTCTGCCACCCGAGGGACGCCGTCGCGCTGATGGACGGCTTCGACGCGGTGCTGGTCCGCAACAGCGGCCCGGTGATCCACTACCAGGCCGAGTACCGGGCCTTCCGGGCCGCCGCGCTGGAGCGGGGAACGCTGGTCCACAACCCGCTCACCGGCCGCGGCGACATGGCGGGCAAGCAGTACCTGCTCGACCTGACCGCCGAGGGCCACCCGGTCATCCCGACCGTCGCCGACCGCGCCCACCTCGACCGGCTGCCGGCCGCCGACGAGTACGTGGTCAAGCCGCTCCTCGGCGCCGACTCGGTCGGCCTGACGTACCTGCGGCCCGGTGAGCTCGACACGGCCGACCTCACCGGAGGGCTGATCCAGCCGCGCATCCCGTTCCGCCACGAGCTCTCCTTCTACTTCGTGGACCGGGTCTTCCAGTACGCCCTGTACGCCCCGGACCCCGAGCGGCGCTGGGAGCTGGCGGTCCACCGGCCCACCGCCGAGGACCTCGCCTTCGCCCAGCGCTTCGCCGACTGGAACACGCTGGCGTAGGGATCCAGCGGGTCGACGCCTGCCGCACCCCCGAGGGCGGCCTGCTCCTCGTGGAGCTGGAGGACCTCAACCCGTACCTGTCGCTGGACCTGCTGGAGCCCGGGGTGCGGGACGCCTTCGTCGACGCGCTGAAGGCCTCGCTCCACCGGTCCCTGGAGGGGTGAGGCCGGGGACGCCGAAGGCCCCCTCGTCTGGGCGAGGGGGCCTTCGGTTGTCGGTGCGCCGCCAGGGACTCGAACCCCGGACCCGCTGATTAAGAGTCAGCTGCTCTAACCAACTGAGCTAGCGGCGCCTGTCTGACGGGGAAGACAATACACGGTCCGCGGGGATGGTCGGCACGGGGTGACCGGTTCCACCCGCTTAGGGTGCAGATGTGACCATCCAGGACCCCGTCCGCCCGGGCCGGCCGGTGATCCGCCGGATCGGCGGGCTGCCGCTGCACGTCCGGCGCGAGGGCACCGGCCCGGTCTGCCTGCTCACCAGCGGCCTCGGCGGCTGCTGGTTCGACTGGGACCCGGTGGTGCCGCTGCTCACCCCGCACCGCACGGTGATCCGCTTCGACCGCCCCGGCTACGGGCTGAGCGGACCCGCACCCGCCGCCGAGCGCCCGGGTCCGGCGGGCGAGGCGCACCGGATCGCGGCCGTCCTCGACGCGCTCGGCGAGCCGGGGCCCGTCACGGTGGCCGGCCACTCGCTCGCCGCCTTCCACGTCGAGGCCTTCGCCCGGCTGTACCCGGACCGCACGGCCGCGCTGGTCCTGCTGGACGGCAGCGTGGAGGAGGACCCCAGGCCCCGGCCGGCACCCGGGCTGCGCGACGCGGCGGCGCGGCTGCTGGCCGCCGCCCTCACCGCCGCCGCCGCGCCCTACCTGTGCGGACCGGCCGCCCGGCGGCTGGTGGTGCGGCAGGCCTCGCTGCGCGGCCGGGAGGAGGTGCCCGCCGACCTGCTCCGCCGCTGCTACCGGCCCGGGCGGGCGCTGCGCGCGCTGCTGCGGGAGAACACCGCCTACCTCGACGACGCCGCCGCGCTGGCCGCGCTCCGGACCGCCCGGCCGCTGCCCGACGCCCCGGTCACGGTGCTCGCCGCGGCCCGGACGGACGGCTCACCCTGGCTGGTCCGGCAGCGGGCGCTGGCCGCCCGGCTGGGCGGCGCCTTCCGGACCGCCGTCCCGGCCGGGCACCTGCTGATGATCGACGCCCCGGCCGAGGTGGCGGCCGCGATCCTCGGCACCTCCCGGCCGGGCTGAGCCGGCCCGGGCCGCCCCGGGGACGCCGAAGGCCCCCTCGCCTGGGCT
>NZ_JAIZ01000344.1:0-11665 GCF_000710465.2 Kitasatospora sp. MBT63 | reverse complement strand
CAGCTGCTCTAACCAACTGAGCTAGCGGCGCCTGTCTGACCCGGAGAACATTACAGGTCACCGGCGCCCGCGCTCAAGTCGACCCCTGTCCGGCCGGTGCCCGCGCTGGTACGGTTCGGCCGAGCCGAGCTGGGGAGGGGCGGATGGGCGGGGGCGCGCGGACGGGCATGGGCATCGGACAGGCCCTGGGCGTGGTGATCGGGCCGCTGGTGGCCGTGGCGGGGGTGGCGTTCGGCTGGTCCTACGTCGAGACACGGCACGACTACGCGCACGCCCGCCCGGTCGCGGCCGTGGTGGCCGAGGTGGAGTACACCAGGCCGGCCACGCGGCAGGGGGCGGACCGGATGACCGTCGCACTGCCCGGGGCCACCTCCGCCGACCGGCTCGAGGTCGACGACCCGCACAGCGCCCCGGACCGCCTGGCGCCCGGCGACCCGGTCACCGTCCTGGTGGCCGACAGCCGGCCCGGCCACGCGGTGTTCGCACGGCAGCTCGGCCTCGGCGACCTGGGCATCGCGGCCGGCATGGTGCTGTTCGGCCTGCTCTTCACGGCGGCCGGGGTCGCGGCGCTGCGGCGGGGCAACCCGCGGTGGCGGCCGCCGACCGCCGAGAGCTGGGACCTGTAGGCCGGGGCCGGGCGCTCAGCGGCCTTCCGGGTGGTGACAGGCCGCGGTGTGGTCCACACCCGGCGCGGCCTCGGCGGCCTGCGGCTCCTCCTGTTCGCACCGGGTGCGCCGGCCGGCGTCCAGCGCCGCGTACACCGGGCAGCGGGCCCGGAAGCGGCAGCCCTGGCGGCGGACGGTCGGGGACGGCGGGTCGCCCGCGAGCAGCACCTTGGTGCGGGCCCGCTCGGCCGCCGGGTCGGGCAGCGGGACGGCGGACAGCAGGGCCCGGGTGTACGGGTGCCGGGGCCGCTCGAACACCTCGGCGACCGCGCCGGTCTCCACGGTGCGGCCGAGGTACATCACGCTGACCCGGTCGGCCAGGTGCCGGATCACCGAG
This sequence comes from Kitasatospora sp. MBT63, assembly GCF_000710465.2. Taxonomy (GTDB): domain Bacteria; phylum Actinomycetota; class Actinomycetes; order Streptomycetales; family Streptomycetaceae; genus Kitasatospora. Next base: position 10,663 of record NZ_JAIZ01000344.1, on the reverse strand, counting down.
AGGTCGTGCGAGACGAACAGGTAGGCGAGGCCCAGTTCGGCCTTGAGCCGCTGGAGCAGGTTGAGCACCCCGGCCTGGATCGAGACGTCCAGCGCGGAGACGGGTTCGTCCAGCACCAGCAGGTCGGGCCGGACGGCCAGCGCCCGGGCGATCGAGATCCGCTGCCGCTGCCCGCCGGAGAACTGGTGCGGGTAGCGGTCGGCGTGCGCCGCCTCGAGGCCGACCTGGCGCAGCAGCGCGGGCACCCGCCGGGCGGCCTCCTCACGCGGTACGGCCTGCGCGTGCAGCGGCTCGGCCACGATGTCGCCGACCGGCATCCGGGGGTCGAGGCTGGCCATCGGGTCCTGGAAGACGATCTGCAGCCTGCCGCGCAGCCGGTGGGCGGCGGCGGGGTCGAGGCGGGCGGTGTCCTGGCCGAGCAGCTCGATCCGGCCGGCCTGGGGGGCGGCGAGCCGCAGCAGCTCGTACAGGGTGGTGGACTTGCCGGAGCCGGACTCGCCGACCAGGCCGAGCGTCTCGCCGCGCCGGATGTCGAGGTCGACGCCGTCGACGGCGTACACCTCGCCGACCTTGCGCTTGAAGACGGCGCCCTTGAGCTGCGGGAAGGTCTTGGTCAGGCCGGTGACGGCGAGCACCTGGGCGCGCCCTTCGCGTGGGCCGGGGTCGGCGGGGGCGGGCAGCTCCGGCACCGGGTAGACCTCGCTCGGGGCGGGGCCGCGTTCGGCGAGCTCGTCGGCGCGGACGCAGGCGGCGAGGTGGGCGCCGGCGCCGGCCAGCGGGGGTTCGGCGGTGCGGCAGCGGCCCTCGGCCAGCGGGCAGCGGGGCGCGAACGGGCAGCCCGGGCCGCCCTCGCCGGGGGCGGGCGGGTTGCCGGGGATCGGGACCAGCGGGCCGCCGCGTCCGTCGAGGCGGGGGGCGGCGCCGATCAGCCCGAGCGTGTAGGGGTGCCGGGGGCGGGCGAACAGGTCGTCCACCGGGGCGGTCTCCACCACGCGTCCGGCGTACATCACGGCGACCCGGTCGGCCATCCCGGCGATCACCCCGAGGTCGTGGCTGACCAGTACCAGGGCGGCGCCGGTCTCCCGCTGGGCGGTGCGCAGTACCTCCAGCACCTGGGCCTGGATGGTGACGTCGAGGGCGGTGGTGGGCTCGTCGGCGAGCAGGATGTCGGGGTCGTTGGCGATGGCCATCGCGATCATGGCGCGCTGGCGCATGCCGCCGGAGAACTCGTGCGGGAAGCTGTCCAGGGCCCGGCCGGGGGCGGGGATGCCGACCAGGTCGAGCAGCTCGGCGGCGCGCCCGCGGGCGGCGGCCCGGTCGAGCGGCTGGTGGATCCGCAGTGCCTCGGCGATCTGGTCGCCGATCCGGTAGACCGGGGTGAAGGCGGAGAGCGGGTCCTGGAAGACCATGGCGACTTTGCGGCCGTGGATCCGGGCGAGTTCGCGCCCCGGGAGCCCGACCAGTTCGCGGCCCTCCAGCCGGACGGAGCCGCCGATCCGCGCGGTGCCGGGCAGCAGCCCGAGGACGGCCAGCGCGGTGACCGACTTGCCGGAGCCGGACTCGCCGACGATGCCGAGGGTCTCGCCGCGGTGCAGCTCCAGGTCGACGCCGCGGACGGCGGGGGCGGGGCCGAAGTCGACCCGCAGGTCCCGGACGGCGAGCAGCGGTTCGGTGAACGGGGGTTCGGTGAGCGGGGGTGCGGGGGTCACGGGTGCGGGGGTCACGGGTTTCTCCGGCGCGGGCGGCGGGCGGTGCGGGCGGGGCGGCCCGCGTCGGCGGTGGGGTCGAGTGCGTCGCGCAGCCCGTCCCCGATCAGGTTGACGGCGAGGACGAAGAGCACCAGCAGGGCGGCGGCGAAGTAGAAGAGCCAGGGGAAGACGGGTGCGTCGCCGGTGCCGGCGGCCAGCAGGGTGCCGAGCGAGACGTCGGGGGCGCGGACGCCGAAGCCGAAGTAGGACAGCGCCGCCTCGCTCATCACGGCGCCGCCGACGGTGATGGTGGCGTCGATGATCAGGAAGGAGGAGACGTTCGGCAGGATGTGCCGCAGGATGATCCGGAACGGTCTGACGCCCATGAACGAGGCGGCCCGGACGAACTCCCGTTCCTTGAGCGAGAGCGTCATCGAGCGCACCACCCGGGCGGTGATCATCCAGTTGAACAGGCCGAGCAGCAGCACGAAGGCCAGCCAGCCGGTGCCGCGCAGTTTCGGCGACACGATGGCGATGATCAGGAAGCTGGGGAAGATCAGCATCAGGTCGACCAGGAACATCAGCGCCCGGTCGGTCCAGCCGCCGAAGTACCCGGCGCAGGCGCCCACCAGCGAGGCCAGCACGGTCGAGAACAGCGCCACCAGCAGGCCGATCACCAGTGACTTCTGCAGGCCGCGCACGGTCTGCGCGAAGACGTCCTGGCCGATCCCGTTGGTGCCGAACCAGTGTTCGGCGGAGGGGGGTTGGCGGATCGCCGTGTAGTTCGGGGTGGCGTAGTCCCAGGGCGTCAGGTACGGGCCGAGGAAGGCCAGCAGGAACAGCAGCAGCACGATCGCGGCCCCGACCAGCACGCCACGGGCGGCGGTCAGCCGGGCCAGGACCAGCCGCAGCCGCCCGCTGGGGGCGGGGTCCCCGGCCGGTACGGGGACGGTGTCGGTGAGCACGGTGGTGGTCATCAGTACCTGACCCGGGGGTCGAGCGCGGCGTGCAGGGCGTCGGCGAGGAAGCCGGCGGCCAGGATCACCACGGCGGCGAACAGGTTGACGGCGACCACGGCGTTGATGTCCTGCTCGTTGATGGCCTGGATGAACCATTCGCCCATGCCGTGCCAGCCGAAGATGGTCTCGGTGAAGGCGGCGCCGGTGAAGATGCCCAGGAAGCTGTACGCGAACATGGTCGACATCGGGATCACCGCGGTGCGCAGGCCGTGCTTGAGCAGGGCCCGGGTGCGGGTCAGGCCCTTGGCCTCGGCGGTGCGCAGGTAGTCGGAGCCGAGCACGTCCAGCATGGTGGAGCGCTGGTAGCGGCTGTAGGTGGCCAGGCCGCCGAGCGCCAGCGACAGGGTGGGCAGCAGCAGGTGCAGCGCCCAGTCGCCGAGGTGGGCGCCGAGGCCGCCGGCCAGGTTGGGCGTCTCGTACCCGGTGAACGGGATCACCTCGTGGCCGGCCGCGTTCTTGGCGGCGATGGCGCCGTTCTTGAGCAGCAGGGCGACCAGGAAGACCGGGGTTGAGAGCAGGACGAAGGAGAAGACCGTCAGGGTCCGGTCGGAGATCCGGTACTGCTTGACCGCGCTCCAGGCGCCGCCCGCCACCCCGAGGGCCATCCCGAGCAGGCTGCCGATCAGCAGCAGCCGCAGCGAGACCCAGATCCGGCGGCCGAACTCCTCGTTGACGGAGGTGTTGTGGATGGTGCGGCCGAGGTCGGCGTGGAACACCAGGCCGTCCGCCCAGGTGGCGAAGCGTTCCACCACCGGGGTGCGGTCGTTGATGTTGAGCGCGGTGAGCTGGCGGTCGACCGCGGCGGCCGAGGGCCTCGGCTGTTTGGCCTCGAAGTAGGCGCGCGGGCCGAGGGCGGTGCAGGACAGGGCGTAGGCGAGGAAGACCGCGACCACCAGCAGGACCGCGTAGTAGCTCAGCCGTTTCGCCAGATACCGGATCACGGCCGACCGCCGAAGCGGTTCGCACACCTGGTGAACATGATCGTTCGCCTTCGCTCAAGGGGTGGTTGCAGCAGCTTCGCGCAGCAGTTGTACGGCACCGTGGGTCGGCCGTCCAGGGGGTGCGGCGCTGCGGGGTTCAACCGGTCCGGAGAACGCCCAGGTCACAGTCGATCAGACGGGTACTGACGGGAGATTGCGGCACTGTTGCGGCCTGTTTCGTTTCGATCAGATCTGAACACCGCCCCCTGGTAGTCGACTTGATCCGCTGTTACGTTCTGCCTGTCGGCACCGACTTGGCTGCCCACGTTCAAGTGTCGCCACACCTGGCGGCCGTCGACTCTTCGAGACCCCCGGGGAATTCCTGATGCGTGCTTCGCTCGCCACCCGCAGACTCGGCCGCGCCGCGGCCGCCGCCATCGCCGTGGTGCTGGCCGCCACCGCCTGCAGCAGCTCGGGCGGCGGTAAGGCGGACGACGTGGCCAAGACGGTGACGCCGACCCAGGACGCGGAGGACAACAACCCGCAGCCGCTGGACAGGATCAAGGACGGCGGGGAGCTGCGCGAGCCGCTCCAGCAGTGGATCACCCAGTGGAACCCGTACCAGGTCGACGGCACCTACGGCGACGCCGTCGAGATCATGGGCTACGTCGAGGCGAAGCTGTTCCGCACCGACGCCAAGGGTGTCTACCAGCCGGTGCCGGAGTACCTGGAGTCGGCCAAGGTCACCTCCACCTCCCCGCAGGTGGTGACCTACAAGCTCAACCCCAAGGCCAAGTGGTCGGACGGCAAGCAGCTGGGCTACCAGGACTTCAAGGCGGTCTGGCAGGCGTCCAACGGCAAGGACCCGGCCTACAACCTCTCCGACTCCTCCGGCTACGAGCAGATCTCCGCCGTCGAGCAGGGCGCCGACCCGAGCGAGGTGAAGGTCACCTTCGCCGAGCCGTACGCGGACTGGCAGAGCCTGTTCAGCCCGCTGCTGCCGGCCTCGCAGATCTCCACCCCGCAGCAGTTCAACGAGGGCTGGATCGAGCAGGTGCCGGTCTACGGCGGCCCGTTCAAGATCGGCAGCGCGGACAAGACCGCGCAGACCATCACGCTGGTGCCCAATCCGGACTGGTGGGGCCCGAAGCCCAAGCTGGACAAGATCACCTACCGGGTGCTGGACGCCGCCGCGATCACCCAGGCCTTCCTCAACAACGAGGTGGACTTCGCCTCGGCCGGCACCGCCACCGCCTACGGCCAGCTCAAGGACGCCAAGGACGCGGCGATCCGCACCGGCACCCCCTGGGACGAGGTGCACATCTCCTTCGGCGGCAACGGCGCGCTCGCCGACCAGGGCGTGCGCCAGGCGCTCGGCAAGGCACTGGACCGGGCCTCGCTGATCAAGATCGTCAACCAGGGCGTGCCGGTCGAGTTCAAGCCGCTCGACAACCACCTGTTCATGACCAACCAGGCCGGCTACCAGGCCAACTCCGGGGACTGGGTGAAATACGACCTGGCCGCCGCGAAGCAGCTGCTGGACGCGGCCGGCTGGAAGGACGCCGGCGGCGTGCGCAGCAAGGACGGCCGGCCGCTGGAGCTGCACTACGTGATGAGCGACGGCTCCACCCAGGCGCAGTCCGACCTCGCCGCGGCCGTGCAGAGCATGCTGCAGCAGGTCGGGGTCAAGCTCTCGGTCGACAAGGTGCCCAGCAAGGAGTACTTCTCCAAGTACATCAACGAGGGCAAGTTCGACCTGGCGAGCTGGCGCAACACCGGCTCGTTCCCGCTCTCCAAGACGGTGCCGATCTACCGCGCCCCGCAGGGCGACAACGTGTTCGGCAACTACTCCAAGCTGAGCACCCCGGAGATCGACTTGCTGCTGCGCAAGGCCGCCGCCACCCTCGACCCGGTGGAGGCCGCCAAGCTCTACAACCAGGCGGACGTGAAGATCTGGGAGCTGGCCCACACCGTCGAGCTGTACCAGCGGCCGAGCATCGTCGCGGTCCGCAAGGGCCTGGCCAACTTCGGGGCCGGCAGCCTCGCCGACACGGTCATCACCTCGGTCGGCTGGGAGAAGTAGTCCACCGCGCGCCGCGGCGGCGCGGGACGGTCGAACGACCGGCGGCGCTGGCGAGCAGCGCGGTGATCACGAGGCGTCCCGGCGTGGGCGCGGGGGCATCCGGCGGAGCCGCCCCCGTGTCCACGCCATCTGCCTTGACCTTCCGCGTTGCCCGCAGACCGCCCGTGTCGTCGTTCCACTTGGAGGGGAATCTATCGGCCCGGCCGGGGTGGACGGGACACCTTCCGCAGGGCGCGCCCGGGAGCCGTCGAGCTGTCACCCGGATCGCGCACTGCACCGTCAACTCTGCCTGACGGACGCCCAAAACGGGCGCAAGCGGACGGATCGGCGTGCCGCGCGGGTACGTGCGTACGGGTCCGGCTCCTGCCAGGATCGCGGGGAGCGGCCCGGGTTGCCGCCCCCCGAGCCGACCGCGTGCGAGCCGAAAGCGATCCGATGACCAGCGAAGCCGCCCTGCCCGACCCGGACCGCGTCGTACGGCGGATGGTGCCCCGCAGCCGCAGCGAACCGCACCGCGCCGCCACGCCGTTGGAACTCTTCTTCGACCTGTGCTTCGTGGTCGCGGTCGCCCAGGCCGGCGCCCAGCTCGCGCACGCGGTCGCCGAGGACCACCTCTCCACCGGTCTGGTCGGCTACCTGTTCGCGTTCTTCGCGATCTGGTGGGCCTGGATGAACTTCACCTGGTTCGCCTCCGCGTACGACGTGGACGACGTGCCGTACCGGATCACCACCCTGGTGCAGATCACCGGGGTGCTGATCCTCGCCGCGGGCGTGCCCAGGATGTTCGACGGCCGGGACCTCGTGCTGTCGGTCGTCGGGTACGTCGTGATGCGCCTGGCGATGGTCACCCAGTGGCTGCGCGCGGCCCGCAGCGAGAGCGGCGGCGCCCGCACGATGGCGCTGCGCTACGCCGCCGGGATCACCGTCTGCCAGGTCGGCTGGGGGGTGCTGCTGCTGCTCCCGGAGAACGTGCGCCCGTACGTGATCCCGCTGGGCATCCTGGCCGAGCTCTCGGTGCCGGTGTTCGCCGAGCGGCACACCCAGAGCACCTGGCACCCGCACCACATCGCGGAGCGCTACGGGCTGTTCACCCTGATCGTGCTCGGCGAGACGGTCTCCGCCGCCACCGTCGCGATCCAGGCCGCGCTGGACGAGCACGAGGCGCTCGGCGAGCTGCTGCCGATCGCCGCCGGCGGCATCCTGCTCTGCTTCTCCGCGTGGTGGATCTACTTCGCCCGCCCGATCCACGAGCACCTGCGCTCCAACCGGCGGGCCTTCCTGTGGGGCTACGGCCACTACCTGGTGCTCGGCTCGGCCGCGGCGATCGGCGCCGGTCTGGAGGTCGCCGTGGAGTACGCCGTCGGGCAGGCGCACATCTCCGCGGAGGCGGCCACCGCCGCGGTCACCGTGCCGGGCGCGGTCTACCTGGTCACGGTCTGGCTGCTGCACTCCCGGCACACCAAGCGGGGGGCCGCCCAGGCGGTCCTGCCGGTGGCCGCGGCCGCCCTGCTGGTGTGCACCCTCGCCGGGGAGGCCGGGGTGCTGCTGGCCGGGCTGGTGGCGGCCGCGGCGGTCGCGACCGGGCTGGCGCTGCACGCGCGGGAGGGCTGAGCTGTCGGTGGCGGCTGGGACGATGGCAGCACCCCGTCCCCGACCGGAACGAGCCAGACCATGCCCGCGGTCCCCAACGTCCCCGCCACCCCGGACGAGCTCGACCAGCTGCCCTTCGCGCACCTGCTCCAGCCGCACACCGGCCCGCTGCGGCCCGACCACCGCTACGACACCGTGCACTTCGACGACTTCGAGCACACCGGCGCGGCCGCCGGCGCGGGCTTCCTGGAGTGCGCCTTCACCGGCGTCCGGCTGGACGGCGCCCGGCTGCGCCGGACCACCTTCAACGAGGTCTGGGTGCAGGGCAGCCGGCTGGTCGCCACCGACCTGGCCGACAGCGACTGGCAGGACAGCGCCCTGCTCGGCTCGGTGCTGGCCGGCGTCGCCTGGTACGGCGCCGCGCTGCGCCGGGTGGTGCTGCGCCAGTGCAAGCTGGAGTCGGTCAACCTGCGCTCCGCCGTGCTGCGGGACGTGGTGTTCGAGGACTGCCTGCTGCGCGACGTCGACTTCGGCGAGGCTCGGATGACCGATGTCTCCTTCCCCGGCTCCACCCTGGAGGAGGTCCGGCTCGGCGGGGCGAAGCTGGAGCGGGCCGACCTGCGCGGCGCGGCCCGCCTGGAGCTGGCCGACGGCCACCTCGGGCTGCGCGGGGCCGTCATCTCCACACACCAACTCTTCGACCTCGCCCCGCAGTTCGCCCAGGCGCTGGGCATCGTTGTGAAGGACGGCTGAGCCGGCCGTTCACCGCGAGGTCGCCCGACGACGCGGGGAAGAACAGTCCAACAAGCCTTCATGGAAAGCCATGGCCTTCCGCCCGGGGCTGGGCCAGGATGCACCGCGTTCGGCGAGTGCAAACCTGTGTGCACAACTCCTGAGAGGGCGGCGGTCCCACCAATGGCTGAGCTGAGTCGTAGGAAGTTCATGGCGCTCTCCGCGAGCGCGGCGGCCGGAGCGGCGGTGGCGGGCAGCGTGGCCGCCGCGGCCGCCACCACCCCCGCCGCGGCCGCGGCAGCGGGCACCACCGGCACCATCGCGGACGCGAAGCACATCGTCATCCTGATGCAGGAGAACCGCAGCTTCGACCACTACTTCGGCACCCTCAAGGGCGTCCGCGGGTTCGCCGACCGCAGCGCGATCCAGATCGCCGGCGGCTACAGCGTCTTCAACCAGCCCAACGGCTCGGGCCGCCAGTACCCGTGGCAGTTCAGCGCCACCAAGCCGGCCGGCGGCGCCGACCCCGAGCGCCTCGCCCAGTGCAACGGCGACCTGGCGCACGGCTGGTCCGACCAGCACAAGGCCTGGAACGGCGGCAAGATGGACTCCTGGGTCGCCGCCAAGGGCAACGTCCGCGCGCTCGGCCACCTGACCCGCGCCGACATCCCGTTCCACTACGCGCTGGCCGACTACTGGACCATCTCCGACGCGTACTTCTGCTCGGTGCTCAGCGCCACCGGCCCCAACCGCACCTACCACTGGTCCGGCCAGATCGACCCGGCCGGCACCCTGGGCGGTCCCGCGTACGACGGCGGCGACGAGTCCAACCTGCGCTGGGAGACCTACGCCGAGGCGCTCGAGCGGGCCGGCGTCAGCTGGAAGGTCTACCAGAACGCCGCCGACAACTACGGCGACAACGCGCTCGCCTACTTCAAGCAGTTCTCCACCGCCCCGGCGGGCAGCGCGCTGGCCGTCAAGGGCATGGGCTCCGTCCCCAAGGCCACCGGCCGCACCCCGGACGACATCGCCGCCGCGATCCGCGCCGACGTGCTGAACGGCACCCTCCCGCAGGTCTCCTGGATCGTCGCCGACCAGGCCTCCTCCGAGCACCCGTACGCCACCCCCGCCGACGGCGCGCACTTCGTGCACATGGTGATGGACGCGCTCAACGCCAACCCGGACGTCTTCAACTCCTCCGTCCTGTTCCTCAACTACGACGAGAACGACGGCTTCTTCGACCACGTGCCGCCGCCGGTCGCCCCGGCCGGCACCGCGGGCGAGTTCTACAACGGCACCAACATCGGCCTCGGCTTCCGGGTCCCGCTGATCGCCATCTCGCCCTGGACCCGCGGCGGCTGGGTCAACTCCGAGGTCGCCGACCACACCTCGGTGCTGCGCTTCCTGGAGAAGTGGACCGCCGCTCTCGGCAAGCCCGCCACCACGCCCAACATCAGCGCCTGGCGCCGCAAGGTCTGCTCCGACCTGACCGGCATGTTCGACTTCGCCAACCCGGTCTACGGCATGCCCGCGCTGCCCAACACCGACGCCACCATCGGCCTCGCCGCCTGCGGCCCGCTGCCCAACCCGGCGCCGGTCAACAACGCCCTCCCGCTCCAGGAGGCCGGCACCCGCCCCGCCCGGGCGCTGCCGTACCAGCCGAACGCCAACCTCGACCATCTGGAGTTCGCCTCCGGCAACGTCATGAAGGTCTGGCTGAAGATGGCCAACCAGGGCACCGCCACCACCCACTTCGCGGCCTACGCCAACGCCTACCGCACCGGCGGCCCCTGGCAGTACACCGTCGACCCGGGCACCGACACCAGCGACTTCTTCAACTGCGGCGCCAACTTCGGCGGCGGCCCCTACGACCTGAGCGTCACCGGCCCCAACCGCTTCCTGCGCCGCTTCAAGGGCGACGCCACCAAGGCGGGCAAGAACCTCACCGTCACCTCCTCGTACGCCGCCGCCCCCGACACCGGCAAGAACGCGCTCTGGTTCAGGCTCGCCAACGCCGGCACCACCCAGGTGACCTTCACCATCACCTCGAACAACTACCGCACCGACGGCCCCTGGACCTACACCGTCCCGGCCGGCGGCAACGTCAGCGACTACTTCAACGTGGTCGCCTACAACAACGGCTGGTACGACTTCACGGTGACCGCGGACTGTGACACCACGTGGTCCCAGCGGTTCACCGGCCACCTGGAGAGCGGCGCCCCCAGCGTCAGCGGCTGACCCGCCCGCCGACCGTCCGCAGCCGGGCCCCGCACACTCCGCGCGGGGCCCGGCCCGCTCCCGGCCCGGCCCCGCCGCCCCGGTGGCACGCCCGGGTGCACGGTGTGACAGTGGGAGGGTTCCGCCGTCCGATCACGCCAGGGAGCACAGAGCGATGGGCATCTTCGACAGGTTCCGGCACAAGTCGCACGAGATGGTCAGCCCCACCGAACGGGCGGCGCTCGCCCACGACGAGGCCTCCGACGCCTTCGGCGACCAGGCCGAGCGGGCCCGGCTCCAGGCCGAGCAGGCCGAGCAGGACCGCCGCGCCGCCGCCGACATGACCGCCGAGGGCGATCCGCTCGGCTGACCGCCCGACCGCACCGGGGCGCACCCGCCGTCACGACGGCTGCG
>NZ_JAIZ01000343.1 GCF_000710465.2 Kitasatospora sp. MBT63 | reverse complement strand
GCGGCGGGCGGGGCGGCGGTCGGCTCAGCGGGCGGAGCCGAAGGTGCTGTGCGGGGAGATCTTGACGGTCGGCGCGGGCCCGGCGCCCCACTCCGCCTCGCGGATCGCCTTGAGCGCGGCCTTGCGCTGCTCGCGGTCGAGGCGGTCGATGAAGATGATGCCGTCGAGGTGGTCGGTCTCGTGCTGGATGCAGCGGGCGAGCAGCTGGGTGCCGGATATCGTCACCGGCTCGCCGTGCATGTCGAAGCCCTTGGCGACCACGCCGTGGGCGCGCTTGGTGTCGAAGCGCAGGCCGGGGAGCGAGAGGCAGCCCTCGGGGCCGTCCTGCTCGTCCTCGCTCAGGCTCAGGTCCGGGTTGATCAGGTGACCCACCACGCCGTCCACGTAGTACGTGAACACCCGCAGCGAGACGCCGAGTTGAGGCGCGGCCAGCCCGGCACCGGGGGCGTCCAGCATGGTGTCGGTGAGGTCCTTGACCAGGCGCCGCAGCTCCTTGTCGAAGACGGTGACCGGCTTGGCGGTGGCACGGAGCACCGGGTCGCCGAAGATCCGGATCGGCTGGATCGCCATGGCGTCGGGTTCCTGTTCGTCGGGCGGCGGCGGGCGCGGTCCGCGGAGGACCACCGGGAAGTCTATGCAATGCCCGCGTCGCGTTCGGCCCACCAGCTGGCATAACCCTTCTCCGGCCGGGCGCGTGACCCCGGCCCCCGGTCGGGCGTTGGTCAAGTGGAATTGACCGGGACGCCACTGCGTCCCTGCCCTCCTTGCCCGCCAGCGGGCGAGCAGGGGCGCGTCAGGCGGACCGTACGGAGAGGTGGCACCCAGGCCATGGCCGAGCAGATCAACCACGACGCCCGCGCGCGGGCGAGCCTGCACCTGCTGGTGCGGGACATCGAGCGGGTGCGGCGGCAGGTCGATGCGCTGCGGACCCTCACCGCCCAACTCGGCAACGTCTACCGGCCCCGGCGGCCCAGCACCTCGGCCGGGTTCGTGGTGTACGGCCGGGCGCCCGCCCCGACCGTCCGGCTCGCCCAGGAGCTCAGGGAGAGCGTGGAGACCCTGGTCGCGGCGGCGGTCGAGTTCGACCGGGCACTGGGCTTCTCCTGGGACTCGGTCGGCTCCGCACTCGGCGTGACCAAGCAGGCGGTCCACCGCCGGTACGGCATGCGCCGCCCGACCGGCGACCTGCTCACCGCCGCCGCCGTCCCCTCCCCCGGCGCCCCACGCGACGACCGCCTCCCCGAACCCGTCCCGGTCGCCGCACCCCACCACGACGAACCGGTCGTCCCCAAGCAGCCGCAGC
>NZ_JAIZ01000342.1:12031-28571 GCF_000710465.2 Kitasatospora sp. MBT63 | reverse complement strand
CCTCCCGCCCCTCGCGCAGTTCCCCGCGCCCCATAGAACAACCCCCGCCCCTCGCGCAGTTCCCCGCGCCCCCAAAGAACACCCCCCGGGCACCCCCCAAATAGAACAACCCCCCGGGAGGCGCCCGTCTAGGGGGTGAGGAGGCGGGTGCGGAGGGTGGTGATCAGGGCGGGGTCGGCGTCGAGGTGGTCGGTGGCGTAGGTGGTGGCGGAGCCGTAGGTGGTGGTGAGGTCGGCGAGGAAGCTGGTCATGATGGCGGCGGGGGCGCGGCCGTAGTCGGGCCAGCTGAGGGTGGCGCCGGGGTTGCGGGTGTGCCAGTCGGCGACGAACCGGTCGGTGGCGAGGCCGGTGAGGGCGAAGTCGGTGGTGATCTGGTCCTCGTCGACGCCGAGCAGGGTGAGTACCAGCGCAGCGACGATCCCGGTCCGGTCCTTGCCCGCCGCGCAGTGGAAGACCAGCGGCCGGTCCGCCTCCGCGATGATCCGCAGCACCTCGGCGAGTTCCGCCGTCCCGTCCGCGGCGACCTCGGCGAACTTGCCCGCCAGGAACGGCACGGTGTCGGTCTCGGGGCCGAGCGAAGCCTGGTCGTACGGCCGGTGCTCGATGCTGAGGTTGTGGTAGCTCAGGCCGGGGAGGTCGGGGACGCGGCCGGACCGTTCGATCTCCCACGGGTACCGCAGGTCGATGACGGTCCCCACGCCGAGCGCCGTGAACCGCGCGAGGTCGTCGCCGGCCAGCTTGCCGAGCGAGTCGGAGCGGTAGAGCAGCCGGTCGCGGACCGTCCGGCCGTCGTCGGTGCGGTAGCCGCCGAGGTCCCGGAAGTTGTGCAGGCGCTCGAAGGGCAGGTGTCGTTCGAAGGGCAGGTGGCGTTCGGTCACGCCCGGATCGTAGGCCGACGGGCCGTCAGGCGGAAGCGGCGGTGGCCGTCAGCAGCCGGCCCTCGGAGTAGTGGGCGGCCGCGGACGGCAGCGCCTCGGTGCGGCCGCTGCGCAGGACGGTGAGCCGGCCGCCGCCCGGGGTGGCGGTGTGCTCGCCGATCCGCCGCAGGGCCTGGGCGGCCACGGCGTCGGCGGAGCCGTACAGGGTGAGGCCGTCGGCGGCGGTGGGGGCGACGGCGGCGCGGATGGTCCCGCCGACCAGCTCGTAGTGGGTGCAGCCGAGCACGATGGCCGAGGTGCCGGCGGGGGTGCGGGCGGCCGCGTCGGCGACGGCGGCGGCGATGGCGGTGTCGTCGCCGCGTTCGACGGCGTCGGCGAGCCCGGGGCAGGCCACCTCGGTGACGTCGGCGCCGGCCGCGAACTCGGCGATCAGGCCGCGCTGGTAGGGGCTGCCGGTGGTGGCGGGGGTGGCCCAGATGGCGACCCGGCCGCCGCCCGCGGCGGCCGGCTTGATCGCGGGGACGGTGCCGATCACCGGGAGTCCCGGCTCCAGCTCGGCCCGCAGCAGGGCGAGGCCGTGCACGGAGGCGGTGTTGCAGGCGATCACCAGGGCGTCGGGACGGTGCTCGGCGGCGGCGCGGGCGCAGGCGAGCGCGTGCTCGGCGATGTCCTCGGGGGTGCGGGGGCCCCACGGCATGCCGTCGGGGTCGTTGGAGAGCACCAGGTCGGCGTCGGGGCGCAGCCGGCGCAGGGCCGCCGCGGCCGGGAGCAGTCCGATTCCGGAGTCCACCAGTGCGATCTTCACGAGGCACGACTCTACTTGACCGGGCCGGGCGGCCCGCGCTGCGGCAGACTGCCGGGATGACGGTGCTGCTGTGGGTCTCGGTGGTGTCCCTGCTGGCGTGGGTCTGGCTGACCTGCTGCCACGGTCTCTTCTGGCGGACCGACCAGCGCCTGCCGCCGGGGCCCGAGCAGCCCGGGCCGCGGCGGTGGCCGTCGGTGGCGGTGGTGGTACCCGCCCGGGACGAGGCCGAGGTGCTGCCGCTCTCCCTGCCGGGTCTGCTGGCCCAGCGGTATCCGGGCGAGGCGCGGGTGATCGTGGTGGACGACCACAGTTCGGACGGCACCGGCGCGCTCGCCCGGGAGCTGGGCGCGGCCGGTGGTCCGGCTCTGACGGTGACCGTCCCTCCCCCGCTGCCGGACGGCTGGACCGGCAAGCTGTGGGCGCTGCGGCACGGGGTGGAGCTGGCCGGGCCGGTGGAGTACCTGCTGCTCACCGACGCGGACATCGCGCACGGACCGGGTTCGCTGGCGGAGCTGGTGGCGGCGGCCGAGGCGGGCGGGCTGGACCTGGTGTCGCAGATGGCGCGGCTGCGGGTGGTGACCGGCTGGGAGCGGCTGATCGTGCCGGCCTTCGTGTACTTCTTCGCCCAGCTGTACCCGTTCCGGTGGAGCAACCGGCCCGGGGCGCGGACGGCGGCCGCGGCGGGCGGCTGTTCGCTGGTGCGGCGGGCGGCGCTGGAGCGGGCGGGCGGGGTGGCGGCGATCCGCGGTGCGGTGATCGACGACGTGTCGCTGGCGCGGGCGGTGAAGCGGACCGGCGGGCGGACCTGGCTGGGGCTGGCCGAGCGGGTGGACAGTGTGCGGCCGTACCCGCGGCTGGGGCAGTTGTGGCGGATGGTGTCGCGCAGCGCGTACGCGCAGCTGCGGCACTCGCCGCTGCTGCTGCTCGGCACGGTGCTGGGCCTGGGGCTGGTCTACCTGGTGCCGCCGGTGGCGACGGTGGCCGGGCTGCTGGGCGGGCGCCCGGCGGTGGCGGTGGCCGGTGCGGCGGCCTGGGCGCTGATGGCGGGAACCTTCGTGCCGATGCTGCGGTACTACCGGCTGCCGGTGGCGGGCGCGGTGCTGCTGCCGTTCACGGCGGCGCTGTACCTGCTGATGACGGTGGACTCCGCCGTCCAGCACTGGCGCGGGCGCGGGGCCGCCTGGAAGGGCCGGACCTACTCCCGGCCGCAGGAGGGCTGAGGCCGGGCCCGGCCGGGGACGCGAAAACAGCGGGCGGCGGCGGGCGGCAAGGGTCAGACTTGGCCGATGGACCGTCAACAGATCTCCCGCATCGCCCACCGGCACCACCCGGTCGCCGCCCCGCTGTCCGACGGGTCGGTGGCCCGTCTGCTGGAGCGGGCCCTGCCGGCCGGGGACGGCCGGCTGCTGGACCTCGGCTGCGGGCAGGGGGCCTGGCTGCTGCGCGCGCTGTCCGCCCGCCCGGGGCTGCGGGCCGTCGGCGTCGACCTCGACGCCGACGGCCTGACCGCGGCCCGGCAGGCCGCCGAACAGCTCGGTGTGGTCCGGCGGCTCGGCCTGCACCACCAGGACGCCCGGGAGTTCGAGGCGAAGGAGCCGTTCGACGCGGTGTTCTGCATCGGCTCCACGCACGCCTTCGGCGGGCTGTCGCAGACCCTGGCCGCCGCCCGGCCGCTGCTCGCCCCTAGCGGGGTGGCGGTGGTCGGCGAGGGTTACTGGCAGCGGGAGCCGGACCCGGCCTCGCTGGAGATCTTCGGCGACGGCTTCCACGACCTGGCCGGGACCGTCGCCCGCGTGACGGCGGACGGCTGGATCCCGGTGTACGGGCACACCAGCAGCGCGGCGGAGCTGGACGAGTACGAGTTCTGCTGGACCGGCTCGCTCGCCGAATGGGCGCTGGACCACCCGGCGGACCCCGGCAGCGCCGACGCCCTGCGGGTGGCCGCCGAGCACCGCGAGGAGTGGCTCGGCGGCTACCGCGGGGTGTTCGGCTTCGTCACGCTGGTGCTGCGCCGCGCCGCACCCTGAGCCGGTCCGGGGCTCGCGCCGGACCGCTACTTCTGGGTGCGCGTCAGGAAGTCGGCGATCAGCGGGGCGATCTCGGGCAGCCGCTCCTCCAGCGCGAAGTGGCCGGTGTCGAACAGGTGCAGCTCGGCCCCCGGGAGGTCGCGCAGGTAGGCGCGGGCGCCGGGCTCCGGGAAGAACGGGTCGTTCCGGCCCCAGACGATCAGGGTGGGCGGCTGCTCGGTGCGCAGCCAGGCCTGCCACTCGGGGTAGCGCTCCAGGTTGGCGTGGTAGTCGAGGGCCAGTTCGACCTGGATCTCCCGACGACCGGGGAGGTCAAGGAAGTGCTGGTCGAGCGTCCAGCCGTCCGGGGCGACGGTGCTCGGGTCGGCGGCGCCGCCCTCGTACTGGCCGCGGGTGACCTCCTCGGTGAGGATGGCGCGGACCGCGTCCTCGGCGCCCTCGACCCCTGGGCGGTTGGCGATGAAGCCCCGGGCGAGGTCGGAGAGCCCCTCCTGGTAGGCGTTGCCGTTCTGCACCACCAGCCCGGTGATCCACTCGGGGTGCCGGGTGGCGACCCGGAAGCCGATCGGGGCGCCGAAGTCGAAGACGTACATCGCGAACCGGTCCAGGCCGAGTGCCTGGCAGAAGCTCTCCAGCACGTCGGCGAGGGTGTCGAAGCGGTACGTGAAGTCGTCCGGGGAGGGGCTGTCGCTGTGCCCGAAGCCCGGGTAGTCCGGGGCGACCAGGTGGAAGCGGCCGCCGAGTGCGTCGATCAGCCGGGTGAACTGGTGCGAGGCGGACGGGAAACCGTGCAGCAGCAGGAGGGTCGGCGCGTCCGCCGGACCCGCCTCCCGGTAGAACACCCGCACCCCGGCCACCTCTACGGTGCGGTGGTGGATCCGTGGAACCGTCGGCTCGGACATCTCTGAACTCCCCCGTGGATCGGTCGTGGACCTGCGGACGGCAGTGGACCGGGCCGCGGCGGGAGCCCGGCTCCCCCACGGCCCGGTGCCGGCCGGTGCGTCAGCGCCCGAACAGGCGCAGCGCCGTGGGTTTGGTGAACTCGTAGCGGGCCATCTGTTCGAGGTCCCGCCACCAGCGGGCGCGGCCCGACGGGGTGGCGAGGACCTCCTGGTAGAGCTGTTCGAAGGCGGTGGTGACGCTCTCCAGCGAGAACCGGCCGACCACCCACTCCCGGCCCCAGCCGCCCAGCCGGGCGCGGCGTTCGGGGTCGGCCAGCAGCTGCTGGATCTGCTCGGCCAGCGCCTTCGGCGAGCGGGAGCCGTCACCGAAGCCGTACATGCAACGGGAGGCGTGCGGCTCCACCAGCGGGCCGGGTTCGTGGACGGCGGTGTAGCCGGCCGCGCCGTGCACCACCACCGGCTTGGCGAAGGCCAGGCCGCGCAGGGCGGAGCCGCCCATGCCGAGGACCAGGTCGGCCGCCTGGTAGGCGGGCCGGGGGTCGGCCAGCTGGCCGGGGACCAGGACGGCCTCGCGGCCGAGGTCCCGGTTGACCTCGGCGGCCCGGGCCCGGAGCTTGTCCAGGCTGGGGCCGGTGCCGACGACCGCCAGCCGGATCCGCGGGTCGTCCAGCAGCCGGACCGCCTCGACGGTCAGCTCGGCGCCGGCGTCCTTCTCCAGGTCGGGGACCAGCCGGGTGACGATGCACAGCAGCAGTTCGTCGTCCCGGATGCCGTGCTCGCGGCGGAACGCGGCGCCGTCCACCACCCCCGGGGCGTCGGTCCCGGTGTTGACCGGTGGCTCGATCAGCCGGACGTCCCGGTGCCCGAAGGCCCGGCCGTCGCCCATCAGCGCGCCGAGCCCGAGCACCAGCGGCTGGTGCCGGGGCAGCCCGCGCAGCATCCGGATGCCGTAGAAGGTGGTGACCACCGGGATCCGGCCGAGCCGGCCCGGGCCGAAGAAGGCGTTGCGGGCGGCCCGGACCTCCCAGGCGTGCAGCAGCTCGGTGCCGTGCTCGGCGGCCAGCCGGTCGAGCCGGCGGCGCACCTCGCGGTGCGGGGTGTCCGGGTCGCCGGCCACCACGACCTCCAGGCCGTGCGCCGCCGCCACCTCGACCAGCGGTGCGGGGCCGTCCACCCCTTGGGCGAAGAGCACCGGGTCATGGCCGCGGCCGCGCAGTGTCCGGGCGATGTCCACCGCGTTGAGCTGGGCCCCGCCCAGCGCCAGGTTGTTCAGGTGCACCAACACCCGGACCGCTCTCACCCTCATTCCTCCCACTGGTGCGGGACGAACACCGGCGCGGCCAGCACCACGGCGCGCGGCGGGGTGTCGAGCATCGGTCCGAAGACGTCGAACTGGCCGACCGAGTGCCAACTCATCAGCGTGCCGCCGTCGGTCTTGCCGATGCTGTAGACGCCGGCCCACAGGGTGTACCGGCCGCGCGGCACCGGAAGCCGCGGGATCACGCAGGCGATCTGGCGCTCCTCGCCGTTCAGCCGGACCTCGTGGCTGATCTGGAAGATCGGGCTGGAGGTGCCTTCGCTGACGCCCAGGTGCAGGGTGGCGTCGCCGCGGTAGTCGCCGGCCAGGGTGAGCTCCACCGTCATCTGCTCGTCGGTGGTGAGGTTCTCCCGGCCGTCGCCGCGGATCGCGTGCTTGAGCAGTTGGAGCGGCTCGTCGGTCCGGGTGGACGCCTCGGACTGGGCCTCGATGGAGTCCCGGTACCCGGCCAGCGCGTCCTTGATCCCGGCGTCCACCCGGACGGTGCCCTGCTCCAGCCAGATGCCGCGGCGGCAGATCGACTGGACGGCCGGCAGGTCGTGCGAGACGAACACGATGGTGGTGCCCTGCTCGGCGACCTCGCGCATCCGGTCCAGGCAGCGCTGCTGGAAGACCGCGTCGCCGACCGCCAGCACCTCGTCGACCAGCAGGACGTGCGGCTCCAGGTAGGCGGCGACCGCGAAGCCGAGGCGCATCTGCATGCCGGAGGAGTAGAACTTCACCTGCCGGTCGATCGCGCCGCCGAGCCGGGCGAACTCCACGATGTCGTCGAACCGGCCGGCCACCTCGCGGCGCTTGAGGCCGAGCAGCGCGCCGAACAGGTAGATGTTCTCCCGGCCGGTCAGGTCGGGGTGGATGCCGGCCCGGATCTCGATCAGGGCGCCGATCCGGCCGCGGACGTCGATCACGCCGGCGTACGGGTACATCACCCTGGTCAGCATCTTCAGCAGGGTCGACTTGCCCGAGCCGTTGGACCCGATCAGGCCGACCGACTCGCCGGGCTCGATGTGCAGGTTGATGTCGCGCAGCGCCCAGCGCCAGTCCTCGCCGCGGCCGCCGCGCAGCTTGCGGGCCATCTGCTCGACCCGGTCGCGCAGCAGCATCCGCTGCTGGTCGGCCTTGAAGCGCTTCCACACCTGCTCGGTGCGGATGGTGCCCAGCTCCCACTCACGCGACATCGGCGATCCCCGTCTCGAGCTTCTTGAACACCAGGTAGCCGCCGACCAGGTAGACCGCGGCGCTCGCGGCGGCGATCAGGGTCAACCGCAGGTCCGGGGCCTGGCCGTACAGCAGTGCCCGGCGGTACCCCTCGATCACCGCGCCGAGCGGGTTGATGCCGCAGTAGATCTCCTGCAGCTGGAGCGGGATCCGGTCCAGCGGGTAGGCGACCGGGGTGGCGAACACGCCCATCTGGGTGATGATCGGCAGCAGGTGGCGGACGTCGCGCAGGTAGACCACCGCGACCGCGAGCACCAGGGCGACGCCGTAGGTGAAGGCCAGCTGGACCACGACCAGCGGCAGCACCCACAGGAAGGTCGCGGCCGGCGCCGTCCAGGTCGCCAGGAAGAGGATGCCGAGCACGCCGATTCCGATCAGCATGTCCACGCTGGCCACCAGCATGGTCGCCAGCGGGAAGACCTCGCGCGGGCAGTAGACCTTGTTGAGCAGGCTCAGGTTGTTGGCCAGGCTGACGGCGCCCTGGTTCATCGTGTTGCTGAAGAACTGCCAGACGATCAGGCCGACATAGGCGAACAGCGGGTACGGCACGTCCCCCGTCTCGATCTTCACGGCCCGGTGGAAGACCAGGGTGAAGATCGCACACAGCGCCAGCGGGGTGAGCACCGCCCAGGCGAAGCCCAGCACCGCCTGCTTGTACCGGGCCCGTAGGTCACGCTCGGCCAGTGCGCGCACCAACTCCCGTGCGCCCCAGAGCTCCTGGGCCACCTGGAGGGGCCTCAGCCGGCGTTTGAAGACCAGGTCAGGAGGCGGACCGGCCGCAAGACCCGCTCTCGTCTCGGTCTGGCTGTCGCGCTCGTCAACGACCTGCGCGCGTTGTCCCCCCACGGACTCCCGCCCTCTCCGGTGCCGATGTGAACGGGCCGCGCAAAACGGACGGCGCGGCCCCGATGTCCACAATGGCACAGAGTGTGCACGGCGGTGGGTGGTTCGGTGAAGATGATGATCCTGGTCAGACGGCCGGAACCGTCACGGCCGCGCGATCAGCCGGTCCAGTTCCGCGGGCATCCCGGCCACCCCGCCGGCCCGGCTCGGCGCCGTCCGCGAGGTGCCGTCCACCACCACCGTGGGCAGTTCGTCCACCGCGTACCGGGCGAACAGCGCGGGCACCGCCGCGACCGCCCGGTCCACCTCGGACGAACGGTACGCGGCGCGGAAGTCCCGTTCGTCCAGGCCCTGTTCGGCGGCCCACTCGGCGGCGGCGTCCTCGGTGGTCAGGTCGGCCTTCTCGGTACGGACCGCGCGGAACCCCCGCGCCTGGAGCCGGTCGACCGCGCCGAGCCGCTCCAGCGTGTAGAACAGCCGGGCGTGCGCGGTCTGCAGCCGCTCGTCCGGCCCGCCGGTCCAGATCGCCGGCACCCGGTGCAGCACCACCTCGCCGGTGTGCCGGGCCGCCCAGCGGGCCAGCGGCTCCTCCAGTGCCGCCGAGTGCGAGCAGTCGTACCAGAAGAACTCCACCGCCTCGTGCGGTGCCGCCGCCCGCAGCGGCTGCGGGAGGCCGGGCCGGGCGAGGTGGGCGCCCTCGTGCGGGGCGTCGGGCGCGGCGGCGGCGGGCGCGGCCAGCAGCCCGGCGGACACGGCCGCCAGGACGGCGGAGCGGAGCAGCGTCTTCACGCCCGGCAGCCTGCCAGCCGGACGGCGGCCGGGTCGCCCCGATCACGAACGGTTCGCCCGATCGGAGCAGCCCGGCCGCCCGGACCGGTGGGATGGTCAGACCGGGTCCGCCTGCTGCGGCACCTGCGGCCGGGCGGGCGCGTCCTCGGCGGGCGTCTCCACGACGGCCGCCGCCGCGCGGGCGGCCGTGCTGTCGAAGAACCGCAGCAGCTCCACCGGGAACGGCAGCACCAGCGTCGAGTTCTTCTCCGCCGCCACCTCGACCACCGTCTGCAGCAGCCGCAGCTGCATGGCGGCCGGGGTGCCCTCCATCATCGAGGCGGCCTCGGACAGCTTGGCCGCCGCCTGGAACTCGCCGTCGGCGGTGATGATCCGGGCCCGGCGCTCCCGGTCGGCCTCGGCCTGACGGGCCATCGAGCGCTTCATCGAGTCGGGCAGCGCGACGTCCTTGATCTCCACCCGGTCGATGTGCACGCCCCAGCCGAGCGCCGGGCTCTCCAGCATCAGCTCCAGCCCGCGGTGCAGGTTCTCCCGGCCGGACAGCAGGTCGTCGAGCTCACTCTTGCCGATGATCGAGCGCAGCGAGGTCTGCGCCACCTGGGACATCGCGAAGGCGTAGTTCTGCACGTCGACGGTGGCCCGCACCGGGTCGACCACCCGGAAGTAGACCACCGCGTCCACCCGGACCGAGACGTTGTCCCGGGTGATGCCCTCCTGGGCCGGCACCGGCATCGTGATGACCTGGACGTTCACCTTGCGCATCCGGTCCACCACCGGCACCAGCACCGCCGGCCCCGGTCCCCGCACCTGCCCGTGCACCCGGCCGAGCCGGAACACCACGCCCCGCTCGTACTGCTGCACCACCCGGACACCGGTGGCCAGCCAGAGCGCGCCCAGCACCACCACCAGCGCGAGATACACCACGTACGTCACCCTCTCCCCGTCGTCGGCCGGGAGCGCCCCGCCCCCGTGGCCGTGCGGCACAGTATGCGCGCGCGGCCGACGCACCGACAGCCTCCCGACCGGACCGGACCGGGCAGAGCGCACCGAACGGACCGGGCGGAGCGCACCGACCGGACCGGGCCTACGGCTTGGCCACCCCGGCGAGCAGGTCCTGCCAGCTGTCGGCGACCCGGGCGAGGTCGAAGCGGCCGAGCGCGTGGCGGCGGGCGGCGGCGCCGAGTGCGGCGCGGTCGCCGGCCAGCACCTTGCCGAGCGCCTCGGCCAGCGCCGCCGGGTCGCCGGGCGGGGCGACGGCGCCGGTGACGCCGTCCTGGACGACGTCACGGACGAAGCCGACATCGGTGGTGACGGCGGGCAGGCCGGCCAGCGCGGCCTCGATCAGGACCCCGGGCACCCCCTCGCTGTCGCTGCTCAGCAGCACGGCGTCGGCGGCCCGGTAGAGCGGCGCCGGGTCGGCGAGCCGGCCCAGGAAGGTCGCCCGGCCGGTGGTGTCGGCGGCCTCGGCGGCCGCCCGCAGCGGGCCGTCCCCGGCCACCGCGAGGTGGACGTCGGGGAGCAGGGCGAGCGCGGCCAGCGCCAGGTCGGGCCGCTTCTCGGTGGCGAGCGCGCCCAGCCAGGCGACCAGCAACCCGTGTGCGGGCAGGCCGAGTTCGGCCCGGGCCGCCCGGCGCCCGGGGTCGTCGGCCGGGGTGTGGCGGTCGGCCGGGCGGCCGTTGGGGATGGTGCGGACCTTGCCGGCGGGCAGCCGGAAGCGTTCCAGCAGCACCGCGCGGGCGCCGTCGGAGATGGCAGCCACGGCGGCGGCCCGGTGCAGGAACAGCCCGACCCGCAGGCGGCGGGACAGGCTCGCGGTCCAGTGCCGGGGATCGCCGATGTTGACGTAGACGAACGGGGTCCGGGTGCCGAGCAGGCCGAGCGCGCAGGCCTGGAGGGTGCTGGAGCCGTGCGCGACCACCACGTCGGCGCGGGCGGCGGCGGCCCGCAGCGCCCGCAGCGTGGCGGGGTGGTGACGGGACGGCCCGAGCACCGGGGTGTCCGGGTCGGCGGCGTCCGGGTGCGGCTGGAGGGCGACCAGGGCGGACGGCCGGCCCCGGCGCAGCAGTTCGGCGTGCAGGTCGCGGGCGAGGTTCTGGGCGCCTCGCCGCCGGGGGTCGGTGATCAGGTGGAGGACGCGCGGCGGCGCCGGCACAGCGGCTGACATGGGGACGACCCTGGCACAGCGGCAGGCGGGCGCGCAGCCCGTTCGGCCCAAGCGGGCGGCGCGGGCGGCACGGCGGGCCGGGGCGGACGGCCGGGGCGCAGGCGGGGCATCGGGGGCGATCCGGAGCGCGACCTCGCCGATTCCCTGGCGGACACCCCTTCCGGCCTGGAATGCTGAGCCGCAGTCAGGGCGGGGCCGACAGGGAGGTCGGCGGCGTTCATGGGGTTTCCCCGGGGGGTTGCGGCTGTGCATGTGCTCTATGTGATCGACAGTGTCAGCCGGGTCGGCGGTGCCGAGCAGGGTCTGGTGGCGATGGCCCCGCAGCTGGTCCGGGCCGGTGTCCGGCTGGACGTGGCGTACCTGAAGGAGTCCCCGGGCGGGTTCCAGCCCGAGCTGACGGCCGCGGGGGCGACGGTGTTCGGGGTGCACCGGCCGGGCCGGGCCGGCCGGGTCGCCGGGCTGCGCGCGCTGGTCCGCGAGCGGCGGCCGGAGCTGGTGCACACCACACTCTACGAGTCGGACGTGCTGGGGCGGGCGGCCGCGCTGTCCGCCGGTACGCCGGTGGTGTCCAGCCTGGTCAACTCCTCGTACGGGCCGGAGCACCTGCACGCCCGCGGGCTGAACCCGTGGAAGGTGCGGGCGGCCCAGGCGGTGGACGCGGTGACGGCGCAGGGCACCCGGCGCTTCCACGCGCTGACCGAGCACGTGGCGCAGGCGATGGCCGGCCGGCTGCGGGTCTCCCGGGACCGGATCGACGTGGTGCCGCGCGGCCGGGACCCGGAGCTGCTGGGGTCGGTGACCGCCGAGCGGCGGGCGGCGGTACGGGCCGCGCTGGAGCTGCCGGAGGACGTTCCGGTGGTGCTCGCGGCCGCCCGCCAGCAGTACCAGAAGGGCCTGGACGTGCTGTTGGAGGCGTGGCCCGCGGTGCGCCGGCACACCCCGGAGGCGGTGCTGCTGCTGGCCGGCAGCGAGGGGGCGGAGACGCCGCGGCTGAGACGGCTGGCGCAGGAGTGCGGCCAGGTGCGGTTCCTGGGCGCCCGCGGTGACGTCTTCGACCTGATGGCCGCCGCGGACGTGTTCGCGGTGCCGTCGCGCTGGGAGGGGCTGGGCAGCGCGGCGATGGAGGCGATGGGCGTCGGGGTGCCGCTGGTCTGTTCGGACGTGCCGGCGCTGCGCGAGACGGTCGGTTCGGAGGACTACGCCACGCTGGTGCCGCCGGAGCGTCCCGCCGAGCTGGCGGCCGCCCTGATCGACGCCCTGGAGGACGCGGCGGCCGCCGCGGTACGGGTGAAGGCGGCCCGGGCGCGCTTCCTGACCTGCTTCACCCTGCACCACGTGTCGGGCCGGATGGTGGAGTTCTACGAGCGCTCGCTGCGCCGCAGCCCGAGCTGAGCGGCCCGAGCTGAGCGGGCCGGGCCGAGCGGGCCGGGCGGAGCTGACCGAGTACGGGCAAATCGGGCTGACGGAGCCTCAAGTTCCTTGGTGGCAAAGGCGGACAAAGCGTCCGCAACCACCGGTCCCGGCCCAAGGGCGACGTAACGGCCTGCGTGAGATTCGTGAAAGTGCTTGCGCCGCAGGTCCGGGACGGCAAACATCACTTCCGGGGGCCTGGGGACTGTCGGGGGGCGGTGCCGGGCGCGCTCCGGGCGGATCGCGCCCGGGAGGAGCGATGCCGTCAGGGGGGCTGATGACACCACAGCCGATTCCGGAACCACTGCCGCGGGATCCGTCACCGGACGGATCGACGCGGCTCACGCCGTTTCCGGGACCTCCCGGCCGCCTCCGGCGGGGCCCGCGCGCCGCGCGGACCGCCTCCTAGCACCGGCCGGCGACCTCCCCGCCCGAACCACGTACCACCTCGCCCGGCCCCGCCGGGCAGGCCCGCACCAGTGCGCGCCGCCGATGCCTGGCGGGTGCGGGCCCACCGCGCATGCCAGGCGCCTGCACCACGAACGCGAGGGGATCCAACCGGTGGAACCGGCTAACCACTTCACCGTCCTGCGACGCTACTGGCGGCTGCTGGCCGGCTGCACCGCGGCCGCGCTGCTGGTGGGCTTCCTGCTCACCCCGGCGGCCGACGCCGTCGACACCGCCAAATGGCAGTGCAAGGCGGCCATAACGCCGGTCGCCGGCTCCGGCGACGTGGTCAAGGCGGACCAGGTGCTGTCCTACGCCCAGGGCTCGGACGTCGCCGGCGCCGCCGCCAAGAAGCTCAACATCCCGGTGGCCTCGGTGACCGGCCGGCGGACCGTCACCGCGGCCTCCACCCAGATGCTGGTCTTCTCCACCACCGGACCCACCCAGCAGTCCTGCACCGACCTGGCCGGCGCGCTGGCCGACGCCACCATCAACGGCTACACCGCCGAGACCGTCAAGAGCGCCGACGAGCAGATCAAGCGCGCCCAGGACCAGCTCAAGGACCAGCAGGCCCAGTACGACGAGCTCAGCAAGGCCGCGTCCAAGGCCAACGCCGCCGACCAGGCGCGGCTCAAGCCGCAGGTCGACTCCGCGTACAGCCAGATCACCGAGACGCTGACCCGGATCGGCAAGCTGCGCTCGACCGCGCAGACCGACGCCATCCAGCAGTGGGGCTCGATCGACGCCAAGGAGGCCGGCGGCAGCCTGCTCAGCTCCCCCAGCCGGGGCCTGCGGCTCACCCTGGCCGTGGTGCTGGGCCTGGCGCTCGGCGTGGTGGCGGCGCTGATGCTCAGCCGGATGGACACCCGGCTGCGCGGGCGCAACGGCACCGAGGAGGCGTTCAACCTGCCGGTGATCGGCGAGATCCCGCTGCTGTCGCGGCGGCTGCGCCGCACCCGTGAGCCGCTGGTGGTGGCCCGCCCGTCCGACCCGGGCGCCGAGGCGTACCGCTCGCTGCGCTCGACCCTGCTGCTGACCGGCCCGGCCTCGCTGTCCGCGCAGTTCGGCGAGGGCGGCATCTCGCAGGCCGAGCGGGTCTCCCGGCGGCTGGCCGACCCGTCCCCGGTGATCCTGGTGATGTCCGGGCGCAGCGGTGACGGCCGCACCACCACGGTGGCCAACCTGGCCGCCGCGCTGGCCGAGACCGGCCGCGAGGTGCTGGTGCTGGACTGCGACTTCCGCAGCCCGCAGGCGCACGTCCACTTCGGCATCAGCGACGGCCCCGGGATGGCGGAGCTGCTCAGCGGTGAACAGCTGCCCAACCTGGACGACCTGATCCGCCGGACCAACGTGGACGGCGTCCGGCTGATCACCGGCGGCAACACCAACGCCTACCCGGCCGCGCTGGTGCTGCGAGCCGGCGAGGTGCTGCGCCGGGCCCGCCGGCACGCGGACGTGGTACTGATCGACAGCTCCCCGCTGCTGCACGCCAACGACGCCTACGACCTGGTGCAGCACGCCGACGCGGTGCTGGTCACCGTGATGGCGGGCAATGTGAAGCCGGAGCAGGCCGACCGGGTCAGCGAGCTGCTGTCGCGCACCGGGGTGCCGGTGGCGGGGGTGGCGCTGCTGGGCGTGGACGGCCCGTCGGGCCGCCGGGCCAGGGAGGCGGTGCGTTCGGTCACCACGGCGCCGGGCCGGGCCGCCGCGCAGCCGCCCGCCGCCGCACAGCCGCCCGCGCAGCCGGCCGGCGCGCAGCGGGCCGCCGAGGACCCGGACCCGCCGACCGGCCCGAGCTGGGCCAAGCGCCGGGCGGCCGAGGCCCCGGTGGAGACCACCATGCAGCTGCGCCTGAACGAGGACCTGTGAGCACGCCCCCGGGCCGGACCCGGGTGCTCTGGCTGGCCAAGGGCCTGGGCCGGGGCGGGGCCGAGCAGTTGCTGGTCAACTGCGCCCGGCACGCGGACACCGCGCGCTACGAGATCGAGGTCGCGTACGTGCTGCCGTACAAGGACGCGCTGGTGCCCGCCCTGGAGCAGGCCGGGGTGCGCACCCACTGCCTGGGCGACGCCCCCGGCGCGCTGTGGCCGTGGCGGCTGCGGCAGCTGCTGGCCGAGCGGCGGTACGCCCTGGTGCACTCGCACATGCCGGTCCCGGCGGTGGCGGCCCGGCTGCTGTCGCTCGGGCCGCGCGGGCCCCGGCTGGTGCACACCGAGCACAACGTCTGGGAGCGCTACCGGACGCCCACCCGGTGGGCCAACGCGCTGACCTACCGGCGCAACGACGCGGTGATCGCGGTCTCGCACGCGGTCGGTTCGACCGTCACCCGGCGCCGTCCGGGGCGGGACTGGCTGACGGTGGTGCACCACGGCCCGGACCTGGCCGGCGCGCCCGCCGGGCCGGCCGCCCGGGCCGCGGCGCGGGCCGAACTCGGCCTGCCCGCCGATGCGGTGGTGGTCGGCACGGTCGGCAACCTGACCCCAAAGAAGGACCAGGCGACCCTGCTGGCGGCCTTCGCGGAGCTGCGCGCCGCGCAGCCGTCGACGGCGCTGGTGCTGATCGGCGCCGGCCCGCTTGAGGCGGAGCTGAAGGGGAGGGCGGGTGAAGGAGTCGTGTTCGCCGGTTCCCGCCCCGATGTGCCCGCACTGCTGGCAGGCTTGGACGTGTTCACCCTGAGCTCCCGTCAGGAGGGGCTGCCGGTCGCGCTGATGGAGGCGATGACCAGCGGTCTCCCGTCGGTGGTCACCCGGGTGGGCGGCATGCCGGAGGTGCTGGACGACGGCGAGCAGGGCTACCTGGTGCCGCCGGGAGATCCGGCCGCGCTTGCCGCCGCGCTCGGCCGGCTGACCGCCGACGAGGGGCTGCGCCGGCGGATCGGGGCGGCCGCCCTGGACCGCTCGAAGTCCTTCGACGTGGCCGGGGCACAGCAGGCCATCGAGCAGGTGTACGCGCAGGTGCTGGAGCGCTGAGCGCCCGGCCCACCCGGAAGGGATCGACCACCCCCGTGACCACCCCGTCCGACCGGCCGTCAGCGGCTGCCGAGCTGACCGTCCGTCCGCTCACCGAGGCCGACACCCCGGCCGTGCTGGAGCTGCTGACGGCCTCGCTGGCCGGTGGCCCAACCGGCACCCGCAGCGCCGACTTCTTCGCCTGGAAGCACCGTCGCAACCCGTTCGGCGCCAGCCCCGGGCTGCTCGCCGAGACCGCGGACGGCCGGCTGGCCGGTGTCCGGCTGTTCCTGCGCTGGCAGTGGCAGGCCGGCGGGCGGGCGGTCCGCGCCGTGCGGCCGGTCGACACCGCCACCCACCCGGACTTCCAGGGCCGGGGCATCTTCCGCCGGCTCACCACGGGGCTGCTGGAGCAGGTGGCCGGCGACACCGAGCTGGTCTTCAACACCCCGAACGGCAACAGCCTGCCGGGCTACCTGAAGATGGGCTGGCGGGTGGTCGGCCGGGTGCCGATAGCCCTGCGGATCGCCCGCCCGGCCGCCTTCGCGCTCGGCGCCCGGGCCGCGCTGACCCGTCGCCCGGCCGCCGCGCCGCGTCCACTGCGCTGCCGGCTGCCCACCGCCGCCGAGTGGTTCGCCGAACCGCCGGCCGGCCTGCCCGAACTGCTCGCCGAACGGGCCCAGAGCGACGCCGCGGACCGCCGGCAGGCCGTGCTGCGCACCGAGTCCTTCCTGCGCTGGCGCTACGGCGACGCCCCCGGGCTCGACTACCGGGTGCTGACCTGCGAACGC
>NZ_JAIZ01000342.1:5706-11914 GCF_000710465.2 Kitasatospora sp. MBT63 | reverse complement strand
CGAGCTGGCCGGGATCGCCTTCGGCCGCCCCCGCAGACGCGGTCCGCTGACCGAGTTCACCCTCGCCGACGTGATCGTGCGACCGGGCGACCGGGGCACCGCCGCCCGGCTGCTGCGGGCCGCCGCCGCGGCCGGCTGCGACCACGCCGCCACCCATCTCGCCCCCGGCACCGAGGCGGCCGCCGCCGCGCTGCGCGGCGGCTACCTGACCGCCCCCCGCACCGGGATGACGCTGGCCGCGCGCGGTCCGCTCGCCCCGCTGCCCGCCGAACGCACCCTGGCCGACTGGCGGTTCAGCCTGGGCGACCTGGAGGTCTTCTGATGGACCGTCCGGCAGCCGCCCTCGGGCGGCCGGACCTGCGCGCCCTCGCCCAGCGGGTGCACTGGCCCACCGCGGTGGCGGCCGCTCTGGTGATCGGCTACGTCACGCTGTTCGTGGTGGCGATGGTGCACACCAGCTATGACACCTGGGGCGCCCTGCTGGTGGCGCCGGCGCTGATGGCGATCGGCACCCCGATCCTGGCCCGGGTGGCCGCCGCCAACCCCGAGCCCGCGGTGTTCAAGCTGCTGATGCTGGCCATGGGCCTGAAGCTGTTCTGCGCCTTCCCCCGCTACCTGATGGCCTTCGTGCTGTACGGCGGCGCGGCCGACTCGAAGATGTACCACCAGAAGGGCAGCGCGCTCGCCGAGTACCTGGACAGCGCCGACCTGCTCGGCCAGGGCGTCCACTACGACCTGGGGATGAAGGTGGCCGGCACCGGCTTCATCATCATCGTCACCGGCGTGGTCTACGCGATCACCGGGCCGACCCTGATCGGCGGCTTCCTGGTGTTCTCCTGGATGGGCTTCTGGGGGCTGCTGCTGTTCTGGCGGGCGGTGCAGATCGCCTTCCCTGAGGCGGACTCCCGGCGCTACGCCAAGCTGGTGTTCTTCCTGCCCTCGCTGCTGTTCTGGCCGTCCAGCATCGGCAAGGACGCCTGGATGATGCTGTGCCTGGGCCTGACCACGTACGGGGTGGCCCGGCTGCTGGACCGCCGGTTCGGGGCCTTCGTCTGCATCGCGCTCGGCTCGCTGGGCACCGCGATGGTCCGCCCGCACGTCACCGTGCTGGCCGGTGCCGGGCTGTCGGTGGCGTACGTGCTGCGCAAGCGGCCGCAGCAGGTCAGCGCGCTCGGGCCGCTGCGCACCATCCTGTCGGTGGTGGTGATGGGCGCGGGCGTGATGCTGATGCTGCAGCAGGTCTCCACCTTCTTCGGGACCGAGGGCGCCAACGGGGACAGCCTCAACCACGTGCTGTCGGAGACCTCGCGGCGGACCTCCCAGGGCTCCTCCGTGATCAACGCGGCACCGGCGGACGACGTCGCCCCGCAGTTCAGCCTCAACCCGAGCGGGCTGCCGGTCGCGGTGATCAGCGTGCTGTTCCGGCCCTTCCCGTTCGAGGCCTCCAACATCCAGAACCTGATCCAGTCGGTCGAGTGCTTCGCCCTGCTGATCATGTTCATCCGGGGCTGGCCGCACCTGCGGCAGCTGCCCAGGCTGTTCCTGCAGCGTTCCTACATCGCCTACACGGTGGTCTACACCCTGCTGTTCTGCTGGGCCTTCTCGACCATCAACAACATGGGCATCCTCTCCCGGGAGCGGGTGCAGGTGCTGCCGCTGTTCCTGGTGCTGCTGGCGGTGCCCCGGCCGGAGTCGGCGCGGGCCGCGCCCACCAAGCGCTCCCGGGCGCCGGTGTGGCGGGTGCCGCCCGGACAGTGGGGCCCGCGCCCGGAGCAGAGCGTGTCCCACGAACACCCGGCCCGCGTCGGCGGGCCGGACTCACCACCTCGTCCCAGGGGGGATCGAACCACATGACCACCACCGACCTCGCACTGCCCGCCGCCCTCGGCGGCACCCCGGAGTTCCCGGACGGGCTGCCGCTGACCCGCGTCCTGGTGCCGCAGCGCGAGTCCCTGCTGCAGCGCCTCGGCGCTGTCCTGGACAGCGGCCAGCTGACCAACGGCGCCACCGTGCGCGAGCTGGAGCAGCGGGCCGCCGAACTGCTGGACGTCCCGCACGTGGTGGCGGTCTCCAACTGCACCGCGGGGCTGATGCTGGTGCTCCAGGCGGCCGGGGTCGGCGGCGGCCGCCCGGTGGTGATGCCCGGGTTCACCTTCTCGGCCACCGCGCACGCGGCGCACTGGGCCGGCGGCACCCCGGTCTTCGCCGAGGCCCGCGAGCAGGACATCACCCTGGACGTGGCCGACGCCGAGGCCCGGCTGAAGGCCGCCGACCGGCCGGCCGCGCTGATGGCGACCCACGTCTACGGCACGCCCTGCCAGGTGGAGGACCTGCAGACGGTCGCGGACGCGGCCGGGGTGCCGCTGGTCTACGACTCGGCGCACGGCTTCGGCAGCCGCCGCCGCGGGGTGCCGATCGGCAACTTCGGCCTGGCCGAGGTGTTCTCGATGAGCCCGACCAAGGTCGCGGTGGCGGGCGAGGGCGGCCTGGTCGCCACCCGGGACGCGGCGCTCGCCGAGACCCTGCGCACCGGCCGCGACTACGGCAACCCGGGCGACTACAACACCCTCTTCCCCGGGCTGAACGCCCGGATGAGCGAGCTGCACGCGGCGGTCGGCCTGGCCTGGCTGGCCGACCTGCCCGAGCGGGTCGCCCACCGCGGCGCCCTGGTCCAGGAGTTCGCGGCGCAGGTGGCCGGGGTGCCCGGACTGCGCCTGGCGCTGCCGGAGGACGGTGACGTGTCGACCTTCAAGGACCTCACGCTGATCCTGGACGCCGAGGCCTTCGGCCTGGGCTCGCAGGAGCTGGCGCGGGCGCTGAAGGCCGAGGGCATCGACACCCGGCGCTACTTCCACCCGCCGGTGCAGCGCCAGCAGTCGTACGCGCACCTGGGCCAGGCCGAGGACCTGCCGGTGACCGACCGGCTGGCGGACTCGGTGCTCACGGTGCCGCTGTGGACCCACATGGACGCGGCCACCGTCCGCCGGGTCGCCGGGGCCGTGCTGAAGGTCCGGCCGCATGCGGAGCGTCTGCGCGCCGCCGGTCACTGAGCCCGCCGGGGCCGTGCCGCCGGGCGCCGGTGCGCCCGGCGGCACGCGTCTTCGAGCCGCGAACGCCGGTTCGGCGCTTAGCCGAATCAGGTGAACTCGGTTGGACCGTAAGCCTGTTGTATCGGGAGGATGGCGCGCCGGGCCGGGACGGCCCGGGTCTGCGGCAGGCCGCCAGGAGGCCTGCCCCCGTACGATTTGGAGCACTCGGTGTTCAAGGGCTTCCGCAGCTTCCTGCTGCGCGGGAACGTCGTCGACCTCGCGGTCGGCATCGTCATCGGCGCGGCCTTCACGGCCGTCGTCACCGGGTTCGTGACGGCGTTCCTCACCCCGCTGATCGGGGTCGCCACCGGCGCGGTCGGCGACTTCTCCAAGGAGTCCTTCGCGGTCGCCGGGACCACCTTCCCGTACGGCGCGTTCCTGAACGCCCTGATCGGGTTCGTGCTGGTGGCCGCGGTGATCTACTTCGCGGTGGTGGTGCCGGTCGGCAAGCTGCAGGACCGGTTCAACCCGGTGCGGACCGTCCCGGTGGCGAAGACCGACTGCCCGGAGTGCCTCAGCAGCATTCCGGCCGCCGCCTCCCGCTGCTCGTTCTGCACCAGTGAGCTCACCGGCCACCGCGGGCTGCCGGCGCAGCCGCTGCAGAGCCGCTGACCTGGGATCTCCCCGTCCGGCCGGCGGCCTGGGCCGACGGCCGCGCAGGCCTGCTCGGCGGACCGGTCCGGGCCGCCGGGCGGCGTCCGGCGGACCGGCACCCGCCATGGGCCGTTCGATTAGCGTTCGACTACCCGTCAGAAACCTCGAGTGGCCGAAATCGGGTGCCGAAATGTCGGATCTTCCCACTTTCGAGCCGTTTGTTCGAGCGAAGACTGTGTAAACAGTTGAACTCCCCTGCCTTCCACTCTCCTCAGCAGGCACATTGTGGGCTTACGGTATGCCCCATGACCTCGCCCCGCTCCTACGACGGAGTCGGCTACCCCTCTCCGTCCTTCGGCTCCGGCACGCCCATCTACGACAGCCTTGTCGCGGAACGTGGCGTCCCGCAGATCGCGCCCATCAACGTGCCGGCGGCGCTGCCCCCGGCCACCGGCTACGGCTCCTCGTACCAGAGCAGCTACGCCCCCTCGTTCGACAGCCCGGCGAGCAATCTGCCCGCGCTGCCGCCGGCCCGCCTCGCGCTCGGCCCCGGCCCGAGCAGTGGCCCGATGACCACTCACATCCCGGTCCAGGCCACCCCGGCGGTGTACCCGGCGCCGCAGGCCCCGATGACCGGCTACGCCTCGGCGCCCGGCTTCCAGCAGGCCCCGCCGGCGTACCAGGGCGGCTACCAGAGCCAGGGCGGCCAGAGCTTCGGCGGCCAGAACACCTTCGCCCAGGCCCCGCAGGGCGTGGGCGGGCAGAGCTTCGGCGGCCAGAACACCTTCGGCGGCCAGGGCTTCGGCGGCGGTCAGAGCTTCGGTGGTCAGAACACCTTCGCCCAGGCCCCGCAGCAGCAGAGCTTCGGCGACCAGAGCTTCGGCGGCAACCAGCTGCGGCCCGCCGCGCCGGTCGCCCCGGTCCGCCCGGCGCCGCAGCAGTACGGCCAGCCGCAGTACCCGCAGTACCCCCAGGCCGGCTGAGCCCGGCCCTGACCCCCGCCGGACGAGGGCGGCGGGGGCCGGGAGCAGGGCGCAGGGTCGACCTCGGGGGCCGCCCGTGCACCGCGAGCATCGCGGAGCGCGGGCGGCCCTCGCACACCCGGGCCGGCCCGTCCCGGGTGCACGGACGGGATCCCGGCCGCACCGGCCGGTCGCACACCTCCCACCCCGGCGGCCGCGGTTCCGGGCCGCCACCGCGACTGGCAGGATGGGGGCCATGCCGCAGCTGACCGGTCTCCACCTGTACCCCGTGAAGTCCACCTACCGGCTGAGCCCGCGCAGCGCCCCGGTCGAGCCCTGGGGCCTGGCCGGCGACCGCCGCTGGATGCTGGTCGACGAGCAGGGCCGCGCGGTCACCCAGCGCGACCTCCCCGGCCTGGCCCGCTTCCGCGCGGTCCCCGCGGCCGGCGGCGGCCTGGTGATGACCGACCCCGACGGGGTCAGCACCGAGATCGCCGCCCCCCGCACCGCGCACGGCGCCCCGCCGGCCGACGTGGAGATCTTCGGGACCGTCTTCGGCGCCGCCGAGGCCGCCAAGGAGGCCCAGCTCTGGTTCGGCGAACGGCTCGGCGACCACCTGCGGCTGGTCCACCTCGACCGCCCGGACACCAGCCGCGCCATCAAGCCGAAGTACGCGCTGCCCGGCGAGACGGTCAGCATGGCCGACGGCTTCCCGTTCCTGCTCACCACCACCGCCTCACTGGCCGAGCTGAACCGGCGGATCGCCGCCGACCACCCGGACGACCCAATGAAGGGCGCGGCGCTGCCGATGGAGCGGTTCCGGCCCAACCTGGTGATCGACGGGACCGCGGCCTGGGAGGAGGAGACCTGGCGGCGGATCCGGATCGGCGAGGTCTCCTTCCGGGTGGCCAAGCTGTGCGCCCGTTGCGTGGTCACCACCACCGACCAGGAGACCGGCGTGCGACGCGGTCCCGAACCGCTGCGGGCGCTCGGCCGCCACCACCGGATCGGCCAGAAACTGATCTTCGGCGTGCAGCTGGTCCCGGAGCGCCCCGCCGGCGTGGACGGCGACCACCTCGGCACCGTCCGGCTCGGCGACGGCCTCACGGTCCTCGAGCACGGCGGCCACACCGAGGACGACTGAGCCCGGGCGGTGCGGACACCGAGCACCGGTCCGCTGTCCGGAACCGCGCACCCGCTCGCTCGTTGAACCGGTGAGCGGCCGGGCCCGGCGGGCGGAGCACGCTACGGTGGGGCGGCACGCAGGCCTCGACGAAGGTGGGGACGACAGACCGTCATGGCTGAGCACAGGGTCCGGGTCACGCAGGACAGCGGCTCCCGCTGGCGCCGCCGCGCCGGGGAGTACGAGACGCTGGGCGAAGCCCTGGCCGCCGCGGAGCCCGGTGACACGCTCACCCTGCGGCCCGGCACCTTCCGCGAGACGGTCGTGCTCGACAAGGCGGTCACCCTGCTCGCCGCGGACGGGCCGGGCACCGTCCGGCTGGTGCCCTCCTCGGGCGTGCCGCTGACCGTGACGGCCGCCGCGGCCGTCCACGGCGTGGT
>NZ_JAIZ01000342.1:0-5625 GCF_000710465.2 Kitasatospora sp. MBT63 | reverse complement strand
CGCGGCGGCCCCCGCCGTGCTGGTCACCGGTGCGGCCGCCGACGCGGAGCTGACCGGCTGCCGGGTGGAGGCCCGCTCGGCGGTCGGCGTCGAGGTCGCCGCCGGGGCGGCGGCCACCCTGCGCGGCTGCACCGTCGCCAACCCGGCGGGCCTGGGTGTACGGCTGCGCGGCGAGGCCCGCGCCCGGCTGGAGGACTGCGAGCTCATCGAGGCGGGCCAGGCCGGGCTGGCGGTGCTCGGCGGCTCCACCGCCCAGCTGGAGCGGACCAGGATCCACCACGCCTCCGGCGCCGCCCTGCTGCTCGCCGACCGCGGCTCGACGGCCGACCTGACCGGCTGCGAGCTGTACGAGGTGCGCGGCAGCGGGGTGCAGGCGGAGTCCGGCGCGGTCGGCCGGCTGACCGACTGCACGGTCCACCGGGTCACCGGGAACGGCCTGACCCTGGACACCGACGCCGAACTCCGGCTCACCGGCTGCCGGTTGCACGACCTGCCGGAGAACGCCGCCGACCTGCGCGGCCGCTCACGGCTCGGCCTGCACCGCTGCACCGTGCACTCCTTCGGCCGCGGCGCGCTGTCGGTCTGGGACTCCGGCACCCACGCGCAGGCCAGCGGTACCGAGATCCACTCGGCCACCGGCGACTACCCCGCGCTGTGGGTGAGCGACGGCGCCCGGGTCGAGCTGTCGGACTGCACCCTGCGGGACCTGCCCGACGCGCTGTTCGTGCTGGACCGGGGTTCCACGGCGAGCGCCGAGAACTGCTCGTTCAGCTCGATCCGCAGCTCCGCGGTGTCGGTCAGCGGCGGCGCCACCGTGGAACTGACGGCCTGCCGGATCCAGCGGGCCGGCACCGGCCTGTGGTTCCGCGACCACAGCAGCGGCGGCCGGCTGACGGACTGCGAGATCGCCGACGTCTCGACCGGCGTGATCGTCACCAAGGGCGCCGATCCGGTGCTGCGCGGCTGCACCGTGCGCGGCAGCAGCGACGCCGGGGTGTACGTCTCCGCGCAGGGCCTCGGCAGTTTCGAGGAGTGCCGGGTCTCGCACGGCAAGGGCTTCGGCTTCCACATCATCGACGGCTGCCGCACCCGGCTGACCCGGTGCCGGGCGGAGCACAACGGCCGGGCGGGCTTCGAGTTCTCGGAGCCGGGGCCGGTCGCCGAGGCGTGCGTCTCCGACGACGTGGCCCCCCCGCCGCCGCTGGAGCTGCTGCCCCCGCCCCGGGCCCTGGCGCCGCCACCGTCGCTCACCGCTGCGCCCGCGGGGCCCGCCGCCGGGGCGCCGGTGCGGCTGCCGGCCATCGCGGCGGCCGCCGGGCCCACCGTCCCGGCGCCCGCGCTGATCTCACCGATCCCGGACTGCCGGCCGGCCGAGGAGGCGCTGGCGGAGCTGGACGCGCTGGTGGGGCTGGCCACCGTGAAGCAGGAGGTCCGCACCCTGGTCGACCTGATCTCGGTCGGCCGCCGCCGGGAGCGCGCCGGGCTGAAGGCGCCCTCGCCGCGCCGGCACCTGGTCTTCACCGGCGCCCCGGGCACCGGCAAGACCACGGTGGCCCGGCTGTACGGCGAGATCCTGGCCTCGCTCGGGGTGCTGCGGCGCGGCCACCTGGTCGAGGTGGCCCGGGTGGACCTGGTGGGCGAGCACATCGGGTCGACGGCGATCCGCACCCAGGCCGCGTTCGAACAGGCCAGGGGCGGGGTGCTGTTCATCGACGAGGCGTACGCGCTGGCACCGCCGGACGGCGGCCGGGACTTCGGCCGGGAGGCGATCGACACCCTGGTGAAGCTGATGGAGGACCACCGGGACGAGGCGGTGGTGATCGTCGCCGGGTACACGGCCGAGATGGAGCGGTTCCTGGCCGCCAACCCCGGCCTGTCCTCGCGGTTCTCCCGCACCGTGACCTTCCCCGACTACAGCGCCGCGGAGTTGCTGGAGATCGCCCGCGCGCAGTGCGCCGAGCACGAGTACGAGATGGCGGAGGCCACCGCGGGCGCGCTGCTGGACCACTTCGCCGGGATCGACCGCGGGCCGGGGTTCGGCAACGGCCGCACCGCCCGGCAGGTCTTCGAGACCATGGTGGAGCGCCACGCGATGCGGGTCGCGCAGCTGGCCGACCCGTCGACCGAGGAGTTGCAACTGCTGGTCCCCGCCGATCTTCCGGGCTGATCCCGGGGGCGTGTCGGCGTGGGAGGATGAGGGCGCAACGATGCGGAGGGGTGACCACGTGGCCGACAGCAGCAACCTGCTCGCCGAGCAGCGCCGGGCGATGATCCTGGACGAGGTGCGCCGGCGCGGCGGCGTCCGGGTCAACGAGCTGACCAGGCAGCTGAACGTCTCCGACATGACGATCCGCCGTGACCTGGACGCGCTGGCGCGGGCCGGGGTGATCGAGAAGGTGCACGGCGGCGCGGTGCCGACCGAGGCGGCCCGGACCCACGAGCCCGGGTTCGAGGCCAAGTCCGCGCTGGAGCTGTCCGCCAAGGAGGAGATCGCCCGGGCGGCGGCCCGGCTGGTGCTGCCGGGCAGCGCGATCGCCCTCTCCGGCGGCACCACCACCTACGCGCTGGCCCACCACCTCACCGAGATCGAGCAGTTGACGGTGGTGACCAACTCGGTGCGGGTGGCCGACGTGTTCGACCGGGCGCAGCACCAGCAGGGCCGCCAGCTGGCGACGGTGGTGCTGACCGGCGGGGTGCGGACGCCGTCGGACGCCCTGGTGGGTCCGGTGGCGGACCGGGCGATCCGCTCGCTCCACTTCGACCTGCTGTTCCTGGGGACGCACGGTCTGTCCGCCCAGGCCGGGCTGTCGACGCCGAACCTGGCGGAGGCGGAGACCAACCGGACCTTCGTCGCCTCGGCCCGCCGGACGGTGCTGGTCGCGGACCACACCAAGTGGGGCACGATCGGACTGTCCAGCTTCGCCGAACTGGCCGAGGTGGACACCTGGGTGGCGGACGCGGGGCTGCCGGCGGACGCGGTGGAGGCGGCCAGGGAGCAGGTCCGGGAGCTGATCCTGGCCGGCCTGGAGCCGGCCGAGGACGAGGACGAGCAGGGGTCCTGAGCCTCGGGTGTTCCCGAGCCTCAGGGGTGCCGGGGCCGGCCGGGCTCGCCGGCCGCGCCGAGCGCCAGCCGGTAGTACTTCAACTCCTCGTCCTCGTCGACCAGTTCCATCCCGACGGCCAGCATGACGCGCTGCGAGGGCAGGTTGTCGTGGGTGGTGTCGCCGAGCAGCGCGGTGACGCCGTGGCTCCGGGCGAGGCCGAGCAGGGCGTGGACGGCCTCACGGGCGTAGCCGCGGCCGCGGGCGGACTCGGCGAGGCCGTAGCCGATCGCGACGGCGCCGTCCTCGTCGGGGGCGCCGTGGAAGCCGATGCCGCCGATCGCCCGGCCGTCGGCGCGCAGCCGGATCTCGTAGCCGCCGAAGGGGTGCGGGTCGCCGACGGCGGCGCAGGCCCGGAGGAACATCCGGGCGCCGGTCCGCTCGCCCTCGGCGGGGTAGTCCGGCGCCCAGTTGGTGCCGGGACCGGGCCGGCCGGCGGCGACCAGCTCGGCCTCCTCGGCGGTCAGTGGGTGGATGGCCAGCCGTTCGGTCAGGAGATCGTTCATAACAGGGATGGTTACCACACCGTCGGATCGGCTGTCAGCCGGTCCGGCACCCACCCCTTCGCGCCGTCAGGCCAGTTGGTCCGTGCCGCCGTTCAGGAACCGTTCCATCAGCTCCAGGTAGGGGTCGATCTCGATGCCCTGCTCCGCCAGCCACGCGTCCGAGTAGTACTTGTCGAGGTAGCGGTCGCCCGGGTCGCAGATCAGCGTGACGACGCTGCCGGTCCGGCCGGCCGCCCGCATCTCGGCGACGATCCGCAGCGCGCTCCACAGTCCGGTACCGGTGGAGGCGCCGGCCTTCTTGTCGATCGCCTTCTCCAGCATCCGCATCGCGGCGATCGACGCGGCGTCCGGCACCTTCATCATCCGGTCGACGGCGCCCGGCACGAAGCTGGGCTCCATCCGCGGCCGTCCGATCCCCTCGATCCGGGAGCCGGTCGCGCAGGTGGCGTCGGGGTCGTACTTGGTCCAGCCGTCGAAGAAGCAGGAGCTCTCCGGGTCGGCGACGCAGATCCGGGTGTCGAACTGCTGGTAGTGCACGTAGCGGGCGATGGTGGCGGAGGTGCCGCCGGTGCCCGCGGTGGCGACGATCCAGGCGGGTTCGGGATGGGGCTCCAGCCGGAGCTGGGCGAAGATCGACTCGGCGATGTTGTTGTTGCCGCGCCAGTCGGTGGCCCGTTCCGCGTAGGTGAACTGGTCCATGTAGTGCCCGCCGGTCTCCTCGGCCAGCCGGGCGGAGACCTCGTAGACCTCGGCGGGGCGGTCGACCAGGTGACAGCGGCCGCCGTGGAACTCGATCAGTTCGATCTTGGCGCGGCTGGTGCTGCGGGCCATCACCGCGACGAACGGGACACCGATCAGCTTGGCGAAGTACGCCTCGGAGACGGCCGTCGAGCCGCTGGAGGCCTCGATCACCGGCTTGCCGGGCCGGATCCAGCCGTTGCACAGCCCGTACAGGAAGAGCGAGCGGGCCAGCCGGTGCTTGAGGCTGCCCGTGGGGTGGGTGGACTCGTCCTTGAGGTAGAGGTCGATCCCCCACTCCTCGGGCAGCGGGAAGCGCAGCAGGTGGGTGTCGGCCGAGCGGTTGGCGTCGGCCTGGACCTTGCGCACCGCCTCCTTCAGCCACGCCCGGTAGTCGCTGTCGGACCGGTCCACGTCCGTGGTCTGGACAACCATCGCGCGCTCTCCCTCACCTCTGCCGCCCCATGCGTCACTCCCACGTAGTGTAACCATCAGCTACGATAAGTAACATTAAGGAGGGGTCCAGCTTCCGCTTATCCCGGGCCCGGGCCCGGGCCCGCTCACTCCGCCGCGACCGCGCGCAGCACGTCCAGCCGCGCCGCCCTGGCCGCCGGCCGCAGACCCGCGGCCGCCCCCGCGACCAGCCCGGCCAGCAGCACCACCGTCAGCTGCGCCGGCGGGACGGCGAACGCCCCGGTGCCGGCCGCGTCCGAGGCCCGGACCAGCGCCCAGCCGAGGAGGACCCCGAGGCCCAGCCCGCCGACCGTCCCGAACGCCGCCACCAGCACCGACTCCCAGCGCACCATCGCCCGCAGCCCGCCCCTGGTCTGGCCGACGGCGCGCAGCAGCCCGAGTTCCCTGGTCCGCTCGTGCACCGCCAGGCCCAGGGTGTTGGCGATGCCCAGCAGCGCGATCAGCACCGCCAGCGCGAGCAGCGCGTAGACCACCGAGAGCATGGTGTCGACCCCGGCGGCGTTGCTCGCCGCGTACTCGTCCCTGGTCTGCACCCGCGGACCGCCGTACCCGTCCGCCGTGTGCTGCACGGCGGCGCGGCCGTCGGCGAGGGCGACGCCGGGGCGCAGCGCGACGGCGACCAGGCCCGCGCTGTCCTGGACCCGATGCGGGGCCCAGGCCTGCGGGGTCATCAGGTAGTCGCCGGCCACCCCGCCGCCGTCGAACAGCGCCCGGACGGTGAAGCGTTCGGTGGCGTCCGCGAAGGTCACGCCCACGGTGGAGCCGACCTGCCAGCCGTGGCCGGCCGCCTCCGTCCGGGAGACCGC
>NZ_JAIZ01000341.1 GCF_000710465.2 Kitasatospora sp. MBT63 | reverse complement strand
TCTCGCGGCCCTCGCCCGGCTGCCAGACGTCCATCACCGACTCGCAGACCTCCAGCGCGAAGTCCAGCTCGGTGTCGATGAAGATCTCCGGCGAGTACTCGTAGCCGAAGACGGTCTCCTCGCCCAGCAGCTTCTCGCCGTACTCCATCACCAGCCGGGTGCCGTCCACGGCGATCTGGCGGATGTCGTCCTTGGACCCCTTGAACACCACCCGGCGGAACAGCGGCGAGGTCGCGTTGTACAGGTGGACGGTGGCCCGGTGGGCGCCGACCAGGGACTCCACTGTGCGCTCGATCAGGTCCTCGCGGGCCTGGGTCAGCACCGAGACGGTGACGTCCTCGGGGATCGCCCCCTCCTCGATGATCGAGCGGACGAAGTCGAAGTCGGTGGCGCCCGAGGACGGGAAACCGACCTCGATCTCCTTGTAGCCCAGCTTCACCAGCAGGTCGAACATCTTGCGCTTGCGGGCCGGCGACATGGGGTCGATCAGCGCCTGGTTGCCGTCCCGCAGGTCGGTGGACAGCCAGCGCGGCGCCTGGGTGATGACCTTGCCCGGCCAGGTGCGGTCCGGCAGGTCGACGGAGCCGAACGGTACGTAGCGGTGGAACGGCATCCCGGACGGCTGCTGCAGCACGGTGGCCGCGGTCACCGGGGTGGGGCGG
>NZ_JAIZ01000340.1 GCF_000710465.2 Kitasatospora sp. MBT63 | reverse complement strand
GACCACGGTGGAGCGTTCCACCCCGAACGTCTACGCCGACAAGATCGAGTGGATGTCGCGGAACCTGTCCCGCCGCGAGTTCGTCGCGCTGTCCGCGCACCCGCACAACGACCGCGGCACCGGCGTCGCCTCCGCCGAACTGGCCATCATGGCCGGCGCCGACCGGGTCGAGGGCTGCCTGTTCGGCCAGGGCGAGCGCACCGGCAACCTGGACCTGGTCAACGTCGGGATGAACCTGTTCTCCCAGGGCGTCGACCCGATGATCGACTTCTCCGACATCGACGAGATCCGCCGCACCTACGAGTACTGCAACCGGATGGCCGTCCCCGAGCGCCACCCGTACGCCGGCGACCTGGTCTACACGTCCTTCTCCGGCTCGCACCAGGACGCGATCAAGAAGGGCTTCGACGCCCTGGAGGCGGACGCGAAGGCGGCCGGCGTGCCGGTCTCCGAGTACACCTGGGGCGTGCCGTACCTGCCGATCGACCCGAAGGACGTCGGCCGCAGCTACGAGGCGGTCATCCGGGTCAACAGCCAGTCCGGCAAGGGCGGCATCGCCTACGTGCTGAAGAACGACCACAAGCTGGACCTGCCGCGCCGGATGCAGATCGAGTTCTCCCGGATCATCCAGGCCAAGACCGACGCCGAGGGCGGCGAGGTCACCCCGGCCGCGATCTGGTCGGTCTTCCAGGACGAGTACCTGCCGACCCCGGACAACGCCTGGGGCCGGATCCAGCTGGGCGGTTCGCGGAGCCTGACCACCGAGGACGGCCGGGACGCGCTGGCCACCGAGGCCGTGGTGGACG
This sequence comes from Kitasatospora sp. MBT63, assembly GCF_000710465.2. Classification (GTDB taxonomy): domain Bacteria; phylum Actinomycetota; class Actinomycetes; order Streptomycetales; family Streptomycetaceae; genus Kitasatospora. The sequence goes on along the minus strand of NZ_JAIZ01000340.1, from coordinate 201 downwards.
GCGCCCCCGTCACCCTGACCGGTACCGGCAACGGCCCGGTCTCCGCCTTCGGTGACGCGCTGGCCCGGATCGGCGTCGACGTACGGGTGCTGGACTACGCCGAGCACGCGCTGAGCGAGGGCGGCGACGCCCAGGCGGCCGCGTACGTCGAGTGCGCGGTCGACGGCAAGGTGCTGTGGGGCGTCGGCATCGACTCCAACA
>NZ_JAIZ01000339.1 GCF_000710465.2 Kitasatospora sp. MBT63 | reverse complement strand
CCGGAGTACGCCGGAGCGGGCCGCACGAGGTCCGCCGCCCGCCCCGGCGCGCGGGCCGGACCGGGCCGGACCGGGCCGGACGGGGGCCGGTCCCCGGGGCGCACCCGCGGCGGCGCCGTGTCACCGGCCCGCACCGGGGAGCAGGATGGGAGCCGGGCCCCGGAGCGAGAGGAACGGCAGCCATGGACTGGAAGCTCGAGGTGGTGGTGGTCCCCGTGGTGGACCTCGACCGCGCCAAGCGGTTCTACCACGAACAGGTCGGCTTCGGGCTCGACCACGACACCCGGATCGGCGAGCACAGCCGCGTGATCCAGCTGACCCCGCGCGGCTCCGGCTGCTCGATCGTGCTGGGCACCGGCATCCCGCAGTCCGTCCCCGGCTCGCTGCGCGGCCTGCAACTGGTCGTGGACGACGTGGCCGCGGCCCGCGCCGAGCTGGCCGAGCGGGGCGTCGACGTCACCGAGGTCCGGCACCTGGACGGCGGGGGCGAGTGGCGGCCCGGCCCGGGCGAGCCGTGGAACTCGTTCATCTTCTTCGACGACCCGGAGGGCAACAGCTGGGTGATCCAGGAGCGGCCCGCCACCACCTGACCGTCCGGCCGTCGGCCCGGCGGTCCCGGTTCAGGTCCCGGCACAGGTCCCGGCACAGGTCCCGGCACAGGTCCCGGTGCAGGTCCCGGCGCGGATCCGCACCGTACGGGCGTGCGAGAGTGGTACCCGGCGAAAGGAGCGGTCAGGTGCTGATGGAGAAGGTGGCGGAGATCCTCGCCGAGGCGTCGGCCGAAGCGGTGGAGCCCCGGTTCCGGGCACTGGCCGCCGGCGAGGTGATGGAGAAGGCCCCGGGCGAAGTGGTCACCGTCGCCGACCGGGAGGCCGAACGGATCATCACCCGGCGGCTGCAGGAACTGCTGCCGGTGCCCGTGGTCGGCGAGGAGGCGGTCTCCGCCGACCCCGCCCTCGCCCGGGCGCTGCTCGCCGAGCCTGCCGTCTGGCTGGTCGACCCGGTCGACGGCACCTCCAACTTCGTCGCCGGGCGCCCGGAGTTCGCGGTGATGGCCGCCCTGGTCCGGGACGGGCGAACCGTCGCGTCCTGGATCTGGCAGCCCGTCACCGGCACCGCGTACGCCGCCGAACTCGGCTCCGGCGCCTGGCGCGACGGGCACCGGATCCACCGCGAGCCGGCCGGCCGGCTGCCCGAGAAGTGGCACGGCCTGCTCAAGAGCCGCTTCCTCGACCCGGCCACTCACCACCGGCTGCACAGCCGGGCCCGCGCCTTCGGCCGGCTGGAGGAGGGCCTGCGGTCGGCCGGTATGGAGTACCCGCTGCTCGCCGACGGCGGGGTGGACTTCATCCTGTACTGGCGCACCCTGCCCTGGGACCACGCGCCCGGCTCCCTGCTGGTGACCGAGGCCGGCGGGGTCTCCGCCCGCCTCGACGGCACCGCGTACCGGCCGGAGCCGCCGGGCTGCGAGGACGGCCTGCTGGTCGCCGCCGACCCGGACCTGTGGGACCGGGCCCGCGACATCCTGCTCGGGCTCGACGGCTGACGCCGGGCCCGGCCCCGGCCCCGCCGCGAACCGGCTACCAGACCACCGGCAGCCGCTCCGGCAGCCGCTTGATGAAGCCCGGGCGCCAGGCCAACTGCTCCGCCGGCAGCGCCAGCCGCAGCTCCGGGAGCCGCCCGACCAGCGCCGTCAGGGCGATCCCGGCGTGGGTGCGGCCGAGCGCGGAGGCCGGGCAGTAGTGGCGGCCCGCCCCGAACGCCAGGTGCGGGCCGGCCGGCCGGTCGAAGTCGATCCGCTCCGGGTCCGGGAATACCTCCGGGTCGTAGTTGGCGCCCTCGACCAGCACCAGCACCAGCTCGCCCTGCTTCACCAGCACCTCGCCCACCTGCACGTCGGCCAGCGCGAGCCGCGGCAGCGCGTCACCGATCGACAGGTTGTACCGGAGCAGCTCGTCGACCGCCCGGTCGATCACGGCCGGCTCCCGGCGCAGCCGTTCGGCCAGCTCCGGACGGCGGGCCAGCGCGATGATCGCGTGCAGCAGGAACGCCGAGGTGGAGACCGCCCCCGCGCCGAACAGCGAGAGCGCCACGGTGGCCAGCAACTCGTCACCGACGCGGTCCGAGAGGTCCGGCGAGCGGCGCAGCTCGGCGAACCGCCCGAGCAGCCCCTCGGTCGGCTCCGGATCGGCGGTGAGCCGGGCCGTCATGTAGCCGAGGTCCTTGTACCAGTTGGGTGTCGAACCCTCGAACGGCGCCGGGCTGGTGATGAACGCGACGTCGATGCCGGACATCAGCCGGCGCCAGTCGTCGGTGGGCAGCCCGAGCAGCCGGCAGTGCAGCGCGGCGGAGTACGGCTCGGCGAAGCCGTCCCGCAGGTCCGCCGGCGGGCCCTGCTCCACCAGCACGTCCAGCAGCCGGTGCGCCTCGGCCTCCAGCCAGCCGCCCAACTCCCGGTCGGCGCGCGGGTTGAGGGTCTTCATCACGGCGTTGCGCAGACCGGCGCTGTTGATGTTGCCCATGTTGTTGACCACCTCCGGGGGGATGGTCAGCGCGTACTGGCGCGGCACCCCGGGGTTGGCGGTGTCCTTGAGGCTGAACCTCTCGTCCTCCAGCACCTGCTCGGCCAGCCGATGGCTGCTGACCAGCCAGGCCTCGTCACCGGTCATGGTGCGGACCCTGGCGACGGGGTGCTTCTCCCGTAGCAGTGCCGCCTCCTCGGGCAGCACGTCGCCGCGGGCGGAGAACGGGAAGGTGAACTCGGGTTCGGCGGTGGTGGTCATCGGGGTGCGCTCCTTCGGAGAGGGGTGTGCGGGTCGTGGGGGAAGGCGTGGTGGGGCCGGGGTCTCAGGCTGCGAGCGGATCGGCCGCGAAGCGGGGCCGAACCACCGCGTAGCCCTGGGCGGGCGCCGCGCGCAGGCCCTCGCTGCGGCCGAACAGCACCGGGGTGAGCGGGAGTTCGAGGTGGTAGCAGGAGATGGAGGAGGGCACGTCGAGCAGGGCCGGGGTGTCCAGGAAGAAGGGCAGCTCGGCGGCGATGTACGCGACCCCGGCGGCCAGTTGGGCCGGTGTCGGGGCGTCCGCGTCCGCCAGCCTGGCCTGCAGGAACCCCCGGGCCATCCCCTCGGTCGCGGCCCGTAGCACCGGGTCGCCGCCGAGCGCGGCCAGCACCGCGGCGTGCAGGCCGCGGTAGGCCGCCCGGTCGGTCAGTTCGGAGAGCGCATGGGTGCGGACACCGTCGCGGTCCGCCTCCTCGACGGCCCGGCGGATCCGCCGCCGGGTGGCCTTGACCTCCTTGGCCGCGCGACGTTCGGCCTGCTCAAGCGGGTAGCCGGCGGCCTCGAACTGTGCCGCGACATGGAGATCGGCGTGCACCACGTCCACGGCCGCGAAGAACTCCCGCCCCCAGCATATGAGTTCGGCGAGGCGCTGATGACTGAAGTAGCTGTTGCCGGGGCTGACCCCGATCAGCAGGTGGTCGCCCCGTTCGAAGACCTCCCGGCAGCGGCCGGAGAACGGGACGGCCTCGAAGGCCCCGAGGCTGGTGGTCGGAGGGGCCGGAGTGGCCCGAGTGGTCGGAGTGGTCCGAGTGGTCAGAAGTGTGTCGCTCATACCGCGGCCTCCGCGTCGCAGGGCTGGCTCCGCCGGCCGGCGGCGGCCGGGCACGGCGGAGAGGGTCGGGGCGGTGCAAGGTGGGTGAGGGGGTGCAGGCCGCCACGGCACACGGCTCCGGCCGGGATGAGGCCGGGACAGGGGGGAACGGCGGCGGCGAACACCGGACCGGGGCAGGGTGCCGCGCCGGACCGGCGGGAGGACGGACGAGGGGCAGGACCGGCAGATCAGCCGGAGACGGCCCTGCCCGACCGGCCCGAGGGCCTAGGACGTGCCGGGGCGACAGGCCGAAGTGACCGCACGGGCGCGGCGGCACATGGTGGATCCCCCTTGCGCCGCTAGTCCCTGGGAGCCGTGTGCTCCCGGTGTGGCGGCGGCTACCCGAAGTTACCGCCGCCGTTCCGCTTCCCGGCAAGCCAAGATCCGGGGGATGGCGGAAAAGCGCTTCGGTACGGCCGAAATCGACTGGACAATGGCCGGGAAAGTCTGTTCACGGAGACTTCCCGGCCGCCATGCGTCCCACCGGTATCCGCAGGTCGGGGCCGGTGACGCCAGTGGACGATCCCCCAATTCCTGCACCCTGAAAGGAGTTTCTGCTGTGGCCTCAGCCGAATTCCGGGGCACCGCCGGACTGTTCCACCGCGCGGCCTGCGCGGACGATCCCGGCCAGCAGCGCCGCGGTGTCCTCGACGGTGGTGTGCGGGTTGAGGAGCGTCAGTTTCAGCCGCACCCGGCCGGGGCCGTCGCCCGGCAGCTCGGTCCGGCCGACCACGGCCCGGCCCGACCGCAGCAGCACCCGGCGCAGCTCCGCGTTGACCCGGTCGGCCACCGCCGGGTCGTCGCCGGCCGGGCGGTAGCGGAACACCACCGTGGTCAGCACCGGTTCGCAGAACAGCTCCAGCGCCGGATCGGCGTCGACCGCGCGGGCCGTCGCCCGGGCCAGGTCGTGGCAGGCGTCCACCAGGCGGCCGAGCCCGTCCCGGCCGAGGGTCCGCAGGGTGACGGCCAGCTTGAACCCGTCCGGGCGGCGGGTGGTGCGCAGCGAACGGCCGAGCAGGCTCGGGTACCCGGCCCGCTCGTCGTCGGCCGGGTTGAGGTACACCGCCCGCCGGGCCAGCGAGGCGTAACTCGCGGCCTCCCGCACCAGGAACACCCCGGCGGCGGCCGGCTGCCAGCCGAGCTTGTGGAAGTCCAGCGAGAGCGAGTCGGCCCGGTCGATGCCGTCCAGCAGTGGGGCGAGCCGGCGCGAGAACAGCGCCCCGCCGCCGTACGCGGCGTCGACGTGCAGCCAGGCGCCGTACCGGGCGGCCAGGTCGGCCGCCCGGTGCAGCGGGTCGACCGCACCGGTGTCGGTGGTGCCGGCGGTGGCGACCACGGCGATCGGGGTGCGGCCGTCGCGGACCGCCCCGGCGAGCGTGTCGGCCAGCGCGGCCGGGTCCATCCGCAGCCCGCGGTCGACCGCCACTCCGAGCACCGCCCGTTCGCCGAGGCCGAGCAGGGCGGCGGCGCGCTGCACCGAGAAGTGCGCGGCCCGGGACGCCACGATCACCGGCCGGACCGCCGCGGGCAGACCGTGCAGCTCGACCTCGGCGCCGGGGGCGCCGAGGGTGCGGTCGCGGGCCAGCATCAGACCGAGCAGATTGGACTCGGTGCCGCCGGAGGTCACCACACCCGCGGCCGATCCGGGCGGATGGCCCACCAGTTCGGCGAGTTCGGCCAGCAGCTCGGTCTCGAAGGCGGTGGCGGCCGGGGCCTGGTCCCAGGAGTCCTGGGACGGGTTGAGCGCGCCGACCGCCAGGTCGGCCGCGACGGCGACGGCCAGCGGCGGACAGTGCAGGTGCGCCGCGCACGCCGGATCCGCCGGGTCGGCGGCGCCCTGGGCGAGATGGGTGGTCAGCCGCAGCAGCGCGTCCGGGTCCGGCTCGTCCCGGCCGTACCGCAGCACGCCCGCGAACTGCTCGGCCAGCCGCCCGGGTTGACCGGCCGGGATAGGCCCGCCGCGCTGCTCGGCACCCACCGCCAGGGCCGTCAGCACGAGGTCCAGCAGCGGGCGGAGGGCATCCGGGCCGTGGACGCCACCGGACAGGGCGGCGGGAGCTCCGGGGCCGGGAGACGGCGGCCGGTCGCTCACCGGGGGGCGGTCGCTCACCGGGGGGCGTCCGCCGTCGAGGAGCGGGCCGCGGACTCGATCGCGTCGCAGAGCCGGTCCAGCACCGCCTCGGCCTGCTCGTCGCTGATGGTGAGCGGCGGCAGCAGCCGCAGCACCGCGTCGTGGCGGCCGCCGAGTTCGACGATCAGGCCGCGCTCCAGGCAGGCCTGCCGGACCCGGACGGCCAGCGCCGGGTCCGGCGGCAGCGCACCGCAGCTGTCCGGCCCGGCGGACGGATCGACCAGCTCGACCCCGATCATCAGCCCCCGCCCGCGGACGTCGCCGACCGCCGGGACCCTGCTCTTCAACCCGTCCAGCCGGGCGGTCATCCGCGCCCCGACCAGCTCGGCGCGCGCCACCAGCCCGTGCGCGGCGACGTACCGCAGGGTGGCCGCGCCCGCCGCCATCGCCAGCGTGTTGCCGCGGAACGTGCCGGTGTGCGCGCCGGGCTGCCAGCCGTCGTACTGCTCGCGGTAGACCACCACCGCCAGCGGCAGGCTGCCGCCGATCGCCTTGGACAGCACCATCGCGTCCGGCAGCACCCCGCTGTGCTCGACCGCCCACATCGCACCGGTCCGGCCGACCCCGGTCTGCACCTCGTCCACGATCAGCGGGATGCCGCGCTCGGCGGTGATCCGGCGCATCTCCCGCAGCCACGCGTCCGGCGCAGGCACCACGCCGCCCTCGCCCTGGACGGCCTCCAGGATCATCGCAGCGGGCGGCAGCACCCCGCCGGACGGGTCGTCCAGCAGCCGCTCGGTGTACGCGGCGGACAGCTCCGCGCCCCGCTCGCCGACCCCGAACGGGCAGCGGTACGGGTACGGGTAGGGCAGCCGGGTGACCTCGCCGCCGCTCGGCAGTGGGGACTTGACCGCGACACTGCCGGTGACCGCGAGCGCGCCGGCCGTCATCCCGTGGTACGCGCCGGTGAAGGCGAGCGCACCGCGGCGGCCGGTGGCCGTCTGCATCAGCTTGAGCGCCGCCTCGACCGCGTCGGTACCGGCCGGGCCGCAGAAGTGCACCCGGGCGCCGGCCGCGAACTCCGCCGGGAGACTGGCGAACAGGGCGGAGGTGAAGTCGTCCTTCTCGGCGGTGGCGAGGTCCAGCAGGTGCAGCGGCGCGCCGCTGTCCAGGGTCCGGCGGATCGCCTCCAGCACCACCGGATGGTTGTGGCCGAGGGCCAGGGTGCCCGCGCCGGACAGGCAGTCCAGGTACCGGCGGCCGTCCGCGCCCTCCACGGTCATGCCGTTGGCGCGCACCGGGACGATCGGGAAGGACCGGGCGTACGTCCGGGCGGCCGACTCGCGGATGCGCTGGCGGCGCAGGATCGCGTCGCCGACGGGGGCGGCGGTGTCGACGGTGGCGGCGGTGTCGACGGCGAGGGTCACAGGCTGGCTCCCTTTAGTTAGGTAAGCCTAACTTTACCGACCGCACTTCGGTGATCCCGCACCGCCACCGAACTCCACCCGACCGGGTGATGCCCGGCCGGCCGGGCAGGACGCGGGGCGGCGAGGCGCGGGGCCCGGGCCGCAGGGCAGCCGTCGGCGTGGACAACGAGCGGGAGCGGCCGGGGACACGGGGGCGGGTGGACGGGTCGGGGCCGGGCGGTCGGGCGTGGGCGCGCGGCGCGGGTGTCGGGTGGCGGGTGGCGGGTGGCGG
>NZ_JAIZ01000338.1:1340-2973 GCF_000710465.2 Kitasatospora sp. MBT63 | reverse complement strand
ATCTCGGTGGGCGCACCGTCGGCCACGACCCGGCCGGCGGCGAGGAACACCACGCGCGGGCAGAGCCGTTCGACCTCCACCATGTCGTGGCTGGTGACCAGCAGCGCGGTGCCGTGCCCGGTCGAGAGCTCGAGCAGCGCGGTGCGCACCCGCAGGGCGATGTCGGGGTCGAGCGAGGCGGTCGGCTCGTCCAGGACAAGCAGCGCCGGGGCATGCAGGGCCGCCTTGGCGATGCCGACCAGAGTGCGCTGGCCGCTGGAGAGTTCGGTGCCGATCGCGGCGGCCAGCCGGGTCAGGCCGAACCGTTCCAGGGCCGCGTCGACGGCCGCCCCGGCGCGCCGCAGGCCGTACAGGTCGGCGTAGAGCCGCAGGTACTCCCGGACCCGCAGGCGGTCAGGGAGCGGGAGGTATCCGGCCACGAACCCGACCGCCTGCATCGCGGCCGGGCGGGCGGCGGGCAGCCGGTGGCCGAGGATGTCGACGGTGCCGCCGTCCGGTTCGACGGCGCCGAGGCACATCAGCAGTGTGGTGGTCTTGCCCGCGCCGTTGGGCCCGAGTAGGCCGACCCGCTCCCCCGCGTGCACGGTGAGGTCCACCCCGTCGACGGCCCGGCCCCGGCGGAACTCCTTCACCAGGCCGCGGGCGGTGAGGATCCGCGCGGGCCCGCTCATGCCGGCACCTCCAGCGACCAGACCAGCTCGGCGCGCAGCGGGCCGGTACGGGCCAGCAGGCTGCCGTGGTCGGCCGCGAGCGGGGCCAGCTGGGAGGCGTGGCAGAGCACGGCCTCGCGCTTGGCGGCCCACTGCTCGTCGGTCAGGCGCAGGTCGTGCCGGACCGCCGTGCGGTGGGTGAGTCTGAGGTCCTGATAGGCGAGGCCGCACATCGGGCTGCGGGCGAGCGCCCGGTCGGCCTCGTCGGTGCCCCACTCCGGGAGGTGGCCGGTGTACGGGAGGTCGGCGTAGACGAGCGGCGGTGGCGCGCCGAGGGCGGCGAGGGCGGCCAGCGCCCGGTCCCTGACCCGCTGGTGGTCGGGCTGGTTCGACCCGACCGGGACCAGGACGGTCGCGCCGGAGGGAAGGTCGGCCAGGAGGCGGTCGACCCCGGTGGGTTCGGTGCCGTCCGCGTACGGCCCGTCCGGGTGGTCCAGGACCACCTGGTCGGCGCCGAGCAGCCGGCAGGCGCGGGCGTCCTCGGCCCGGCGGGAGCGGTACGCCTCCTGGGCGGTGGAGAAACCGCAGGCGGAGTCCCACCAGGAGACCGGCCGGTCCGCGGCCGGGGCGCCACCGAAGACGGTCACCACGGCCACCGGGCCCGGGAGTTCGGGTATCAGGCCGGCCAGGGAGAGGGCGGCGTCGTCGAAGTGCGGGGACAGGACGACGGTGCGCCAGGCAGGGGGGTTCACGGGTGCTGGTCTCCGGGGGTTACGGGGCGTGGGCCGAGCTGCTGCGCGGCTGGAGGCGGCTACCGGGGCAGGGGTGCGGGGAAGCCGCGCGCGGCGGGAGGCGGTCGGGGATCGACGGGTGGCGAGGTGCAACCGGCTGCCGGACCCCGGGTGCGGGTGGGTGGCCTTCCGGACTCGCGCAGTTCCCCGCGCCCCTTGGGGTGACCCAGCAGGAGGCGGTGCCCGGGCCGG
>NZ_JAIZ01000338.1:0-1330 GCF_000710465.2 Kitasatospora sp. MBT63 | reverse complement strand
GGTGGGTGGCCTTCCGGACTCGCGCAGTTCCCCGCGCCCCCTGGGGTGACCCGACAGGAACAGGGGCCTGGGCCGCCGGCGGCTACCGAGGTGCATCCGGCCCCCGGACCCCGGGTGCGGGTGGGTGACCTTCCGGAATCGCGCAGTTCCCCGCGCCCCTTGGGGTGACCCCATCAGGAAGAGATGCCTTCCGGAATCGCGCGGTGCGTGGCGAGGGCGCGGTCCCACTCGGTGTCGTCGCCCTGCCAGCGCCCCGGCGCCGCCGCGACGGTGTCCCAGGCGATGCCGGGCGGGAGCCGGTCGGCGTCCGGGGGCGGGGTGCGGCGCAGCCAGAGGAGGGCGAAGCGGTGGCCGGGGTGTTCGGCGGCGAGTACGGCGCGCAGGCGGCGCAGGTCGGCGGCGGCCAGTTCGTCGAAGGCGTCGTGGTGGACGTAGAGCACCCGGCGGGTGGACCCGGCCAGGCTGCGCCAGCGGTTCGCGAGAGCGGCGAACTTGGCTCGCACCTCCGGTAGTTGGCGGTCGATGTCGGCCTGGGTGAGCGGTCCGGGCCCGGCCGGGTGGAAGTCGTGGAAGAAGCGGATGTCGCTGCCCCGGTCGAGCGCGCAGCGTCCCTCGTCGAAAGGCTCGACCAGGCCGGGGCGCAGGACGTTGGCGAAGCCGGCGGCGACCGTCTCCACGACGGAGTCGAACTCCAGGTCCAGCCAGTCGAAGAAGTGCGCCCGGTCGTCGCCGGTGATCCGACGCAGCTGGTAGGTGGACTCGCAGTGGTAGCCGAGGCCGACGTAGTGGTCGAACCCGGCGTGCGCGTCGGCGTCGCCGGCTCCCCCGGGCACCCCGGTCACGGCTCAGGCCCGGCCGGATCGCAGCGGGCCCTGCCAGCTGCGGCCGGACAGGTACTCGGCGGCGGCGGTGGCGTTGGCGAGACCGGCGCCTCTCGTCAGCAGGGTCGGGCCGTCCGGGGCCGGGTCCTGCGCGGCCAGCCCGAACTCGACCGTGACCAGGTCGGGGCGGCGGGCCCGCAGCGCCCGCAGGGGGTCCCGCTGCCAGGGGTCGCGGTGGGCGTCGCGGACGGCGACCACGAGCGGGCCGCCGGGCAGCGGGATCTCCGCCGGGTCGGTGCCGGGTTCCACCTCCGTGCAGCCCGCGAGGGCTCCGAGCGCGGCCAGCGGTCCGGCCGGCCCCCAGGGGGCCTCGCCGACTGCGAGGTTGGCGGTGGCGCCGAGCCGGACGGTGTGGACGGTCCGGGGCGCGCCGGGCGGCGTCAGCCCGTACGCGGTGAGTGCCCGGCGGGCGGCGGCCAGGCCCACGGCGGGGTCCGGCCGGGGCGGGG
>NZ_JAIZ01000337.1:9726-43433 GCF_000710465.2 Kitasatospora sp. MBT63 | reverse complement strand
GTGGCGGGGCCGGGATCCTCAGTCGTGCCGGCGGCCGTGGTCGCGGCCGTGGTCCTGACCGTCGCCGGGCACGTGGTCCTGGCCGTCCACGATGAAGCGCAGGTGCCGCTGCCAGTCCTGGAAGAGGTCCTCGTACGAGAGCAGGCGGGAGTCCTCCCGGTCGTCCAGGACGTACTCCTTGGGCTCGCGGTCGACGGCGAGCCAGCTGTTCCCCACCGTGGTGCCGGCGGCGTCCACCTCGGTGTTGACGAAGTCGGGCCGGCTGGCCGCCCAGTAGTAACAGGCACATTCGCGGTAGTCGTTCTGCCAGGGGGAGCAGAGACCCCGGGTCAGCTCCCCGGGCTGCACCATCTCCCGGTCGATCACCGGGAGGGGGCCGCCCGCCACCGCGCTGAACGCGAACAACGGCCGGACCACCAGATCCACCACCTCCAACCGGTCGGCCTCGTCCTCCTTCGCAAGGAGCCCGACCGGGAGCGGCGCCTCGGCCTTGGTGAACTCGCACTTCACCGCACGGCCGGCGTACTCCTTCAGCACCGCCGCCAGGGAGTTGGACCACTCCATGGTCACGACCCCGTCCGGGTTGCCGGCCGAGGTGAGGCGTCCGGGCGGATCCTCGTGCGGCCGCTGGGGGCCGCTGACGGGCACCACCGTCGGCTCGCCGGCCACCCGGAGCAGCCGACGGCCTTTCAGACGGGCATGCTCGCCGGAAGCGGCCACCACGTAGTTGTCCGCCTCGTGGAGCTCGATGCCCTCGAACAGCCGACGCCAGACGTTGCGGAAGTCGAACTCCAGCCCGGGGAAGGCATTGGAGATCGCCGACTCCGGGAGCGAACTCGGTGGGTTGCCGTCCGGCCGGTAGTGCAACTGGGCGGTCAGGTTGGTGGGGTCGATCCTCATGGTCCGCGGTGCTCCTGTCCTGTCCTGTCCGTGTCCGGTACGGCCTTCTGGTCCGGAGTGCTGCCGCCGTGACTGTCCCTTCCGATCGCGTGCCGCAGGTCAGGGGCCGGAGGACTCGGCGGCGAAGACGTCCCGTCTGGCCACCTTCCGGATGAGGTCCACCTGGCGGCGGGTCAGGGCGAGTGCCCTGCCGTCCGCGCCGCGCATCAGGGCGGGCATCTTGCGCCGGCCCTTTGCGGAGAGGTCGCCGATCTCGTTGTGATTGCGCAGGACATCCGCGAACCAGGGCGCGGTGCCGCTGCGCAGTCCGGTGAGGATCGACCGGTGGAGGTGGAGCAGGGCGGCGTTGTCGACCAGCGAAGGCGCCATGACGGGCTCGAACCGCCGCCCGGTGTCGGCAGTGTCCTGCCGGACCATGGTGCTCGCGACATCGGTTCGGCCGTTCACCGTGTTGCCGTTCATGACCGCCGTGTTCATCAGCCGGACCGACTCCAGGGCCCGGCGGATGATCTCCTCGGCCTGCGCCCGGCCCTCCAGCCCCGCCTCGATGTCCGTGGCCTCCGGTCCGAACATCGCCTGGTCCAGCTCGTCCGCGACGGTGCGAACCGGGAAGCTGTCCGGTGCGTACGCCGGGGGGCCGGCGCCGATCCGTGCGTAGGCGCGCAGTGGGTCGGCTCGGCCGGCGAGGCGGAGCTCGACGTGGACCAGGCCGTCGCACTCGTCGTCCAGATAGCCACTGCTGCGCCACCTGCCGTCGTCGTCCCAGCCCCGGTAGATGTTGGCGGGGACGGTCAGCGACGGGTCGCCCTCGCGGTCGAAGTGGCCCAGCCAGCCGCCCAGGTTGGCGTTGTAGAGAATGCCCGCGAGGTTCGGGTCGGGGGCCTCTTGGGGCAACTGCGGATCCTGGGCGCTGGAGCCGTACACCAGGCCCGCGGCCGGGGTGAAGCGCAGCCGGATCCCCGGGAACCCCTCGGTCGGCCTGAGGTAGCGGACGGTACCGAGCGGGAGCGTCCGACCTGCCCAGAAGTTGGGGCAGGTGCCCTCGAGCCGGTGGACGTCGTGGTCGGAGAAGGCGGGCACCACCGCGTCGATCCTGTCGCGCTCCTCCCCGGTACGGCGGTGGATCTTGTGGTTGGCCACCTCGACACTCCACCGGACGTCCCGAGGGGTCAGACCGTGCTCGGCGAGCAGGGCGGTGGTGAGCGGCTCCAGCATCCCCTCGGTGTCGGTGAGCGCCCAGACCTCCAGGAAGGGGGCGACCGGCCGGACCTTGCCGCCGACGGTGAAACGCACCGCCGATGGCACCGCGTCCGAGCTGATCCCGCCGATGTCCGGGTCCACGACGAAGGTCCTGGCCGGTCGGATCCGGCGGGCCGCGAGCGGCTGCTCCGGGTCCACCGTGACCTCGTAGTTGTCCATCGGTTCGGTGGCGGCGCCGAGCCGGCCGACCGCGAGCGGCGGGAGGATCCGCAGTTCCAGGATGGTCATGCTTGCTCCAGGTCACTAGTCCGTCGGGGCCGTGGGTGCCCGCCGCGGCCGGCCGGCGGGGTAGGCGTGGACGGCGCGGACAGCGACGTCGGCGTGGGCGGCGTATCGGTCTCACGCATGGCACGGCCCCCTTCCGGCCAGCACGCGCTCGATCAGCTCCAACGCGCGCCGGTCGGTGTCCGCGACGGCCACCAGGTAGGGGACCCCGCTGTCGGCTGCGGGGAGCACGTCCCGCAGGTCGCGGACGGCGAGTTGGGATGCCTGGACCAGGTCGCGCTGGAGCAGCCACCGGTTGCGATCGGGCTCCGGCAGGTCGAGGGTGTACGGCATCTCGAACGGTGGCCCGGCGCGCAGGCTCCCCGATCGGCTCTGACCCGATTGGCCCTGACCGGATGGGCCCTGATCGGACACCGGGAGGCGGACCAAGGCCCCGGCGATGGCCCGGAGGTTGTACATCTCCCCGAAGGCGCGGTGGATCAGGATGCCGCGGGCGGTCAGCGCACCGGCGTGGTCGAGCGGGCCGGACAGCCGGAATGCATGCGCGATGGAGACCAGCAGCATGCGGTAGCGCAGGTTGAACAGGTGGCCCCAGCGCAGGGCGGCCGGGTCGGTGATCTCGCGGCTGATGTGCTTCCGGTGTGCGGTGAGGTCCGTTCCGGTGTGGGCCGTCCCGGCGACGGCCGGCGTCGCGAACCGTGCGGCGTCGTCCCTGAGCCGGTGCGAGGTCCGCGGATTGTCCGCCAGCCTCCGCGAGATCTTGTCCCGGTCGTCCTCGGGCTCGGCGATCATCTCCTGGTAGATCGTCAGGAAGCGGCGGAAGTGCGAGGTCTCGTCCTGGCCGTCGTCCTTGAGGTCGTCCAGCGCCTCGCCCTGCTCGCCGATCTGCCGCAGGGCCGAGAGGGCGGAGTCCCGCGAATGCACGCCGAGGATGAGGAGTTCGGGCGCCTCGAGTTCGGGCACGTTCCCCGAGTCCCGCCCGCGCTCGCCCCGGGTGTAGCCGCGGCCCCACTCGTCCCAGTCCGCCTGGAAGGGCAGGGTGGCCGCCTGGAAGTCGGAGTCCGGGACGAGCTCGCGGTCGCCGAGCACGGCCACCAGCCGACGGTACAGCGCACCGACCTGGTTGACCTCCTGCCCGGCCTCGACCCCCGCCAGCCGCCTGATCGCCGTGGCTTCGTCACCTGACCACCCCGGTGGGCTCTCGGCGCAGATGTACGTGGCGAGCGAGGCCGGGGTGAGGCGGCGGAGCGTGAACGGGAACGGGTAGAACTCCGTCCCCCAGGGGTAGTCCTCGCGGTCGAGGTTGATCGGCGCGCCGAGGGCGGTGAGCAGGTTCTGCACCGTCAGGAAGTGGCCCATCTCCTCCTTGGCGATGCCGAGGATGATCTCCTGCCAGCGTCGGACCTGCGCGCGCAGCCGGTCGGGGACGTCCGGGCCGCCCAGCGAGTACGCGGCGAAGAGGTACTGCACCATCAGCGAGTGCTCGATCTCCGCGGCGATGTGCAGGAGCATCACGGTGTAGTCCCGCCAGTTGAACTCCGGCGGCAGCACCGGGACCCGGTCGGCCGTGCCGTCGCTCCCGGCTTCCGTCGTACCGACGCCCGTGGTGCCGGCGTCGGGGCCGGGGTCGGTCGGGATCGGGGTCAGGGTGCCCGGGGTGGCGGGTCCGCCGAGGATTCCTCCCGGCGCCGTGGGCGGGACGGTGAGCAGCTCCGGGAGCACGGAGCCCAGGTGTCTGGTGATCCTCGAGCGCATGGGAACCCTCCGGCTGATCCAATGGACCGTCACCCGTGGTGACCTCGCGGAGCAACCCTGACCGGGCGGTTCGTTCACTGTCTAGTCGCGCCACCTGTTCGGCGGGGTGCGCGAATCCCGGCGGGGGAGTGCGGAGTGCGCCCGTTCGCGCCCCTGTTCGTTCGTGCCCCAGTTCGACACCGGCTCAGCTGTGCCATCGGACGCCCGCAGGCGGGAGGCGGGAGGCGGGAGACGGAAAGGCTGGCGGACCGTCAGGACTTGTGGGTGTCCCGGGGCAGGTGGAACTCGCACCACACGCTCTTTCCGGTTCCGCGCGGTTCGACTCCCCAGCTCGCAGCCAGCGCCTCGACCAGCATCAGCCCGCGGCCCGAGGTGGCCGTCTCGCCCGGGGCCCGCCGGTGCGGCAGCTCGCTGGAACGGTCCTGGATCTCCAGGCGGATACGTCGGGCCGGCCGGGTGAGCAGTTCGACGGTGAGGATCGCGCCGCCGTCCGTGTGCACCAAGGCGTTGGTGAGCAGTTCACCGGCGGCGAGTTCGATGTCGGGGCCCAGCCCGGCAGCGCCCCAGGCGGCGAGGGCCTGCCGGAGCATGGTCCGGGTCTCCGTCAGTCCCTCCGGGTCGGCCTGGTGGACGTGCTGGATCATCTGCCGCTCAGCGTGCGCCCCCGGCACGGCGGCCCGGCACAGCAGGAGCAGCGCCATGTCGTCGTCCTGGCCGGTCCGGGCGAGCAGTTCGGTGCAGAGGTGATCGGCGAGCTTCTCCAGGTCGGGCGGCCCGGAGTGGACCGCGGCCGCGAGCGCCTGGAGGCCTTCGGAGATGTCCTGGCCGCGGTGCTCGACCAGGCCGTCCGTGCACATCAGCAGGGTGTCCGAGGGGTTGAGGTCGAGCCGGGTCTCCGGGTACTCGTCGTGGCCGAGCACCGTGGCCACCCCGAGTGGTAGCCCGCCACGGACCGCCGGCCAGCTGGTCCGCCCGCTGGCGTGCCGGATCAGGGGTTCGAGGTGACCGGCGCGGACCAGCCGAAGGGTGCCGGTCTCGAGGTCGGCCTCGGCGTAGATGCAGGTGGCGGACCGCTCGGTGTCGAGATCCGCGAGGAACCGGGAGACCCGCGAGATCACCGTCGCGGGGGCGTGACCCTCGGCAGCGTAGGCGCGCAGCGCGATCCGCAGCTGGCCCATGATCGCGGCGGCGTGGCTGTCGTGGCCCTCGACGTCACCGACCACCACCGCGACCCGGCGGCGGGGCAGCGGCACCAGGTCGTACCAGTCGCCGCCGACCTCGCGCCCGGTCCGCCCGGCCCGGTAGCGGGCGGCGACCGAGCCGCCGCCGATCTTCGGCAGCCGGCGCGGCAGCATGGTGTTCTGCAGCGTGGTGGCGAACTCGCGCTCCTGGTCGAACAGCATGGCCCGCTGGAGGGACTGGGCGACGGCACTGCCCAGGGCGATGCAGATGTTGCGGTCCTCGGTGCTGAAGCGGCGCCGGTCCCCGTAGTACAGCCCGAGCGCGCCGATCGTCCTGGCCTGGGCGGCGAGCGGGAGGAAGGCGGCGGCGCGGATGCCCATCTGTTCGACGTACGGCAGCAGCCGCGGGTACCGGTCGACCAGCTCCTGCTCCGAACCGATGAACACCGGCCGCCTGCTACGGGCGGCCTCGGCCAGCCCGAGCCGGTCCTCCACCCGCGTCACGGAGAGGTCGTCCAGTGCCCTGAGCTCGGGGGAGGGCTGCTTGGTGACCGCGACCAGCCGCAGGACATCGCCGTCGAGCAGTCCCAGGGCCAGGCCGTCCGCGCCGAACCGCCGCAGACCCTCGCTGTCGGTGAGCACGCTGGTGACGTCCCGGACGGTCAGCGCCCGGGCGAGCGCCTCGGTGGTGTTGCGCACCGAGTCGGTCTGGCGGCGGCGGTCCGCCGCCAGGGTGCGCATCGCCGCGGCGTGCGCCAGCTCCTCCTCGGCGTCGCGGACGATGCCGACGATCCGGTACGCGTGGCCCTGCTCGTCGCGCAGGATCCGGCCCTGGGTGTGCGCCCAGCCCGGGGTGCCGTCCCGGCGGAGCAGTCGGAAGTAGGTGGCGAAGGTGAGGTCGCCCTGGCGCAGCGCGCGGGAGACGGCCTCGTCCAGCCGGGCACCGTCCTCGGCCGGCACCCGCGCGACGAGTGTGGCGGGCTTGCCGTCGAACTCCTGCGGGGTCAGGTCGAACAGCCGCAGGCCGATCTCGTCCAGGTGGTACACACCGGTGTCGAGGTCCCAGTCGAAGCTGCCCATGCCGTTGAGGGCGAGCCGGTCCGTCGCCGCGGTGGGGGCCCCCTCGGCGGGGGAGGTCACGGCGGTGGCGGGTGACGGGCGCGAGGCACGGGGGTCGTAGCCGTCCCTGGAGGACGCGGCAGGTTCCGCCATGGCGGCTCCCCGGGGGAGTGGTGGTGCGGGGACCGTTCCGCGGGTCGTGGCGGATAGGGCCGGGCCCACCGCCGCACGGCCCTTGCGTGAGGCCGGTCCTGATCGCCGGGAAAATCCCGGCCAGTCTATCCAGCGGGAGTGGCCGCCGCATGGCTGTGCACGGCTGTGCGCGCGGCGTCGGATCGGCGCGGTCGAGCCCCGGACGTGCGATGGCGGGTGAGTAGGGGTGGCGGGGTGTGCCTCCGGTGGCGCGAAGGGCGCCCCCGCCGGGTGGGTCGTCGCTCGTCCGGGGTGGCCGCCGGCGTGGAGCGGTCGGTTGGTCGGCTACTCAGCCGGTCGGGCGCCAGCCCCAGTAGCCGGGGGAGTGGGGAGGCGGGTCGGTGGGACCCGCGTCCTGGCAGCAGGCCCGGTGGCAGTCGGGGGCGTCCGCCGCGCCCGGGTCCTCCTCGGGATCGGTCACATAGGTCGTGCTGGTGGCGATCCGCTGCGGCCTGGCTCGCTGTTCGTCCACGGATGATCCCGTCCCTGTTGATGGATCCCTCTGACTGGCAGGGGCTGACACTACCTACTGTAGCTGACCGTGTACATGGCGAAGTCTGGCTGCGGCTTTCTTGCCCCGGACACGCTGTGGCCCTCCGCCTGCCGCCGGACCACGGAGCGAGGCGGCGGCGCGGTGGGCACTCGGCGCCGCCGCGCCGGAGCTGTCCCGGCCTGCGGCCGACCGGCGTCTGCGCGGCCTAACCTGGCGGGGAGCAGGACCGACCTGGAGGTGGCGCGGGTGGCGAGTCGTGGACTCCCGGATGTGCCGAATGTGCTGGAGCGCTGAAGCCGACGCTGTCTCCGGCGCCGTGGTCGCGGCGCTCGGGGTCGCCTGCCTGGCCCGGGTCCGCGACCCTCGACAGTTGCCGCTGGCGGCGCTGCCGCTGCTGCTCGGCCTCCACCAGCTGATCGAGGCGGTGGTCTGGCTGGGTGCCGACGGCAGGATCGGGCAGTCCGCCGCAGCCGCGGCCCGCGTCGCCTGGACGGTGATCGCACTGCCGCTGCTGCCGGTCCTGGTGTCCGTCGGCGTCCGGTGCGCGGCCCGCCCGCGGACCGCACTGCAGCTCCTCCTGGTCGGCGTCGGATGCGCCGTTTCGGTGGCATCGACGATCGCCCTGGCCACCCGTCCGGTCACGGTACGGGTCGACGGGCATGTGCTCGCGTACGCGGTCGGGGTGCCCGGCGCGGGCCTGCTGCTGGTGGGATACCTGACGGCCACGGTGGGAGCGCTGCTGGCCTCGGGAGACCGGCTGCTGCGCCTACTGGGGGTGCTGGTCGGGGTCGGGGCCGTGGTGTGCGCGCTGATGTGGCGGCTTGCGTTCGTGTCGACCTGGTGCGCGCTGGCGGCGGTGGCTGCGCTGGTGCTGCTGCGGTGGGTCCGCGACGCGCGGCCAGGTGCGGTGCCGGCTCGCGAACGGCCTTGAGCGGGGCCGAACGAGGCCAGGCCGCAGCCGGGGGACCGGGCCCCGAGCCGGTGGGCGCGCGACTGCGGCCTCGGTGCCGTCGAGCAGCGGCGGGATCGAGGCGCATCGCTGCCGGGTAGCCCCTCCTGCCGGTCCCGGTAGGCCGGCCATTCGCCCCGAGGCGCGTGCCCGCGTCAAACACGGAGCGCCTCGTTCTGGTAGCGGATGGGCCGTCAACTGGTCGCGGCGGGCCGCGTCAACGCGTCGGCGTCAGAATCCGGGCGACGCCCGCCGCCGCGATGGCCGGTGGCCCCCGGCTGCTTCCCGGATCCCCTCCCCGCAGCCCGCTCCGGCCGGACGTACGAGCCACCGAATCGAGTGGTGCGGGACTCCTCGAGCAAGGGGCGCACGTCAGGTGTGCGCCCCCG
This sequence comes from Kitasatospora sp. MBT63, assembly GCF_000710465.2. Classification (GTDB taxonomy): domain Bacteria; phylum Actinomycetota; class Actinomycetes; order Streptomycetales; family Streptomycetaceae; genus Kitasatospora. The sequence continues at coordinate 35,030 of NZ_JAIZ01000337.1, read as the reverse complement.
GCGCATGGCGGAGACGGGGCTTCACCTGGGACTGAACCGGTGTGTGAGACCCCGGAAACGACGGTAGGGATTGCGACGGTACGCAGACGATCCGGTGCTCCCGAACCGGGAGAGGACGGAGGACGATCGATGAGGAAGCTGGAAGATCCGGGCCTTGCCCGCGCCGTCGGGACGGGTTCCTGTCACTGCAGACCGCACCGCAGACCGCACCGCAGGCCTCACCGGCCGCACCGAGCGGTCCCGACCAGGCGTCATCCCGCCATGGCGGAGAGAGACTTCGGGGCCGGGCCTCCATCGGTCCGCGACCCGAAGGCCGGGCATCCGGTGAGGCGGCCGGCTGTCACGCGTGGCCCACCGGCAAGCCGCCCCCGGAGGACGGGCCGGGCCGGACGCGCCGAGCGAGTCCCGGCCGGGCGGACGCGGACGCGGACGCGGGCGTGCAGGGCGACGAGCGGATGCGGATGCCGGTACGCCACGCGACCGTCCGTACGAAGGGGGCGCGGGCCAAGGGGAGGAGGTGGCCGTCCGCCGAGCGGGGCCGAACCGTCGGGGGCGTGCGGCCGCCAGCATCCGCCGGTCGCCGCGCACAACCCGCCCCTCGCGCATCCCGGGCAGGGCCCGGGTCGGTCGGCCGGTGATCGGTCCGGATCGGTCCGGAACGGCCGGGCCCGGGCGGCCAGAGTGAAGGCCCGGACGGACGGTGACCGCCCCGGTGGCGTTCTGCCGCACGGATGCTCCGTGGGCTGACCGAGTCCTGGCCGTCCTCTGATTGGCCGTCATCATCGGCCCCACCGCCGGGTGCCGGGCGGAAAGGTCCCGCTAATGCCGTGCCAAGGCCGTGTGAAGGTTCCCCGCGAAAGCTGAAAGGAGGGCATGGTGGAACGCCGGTAGGACATAATGGTTTGCGGCGCTCGACGGGTCCATGACAGGCGATGCTCTGTCCACGACCCGCCGCATCTCCGCAGGTGAGTCCTCGGCGCGACAAGACGGATAATTCCAGGCCTTGTTGAGGCAGTGTCAGGATGATCCGAAGAACCGGCTATGCTGCTCCCGGCCCAGCGTGCTGCACCAATGGCACCCGGTCGGCACGGTCGCACCCGGGACCCGGGTCGGGCGACACCTCCGTCGGCCGAGCTGCTGACGGCCCGTTTCGCTCGTCGTTCCATAACCTTTCGATCGTTTGAGGACGCTGATGCTTCGTGCTGGATCGTCACCCGGAGACCGGCGCCCAGCTCCGGTTCTCGGTTGGCTCCTTCCCACGGCGGTAGTGGTGGCGGCCGCGGCCGTCGCGACGTCGGTGGTCGACCCCGCGGCACGGACCGCCGTCGCCCTGTGCGGCGCGGTGGCCACCCTGGCGGTGGCCCTGGTGGCGGCCGAGGCGGCCCGGCGCGGCCGCGCACTGGCCGCGCTGCGCGACACCGGCCGGCGGCAGGAGACCGAGCTGCGTCAGCGGCTGGCCCAGCAGGAGGCGCAGACCGCCCAGTTGGCCGCCTCGCTGCTGCCGCAGGCGGTGGCGCGGCTGCAGCAGGGCGAGTTCGTCGAGGACGTGCTCAGGGGCGCCGAGCTGTACGACGGCTCGGTCACTCCGGAGTTCCAGGCAGCCCGGCAGGCGGTGCTGCGCTCGGTGCTCGAGGCGGTCGACGCCGAGGAGGGCCTGCGCGAGTCCGCCCAGCGGGCGTTCGTGAACATCGCCCGCCGGGTGCAGGCCATCGTGCACCGTCAGGCACAGGACCTGCGCGAGATGGAGGACCGGCACGGCAACGACCCGGCGGTCTTCGAGGACCTGCTCCAACTCGACCACGGCAACGCGCTGGTGGGCCGCCTGGCGGACTCCATCGCGGTGCTCGGCGGCGCCCGTCCGGGCCGCCAGTGGAGCCGTCCGGTGCCGCTCTACAGCGTGCTGCGCGGCGCCGTCTCGCGGATCCTGGACTACCAGCGGGTCGACCTGCACCCGGTCTCCGAGGTCGCCGTGGTGGGCCCGGCCGTCGAGCCGCTGATCCACGCGCTGGCCGAGCTGCTCGACAACGCGACCCGCTACTCGCCGCCGCAGACCCGGGTGCACCTGACCGCGGTCGAGGTGCAGACCGGCATCGCCGTCGAGATCGAGGACGGCGGCCTGAGCCTGAGCGAGGAGGGCCGGGCCCGCGCCGAGCGGATGCTCAAGGAGGCGCAGGCCGGCATCGACCTGAACGACCTCGGTGAGACGCCCCGGCTGGGTCTCGCGGTGGTCGGCCGGCTCGCGCAGGCGTACGGCTTCCAGGTCTCGCTGCGGCCGTCGGCCTACGGCGGTGTGCGGGCGGTGCTGATCGTGCCGCAGGAGCTGATCACCACCGCGCCGGCGACCGGGCGGGCGCACGGTATCGGTGCCGCCTCCGGCCCCCGTCCGGCCGTGGCGGCCGCCGCCCCGGCACCTGCCAGGGTGGCCGGTCCCCGCCACGCCGCCGTTCCCGCACTGTCGGGCGAGGAGGAGACGTTCGAGGTGAGCGAGCGGACCGCCAACGGGCTGCCGCAGCGCCGCCGTCGCAGCGCCCCCGGTGCCGTCGTGGCCGGCCCCGCCCCGGTGGCCGTCGTCGCCCCGCGGGCCGCCGAGCCGGATGCCGGTGCGACGCAGCCCGGTATGTGGTTGGCCGCCTTCCAGAGCGGGGTGAACGGCCCGGGGTCGGACACCGTGCCGGTGGGCCGAGAAAGTGACCAGTCGTCAGGTAAGGGTGAGCAGTGATTCAGCAGCGGGCCAACATGGACTGGATGCTCAAGGATCTGGCGGACAGCGTCCCGCAGACGCGGCACGTGGTGGTGCTCTCCTCGGACGGCCTGCGGATGGCGCAGTACGGGACCGACACCGACACCGCCGACCGCCTGGCGGCGGCCTGCGCCGGTCTGCAGAGCCTGGCGGGCGCGGTCGCCACCGAGTTCCCGCACGGGGACGGCCGGATGCGGCTGGTGGTGATCGAGATGGGCGGCGGCTTCTTCTACCTGATGGCGGCGGGCGCCCGGGCCTACCTCGCGGTGCTGGCCGACGAGGGGGTCGACGCGGGCCTGATGGGCCAGCGGATGCGCGACCTGGTGGCCCGGATCGGCGGCCATCTGAGCACCCCGCCGCGCAACGGCGAGCAGGACGCATGAGTGACCCGGACCAGGAGTGGGACGAGGGTGACCCCGAGCGGCTGTACGTCATCACCAGGGGCCGCGGAGGCTTATCCCAGCGGGCGGCGCTCGACCTGGTCACCCTGATCGTCGCGCGTGCCGAGCCGCATCCGTCGATGCAGCCCGAGCACGCGGCGATCCTGCGGATGTGCCACTACCCGCTGTCCGTCGCGGAGGTCTCCGCGTACCTGAGGCTGCCGATGAGCGCGACCACCGTGCTGATCGCCGACCTGCTGGCGGACAAGCGGGTGGAGGCACGCGCCCCCGTTCCCAAGGCCCTTCTTCCCGACCGTGCCCTGATTGAGGCGGTGATGCATGGACTTCAAAAGCTCTGACACGGTCGTCGCCCCGGGCCCGTTCGCGGGGCCGCGGAGCGAGGACATACTCCCCGCCTCGGCCGCCACCGCCGTCAAGGTGGTCATCGTGGGCGGGTTCGGGGTCGGCAAGACGACCCTGGTCGGTGCCGTCAGCGAGATCCGTCCGCTGACCACCGAGGAGACGATGACGCAGGCCGGTGCCGACGTCGACGACAACGCGGGTGTCGAGCGGAAGACCGCGACCACGGTCGCGATGGACTTCGGCCGGATCAGCATCAACGACGAGCTGGTGCTGTACCTCTTCGGTACCCCTGGCCAGCAGCGGTTCTGGTTCCTGTGGAACGGCCTGTTCGAGGGCGCGCTCGGCGCCGTCGTGCTGGTCGACACCCGTCGCCTCGAGGTCAGCTTCGACGTGATCGGGCGGCTGGAGGAGCGCGGCGTGCCGTTCGTAGTGGCCGTCAACACCTTCCCGGAGTCGCCCTCCTACCCCGTCGAGGAGCTCCGCGCCGCACTGGACCTGCCGGCCGAGGTGCCGATAGTCGGGTGCGACGCCCGCAGACGTGAGTCCGGACGCGATGTCCTGATGTCACTTATGCGCTACCTCTACTCGCTCACCAATCCGGAGAGACCGTGACCTCCCCAGTCCCTGCCGACCACGCCCTCACCCCGCCCCCCGGGTGCCCGGCGCACGGCCTCGGCCCCGACGGCATACGCAGGCTGTACGGCCCCGAGGCCGAGGCCGACCCGTCCGGCCTGTACGAGAAGCTGCGGGCCGAGCACGGCCCGGTGGCGCCCGTCCTGCTCCACGGCGACCTGCCCGCGTGGCTGGTGCTGGGGCACCGGGAGAACCTGGACGTGGCCCGCACCCCGTCCCGGTTCTCCCGGGACTCCCGCCGCTGGACGGCGTTCCAGCACAACCAGGTGGCGCCGGACTCCCCGCTGCTGCCGATGGTCGGCTGGCAGCCGCTGTGCGTGTTCGCGGACGGTGCCGAGCACAAGCGGCTGCGCGGCGCGGTCACCGACAGCCTGGAGATGTTCGACCGGCGCGGGGTCCGCCGCCATGTCACCCGCTTCGCCGGCCAGTTGATCGACGGCTTCGCGGCGGCGGGGACGGCGGACCTGGTCAGCCAGTTCGCCGAGCACCTGCCGATGCTGGTGATGACCCAGCTGCTGGGGATGCCCGAGGAGTACGGTCCGCGCCTGGTGGAGGCGGCCCGGGACCTCATGAAGGGCACCGAGACCGCGGTCGCCAGCAACGAGTACGTGGTGGCGACGCTGCGTCAGCTGGTCCAGCGCAAGCACACCGCGCCCGGCGCCGACCTGCCGTCCTGGCTGCTGCACCACGAGGCCGGGCTGGACGACGAGGAGGTGATGGAGCACCTGCGGCTGATCCTGGTGGCCGCGAACGAGACCACGGTCAACCTGATCGCGGACACCCTGCGGATGGTGCTCACCGACCGTCGTTTCCGAGCCAATCTGTCGGGTGGTCACATGACCCTGCCGGACGCGCTGGACCAGGTGCTGTGGGACTCGCCGCCGCTGTCGGCCGTCCCCGGCCGCTGGGCCACCGGCGACACCGAGCTCGGCGGCCGCCGGATCCGGGCCGGCGACATGCTGCTGCTGGGCCTGGCGGCGGGCAATGTCGACCCGCAGATCCGGCCGGATCTCGACGAACCGCTGTACGGGAACCGCTCGCACCTGGCGTTCAGCAGCGGTCCGCACGAGTGCCCGGGCCAGGACGTCGGCCGGGCCATCGCCGAGGCCGGGATCGACACCCTGCTGGCCCGGCTGCCGGACCTGCGGCTGGCCGTGTCCGAGGACGAACTGCGCTGGAACTCGGCCTGGTTGTCGCGCCACCTGGCCGAACTGCCGGTCGAGTTCACCGCCCGCCGGCCGAAGGCTGCCACGGCGGCACCCCTCGTGGAGCCGGCCACCGTCCCGGCGCCGGGCGCACCGACGGGCCGGCGGCAGCCCGAGGGACGGCTCGAGGGGCAGTTCGAGGCGTCCTTCGAGGCACAGCCCATGACGGACGATCGGGCGACGGCCCCTCAGGAGCCGCGTCGGCACTGGTGGAGCGTGCTCACCGCCAGGCTGCGGGGCCGCTGACCGGACCGGCCCCCGTACCTGCTGGTAGCAGCGGGTGCGGGGGTCGTGATCCAGCCAGTCCATTGGCAGGTTCTGGTCAATTGGCGGGTCGCAGCCCTTGACGCGGGATGCCATGTGCCGGTGTTCTTACGTGATCCATTTCGGCCGGCCGTACGGGGGCGTGCCCGGCACCCGAGCGGACTGGGAGAGCCATAAGTTGACCGAGATTTCGATGGCGCGCGGGCTGACGGCGGTACCGCCGATCTACTCCCCCTACCGAGCAGCCATCCACCCCCGACACGAGGCCGTCGACCGGCACACCGCAGGCTGGGCAGGCAAGTTCGCGATAGGTTCGCCCGAACTGCGCAGCCATCTGGTGGACCACAATATTGGCACATTCGCCGCACGGATTCTTCCCGAAGGGCGGGAGGAGGTCGTCGAGATCCTCGCCGACTTCGTGATCTGGCTGTTCGGCGTCGACGACGGCTACTGCGAGGAGGGCGACCTCAGCAGACGACCGGGCGAACTCCTCGGCGCACTGTCCAGACTCCTGAGAGTGGCTCAGAACCCCGAAGCGCCCATGCTGCTGGACGACGCGCTCGCCGGCGGCCTGCGGGACCTGCGGGCCCGAATATCCGAGCACGGCACCGCCGGACAGGTGGCCCGCTGGGTGGACGCACTGCGCGAGTACTTCCTCTCGGTGGTCTGGGAGGCCGAGCACCGCAGCCAGGGCACCGTCCCCGACCTCAACGACTACACCCTGATGCGGATCTACGACGGCGCCACCTCGGTGGTCCTGCCGCTGCTGGAGATGGGCCACGGCTACGAGCTCCAGCCCCACGAACGCGACCGCACCAGCGTCCGGGCCGCCGCCGAGATGGCGTACTTCGTCATCTGCTGGGACAACGACCTGTTCTCGCACCACAAGGAGAGCCGCACCGGCGGCTACTACCTGAACGCCATCCGGGTGCTGGAGCACGCCCACGGCATCTCCACCGAGGAGGCCGTCGAGCGCGCCATCGCCCAACGGGACCGGGTGCTGTGCCTGTTCGTCCGCCTCTGCGCGGACCTGCGCCGCACCGGCAGCCCGCAGCTGCGCCGCTACCTCGCCAGCCTGGAGGCGTTCATCCGCGGCGCCCAGGACTGGGGCATCAGCTCCCGCCGGTACACCACCCCCGACGACCCGGCCGACCTGCCGGCGGTCTTCCGCGACACCCCCACCGACAGCAGCCCGGAGCCGCTGGACATCCCCGCCGTCGCCTGGTGGTGGGACCTGCTGCCCCGCGAGGACGCCCTGCCGGCGGCCGCCCCGGCCCGCCGTTCCCCGGTCTACGAGCTGCGCCCCACCGCGGCCCGCCGTACCGCCTGACCCGGCGCCGCCCGGGACGCCGCCGGCGCCCCGGGACATCCCCCACAGACATCATCCGGAAAGGAGTGCCGGGGTGGCAGCCGAACTGCAGTCGATCCCGCGCGCGCCCGGAGGGCTTCCGCTGCTCGGCCATGTCTGGCCGCTGTGGCGCGACCCGCTGGGGTTCGTGAAATCACTGACCGGCGAGGGCGAGGTGGTCCGGGTCGACCTGGGCACCCTGCCCGTCGTCTTCGTCACCAGCGCCCGACTGGCGCACGCCGTGATGGTCACACACGGCACCAGCTTCGAGAAGGGCCGGCTGTTCGACCGGATGCGCCCGATGGTCGGCGACGGCCTGGCGACGGCGACCAACAAGGTCCACCTGCCGCACCGGCGGCTGATGCAGCCTTCGTTCCACCACCGGAGGATCGCCGGCTACTGCGAGACCATCAGCCGTCAGGCGCAGGAACTGGTGGCGGGCTGGGAACCGGACCGGCGGATCGCGGTCGAGCAGGTGATGGGCGAGTTCTCGGTGGCCACCCTGGCGGCGACCATGTTCTCCGCCGACATCGGCCGGCCCGCCATCGAGGCGGTCCGCCGCGACGTGCCGGTCATCCTGAAGAACATGCTGCTGCGGGCCGTCTCCCCGCAGTTCCTGGACCGCCTGCCGATCGCGCCGAACCGCCGCTTCGACGCCGCCGCGGCCCGGCTGCGCTCGGTCATCGACGAGGTGATCGCGGCCACCCGCAGGTCCGGCGGTGACCACGAGAGCCGGGCCGACCTGCTGTCGACCCTGCTGGCCGCCCGGGACGCCGACACCGGTGCCGCACTGAACGACGTCGAGGTCCGCGACGAACTGGTCACCATCCTGTTCGCCGGCACCGAGACCGTCGGCTCCACCCTGGCCTGGACGTTCCACGAGCTCGCCCACCACCCCGAGGCCGAGGCCCGGCTGCTGGAGGAGATCGACACCGTGGTCGGCGACCGGCCGGTCACCTTCGAGGACGTCGCCAAGCTCACCTACACCCGCCAGGTGCTGGACGAGGCGGTCCGGCTGCACGGGGTCACCCTGCTGATGCGGCGGGCGCTCGCGCCGGTGCGGCTCGGCGGGGCGACCGTTCCCGCGGGCACCGAGGTCGCGTTCAGCCTGTACGCGGTGCACCGGGATCCGGCCGTCTACGCCGACCCGGACCGCTTCGACCCGGACCGCTGGCTGCCGGAGCGACGGGCCGGCCTGCCGCGGGAGGCGTTCATCCCGTTCGGCGCCGGTTCCCGGCAGTGCATCGGCGACGCCTTCGCGAAGGCGGAGATGACCATCACCCTGGCCACCGTGCTGAGCCGCTGGCGGCTGCGGCCGGTGCCAGGCCACGTCACGGGCGAGGCGATGGCGGCGATGCCGCACCCGGACCACCTGCCGATGACGCTGGTCGCCCGGGCGGCCTGAGCGCCCGGCTCCCGGTGGCGGACCGGCCCCACGGCCGGGCCGCCACCGGGGCGGAGGGCACCGCCGGTCAGGCGGGCTTGCCGAAGTCCTGGGTCCACCAGGGCCCGCCGGTGCCGGTGTGCACCCCGACGCCGAGCTCGGTGAACGCGCAGTTGAGGATGTTGGCCCGGTGCCCCTCGCTGTGCATCCAGGCGTCCATCACGGCCGCGGCGTCGCGCTGGCCGCGGGCGATGTTCTCGCCCCAGGTGTTCCACTTGTACCCGGTCGCGTCGATCCGCTGCTGCGGCCCCGCGCCGTCCGGGTTGGTGTGGTCGAAGAACCCGCGGGCGGCCATGTCGTCAGAGTGCTTCTGGGCCGCCTCCTGCAGCTTGGTGCTGGCCTTGACGGGACCGCAGCCCGCCTTCGCGCGCTCCGCGTTCACCAGGTCGATCACCTGCTGGACGGTGTCCGCGCTCGGCGGGGAGGCGGGCGGCACCGCGGCCGTCGCGCTCGGCTTCGGCGCGGGGGTGGTCTTCACCGGCGCGGGCGACGGCGCGGCGCTGCTCGGTGCGGCCGAGGGGCTCGGGGAGGTGCTGGTCGGCGCCGACGCGGACGGCGAGGCCGGCTGGCTGGCCGACGGCTCCTGGCTCGGGGTGGCCTCGCCCGCCGTGTCGAGCCGGGTGGCGGCCGTGGGCTCCTGGGCGGCGTCGGTGTTCGGCGACGAGCCCGGCATCACACTCGCGGTCAGTCCGGCGACCGCCGCCGTCAGTACGGCCGCGCCGAGCACCTTCATCGGCGCGCCGCTCCTCGGCCTGGCCCGGCGCCGGCTCCCGGCCCGCCGGTGGGCACCCCGCCCGCCGGCCGAACCGGACCCGCCGGACCCGTGGCCGCCGTCGTACGGGCCGTGGCCGGCCCCGTGCCCGAGGTCGACCAGCGGCCCGAGCCCGAGCTGGTCTGCGTACCCGGCCGGCAGCGGCACCATGGCGAGACCGGCCAGCAGCCCCTCGGCCGGGACCAGTCCGTGCCGGGCCTGCGAGCAGTACCCGCACTCGCGGGCGTGCCGGGCGAACCGCTTGCGCCACAGCGCGCTCGGTATGCCGTCCCAGTGCATCGTCAGCTCGGCCAGCTGCCAGCACGGCTGCGGCGCGGCGAGCGCGCGGACCACCACCCGGGCGGTCTCCAACTGCTCCTTCACCCGCTGCACCCGCACGGCGGCGTGCTGGGGGGAGAGCTCCGCGGCGGCGGCCAGTTCGGCGCGGGTCAGCTCGCCCGCGGCCTCCAGCCACCACAGCGCCAGCAGCTCCCGCTCCTGCTCGTCCAGCCAGCGGGTGGCCTCGGCGACCTCGCGGCGCTGCTCGGACAGGCCCAGCCGGACGATGGTCAGCCCGACGAAGTCGGCGGCCGGATCCGGCACCTCGTACGCCTCGTACAGACCGTCCGCCCCCGCCGGGACGGCGTCGCGGTAGCGGCGGCGGATCTGGTTCATGGCGATGGCCACCAGCCAGGAGCGGAACCCGGCCGGGTCCCGCAGACCGGGCAGGCCGTCCACGGCCCGCAGCATGGTCTCCTGCACCACGTCGTCGGTGTCGGGGTGCCCGGCCAGCGCCCGCCCGACGATGTTGTAGACCAGCGAGAGGTGCGCGGCGAGCAGCTCGGCGGTCGCCTGCCGGTCGCCGCTCCTCGCCCGGCCGACCAGCGCCGCCGTGCGGCCGCCGTCCAGGTTGCGGTCGGTCTCCACTGCTCGGTTCACCTCTGTGCCAGCCTTCCCGGTGTTTCCCTCACGTATTGGGAGATCCGGCGGCCGCCCGCCGATAACAGAAATCGCTCCGAATCTTTCGGAACCGGTCCGTGCCGCCGGACGCGGCCTGGAGAGGGACCCTAGCCGACCGGCCGCCCGGCGGGGCAGGTCCGCGGGAAAAGCAGGTGCACCGGGCCCGGGGTGTGCGTCACCCTGGCGCGATGTTCGGATCCTTCATGACGACGGCCGCCGACGGTGCGGTGGCCGGTCTGGGCGTGGCGGTACCGGTCGGTGCGATCGGCGTGCTGCTGCTCCAGGAGGGCGGCCGCGGCTGGCGGCCGGCGGCGGGCGGCGCGCTCGCGGTGGCGCTGGTGGACGCGCTCTACGCGGCGGTCGCGGTGCTGCTCGGACCGCAGGTGGCCCGGCTGCTCGCGGGTGCCGGAGGCTGGGTGCGGCTGGTGTCGGCCGCCCTGCTCGCGGTGATCGCGGTCCGCGGGCTGCTGTCGCTGCGCGGCGCGGGCGCGGCCACCGCCGACGGGGCCGGGCCGGCCACGGGGGACGGTTCGGCGGCGCGCAGCTTCCTGCGGTTCGGGCTGCTCACCGTGGTCAACCCGGCCACCGCGCTGTACTTCACCGCGCTCACGGCCGCCCGGGGGAGCAGCCTGAGGGGCGGCGCGACGGGCGCGGTCTTCGTCGCGGGGGTGTTCGCCGCCTCGGTGCTGTGGCAGCAGCTGGTCGCGGCGGCGGGGGCGTTCGGCGTGGCCCGCCTGGGCGGGCGGGCCCGGCAGGCCACCTACGCGCTGGGCTACGGCCTGGTGGCCTTCCTCGCGGTCCGCCTCGCCTGGTCCGGCTGACCGGCCTGCCGGTCGTGCGGCGGTGCGGTCGTGCGGCCGCTCGCCGAAGGCCTCCGACCCGGTGGGCACGGGCGGTCCGGGCAAGTCCTATCGTGATCGCCATGGCCATCCTGCACCCCGACGCGGACCTCGAACGCTCCCCGGTGGTCGCCAACCGGACCATGAACCGGGAGCGGACCCTCACCGGCGTCAACAGCTACGCCCGCGAACTTGGCTTCGACCCGGCCGCCTGGCTGCTCGCCAGGTCCGGCCCGGTGAGCTGGCTGGACCTGTGCAGCGGTGAGGCGCGGGCGCTGTTCGCGGCGGCCGGCCGGCTGCCCGAGGACGCCGTGCTGACCGGGGTGGACCTGGTCGGCCCGCTCGGGCAGGTCCCGGTCTCGCCCGCCGTCGACCTGGTCACCGCGAGCCTCGCCGACTGGACGCCGGCCCGCCGCTACGACCTGATCACCTGTGTGCACGGCCTGCACTACCTCGGCGACAAGCTCGGGCTGCTCGCCCGGGCGGCCGGCTGGCTGAACCCCGACGGCCTGTTCGCCGCCCAGTTCGACCCGGCCTCGGTGCGCCGGGCCGACGGCGGCAGCGCCGCCCGTCCGGTCCTGGCTGCGCTGCGGGCCGCCGGCTTCGCGTACCGCCCGCGCCGTCACCTGCTGACGCTGGACGGCCACCGGGAGCTCCGCTTCGCGTTCGAGTACCTGGGGGCGGACCCGGCGGCCGGGCCCAACTTCACCGGCCAGCCGGGCGTCGCCTCCTACTACGCCTGAACCGCCCGGCCCGGCTCCCCGAGGTCGGCCAGCAGGGCGCGCCCCGCGGGCCAGGACCCGAGCCCGGAGTCGGCGTTGATGTGCCCGTACGGGCCGAGGTCGACGAAGTGTGCGCCCCAGGCGGCGGCGAATGCGCGGGCCCGGTCCGGTGTGCACCAGGGGTCGTCGCTGCCGGAGACGACCGTGCTCGGGAAGGGCAGCGGACGCTGCGGGACGGGGCGGAAGTTGACCAGCTCCGGTACCTCGGCGGTGTCGATGTCGGCGGGTGCGACCAGCAGGGCGCCCATCACCGAGGCCGCCGATGCGGGCGCGCCGCCCGCCCAGTGCGCCACCGTGACGCAGCCGAGGCTGTGGGCGACCAGCACCACCGGGCGTCCGGCGGCGGTGACCGCCGCGTCCAGGGCGGCCACCCAGTCGCCGACCAGCGGGTGGTCCCAGTCGGCCTGCTCGACCCGGTGGAAGCGGTCCGGCCGCTCCCGTTCCCACCGGGTCTGCCAGTGCCCGGGTCCGGAGCCCTGGTAGCCGGGAAGGACGAGGTACAGCGGAGCGGTCGCGGCCATGGCGCCAGCCCTCCTGCGGTCGGGGACGTCGCGGTGGATCCTATCCACGGCGCTCGGGCCGGCGCGCTCGGACCGGCGTGCTCAGGCCACAGGCCACAGGGCTCAGGCCGGGGTGCCGGCCGTCTGCCGGGCGAGCCATTCGGGGCCGGGGGCGATGGGCTGCACCACCTCGATCAGGACGCCCTCGGGGCCGAGGACGTTGAACCGGCGCTGCCCCCACGGCTCGTCACGCTGCGCGGCCTCCTCGACCAGGAAGGCCAGGCACAGGCCGCCGGTCGGCAGGCCGCGGAACGAGGCCGGCATCGCCTCGTGGCCGCGCTGCACCGGGTCGATGACGTAGCGCGGGTGCTCGGGGTGGTGCAGGCCGATGTACCAGCCGAGGTCCACCAGCGGGGTGAAGCCGAAGTGCTCGGTGTCGAAGGCGCTGCCGGCGGCCGGGTCGTCGCCGAGCAGTGCGGTGCCGATGGTGGCGAATCTGCTGGGGTCCCCGTTCCGTCCGCGGCGCCGTGCCGCGGACGGGGTCGTTTGTAGATCATCGCCGGTGCTCGCACAAGATCGCCTGACGGCCGGTCAGGCACCGTTGGCGGCGGCTTTCTTGATGGCTTCGCGGATCCGGACGTAGGTGCCGCAGCGGCAGACGTTCTCGATCCGGTCGATGTCCGCGTCGGTGGGGTGGGCGGTGCGGCGCAGCAGTGCGACGGCGGTCATGATCTGGCCGGGCTGGCAGAAGCCGCACTGCGCGACGTCGCAGTCCAGCCAGGCCTGTTGTACGGGGTGCAGGGTGTCGCCGTCCGCCAGGCCCTCGATGGTGGTGACCTCGCGGCCCGCGCAGTCGGCGACCGGGACCACGCACGGCTGGATCTCGGCGCCGTCCAGGTGGCTGGTGCAGGCGCGGCAGACGCCGACCCCGCAGCCGTACTTCGGCCCGGTGACGCCGAGCTTGTCGCGCAGCACCCAGAGCAGGGGCATGTCGGCGGGTGCCTCGACGGTGACGGGTGCGCCGTTCAGGACGAAGGTGTGGCTGGGCACGGGCGGGGACCCCTCAGAAGTTGATCGGGAAGCTGCGCGGCGAGGTCCCGGTGGCCCGGGCCCAGGCGTTGGCGACGGCGGCGGCCGCCGCGGGCACGCCGAGTTCGCCGGCGCCGCCCGGTTCGCCGTTCGGCGGCATCAGGTGGATCTGCAGGTCGGTGGGGCTGTGCCGCTGCCGGGCGTAGTGGAAGTCGGCGAAGCTGCCCTCGCGGACGGCGCCGGCGTCGATGTGCAGTCCGGCCTGCAGGGTCACCGAGATGCCGTCCATCACGGCGCCCATCAGCTGGGCCTCCAGGCCGCGCGGGTTGACGGGCAGTCCGACGTCGGCGACCATCACGGCCTTGGTGACCCGCGGGTTGGCCCGGTCGGTCGCGTCGAGCTCGACCAGGCAGGCGGCGGCGGAGCCGTGTTCGTCGTGGAAGGCGAGGCCCTGGGCGTGTCCGGGGGCCATCGCGCGGCCCCACTGCCCGGCCTCGGCGGCGCGGTCGAGGACGGACCGCCCGCGGGCGCTGCCCAGCCGGGCGCGCCGGAAGGCGACCGGGTCCTGGCCGAGGGTGCGGGCCAGCTCGTCGACCATGATCTCGTCGGCGACCCGGACCAGCCCGGAGTAGACCGAGCGCCAGCTGCCGGTGTGCATCTCGAGCGGCACCTCGGCCAGCAGTTGGGTGGACACCCCCAGGTCGTAGGGGAGCTTCTCGGTGAGCAGGAAGAACGCCTGGGACAGGCTGAGTCCGCCGAGTTGCACCCCGAAGCCGGCCGCGGTGAGCGCCTCGCCGAGGCCGTGCCGGAAGTCGGTCTGCACGGTGGCGACCCGGTGCTCGTAGGTGAGGACCTGGCCGAGGGCGTGGGTGGCGCGGATTCGGTGGTGGCTGGCGGGGCGCATCCGGCCGTGCCGGGTGTCGTCGTTGCGGGTCCACATCAGCTTGACGGGCCGTCCGGCGGCTCGGGAGACCTGGGCGGCCTCCAGTGCGCAGTCGAAGAACAGCCGGCGCCCGAACGAGCCGCCGGCCCGGACCACGTTGACCGTCACGGCGTCCTGCGGGAGGCCGAGTTCGGCGGCGATGGTCTGCTGGGCGACGATCGGCGCCTGCACGGCGCACCAGAGTTCGGCCCGGTCGGGGCGGACGTCGGCGACCGCCGTGAGCACCTCCATCGGCGCGTGGCCGACGAACGCGAAGTCGAACTCGGCGTCTACCGTCAGGGTGAGCAACGGCGGTACCAGGAAGGGTGGTTGGGCGGCCTTCAGTTTGGCCCGGATGTCCCGGTCGGACAGCGCGGCCACCGGTCCGGGCCGCCAGTCGACGGTCAGTGCGGCCTTGGCCTTCAGCGCCTGGTCGAAGGTCTCGGCGAGCACCGCGATGCCGCTCGGCACCTGTACCGCGGCCAGCACCCCGGGCATCGCCAGGGCCGCGGCGGCGTCGTAGGAGCGGACCGTGCCGTTGATGGTCGGCGGCCGGGCGATCACGGTCGGCACCGCGCCGGGCACCTGGAGGTCGCCGGCGTACCTGGCCTTTCCGGTGACCAGGTCGCGGGCGTCGATCCGTCCGGTCGGGCGGCCGACCAGGGTCCGCCGCTCGGCGGGCTTCGGTGTGGTGGGCACCTCCGGCACCACCACCCCGGCCGCCGCGACGGTCAGCGAGCCGTACGAGGCGCTGCGTCCGTCCGGTGCGAGGACGGCGCCGTCCTGGGTGCGCAGGGTGGCGGCGGGCACGCCCCAGCGCCGGGCGGCGGCGGTGACCAGCCGGGCGCGGGCGGCCGCGGCGGCGGCGCGGACCGGGTCGTACAGCGAGCGCACCGAGTTGGAGGCGCCGGTCAGCTGGTTGAACAGCAGCTCGGGGCGGGCCTTGGAGAGCGGGACGTCGACGTCGGCGAGCCGGGCGTCGAGCTCGTCGGCGACCAGCATCGCGATCGCGGTGGTCAGGCCCTGGCCGACCTCGGCGCGCGGGAGTTCGAGCACCACCCGGCCGGCTTCGGTGACCTCCAGCACCAGCAGGTGCGCGGTGGGCAGCCCGGCCAGGATCAGCGCCTCGCCGAGGTCCAGCACGTCCGGGACGCCGGGCAGTGCGGCGGCCTGGTCGGGGTCGGCGAGGCGGGCGCCCACGGCGAGCGCGGGGGCGGCCACCAGATAGGTCAGCAGGCGGCGGCGGCTGACGGTCCGTGGGGTGGTCGGGGCGCTGATCCGGGGATCCTTCCAGAGGCCGGCCGGGCCGGGGGACGACGGTGTCCCGCCGGGCGGCCCGAGGCGGGCGGCGGCCGGCGTGCGCCGAGCATAGGGAGGAGTTACCGGCCGGTCAACATCGCGTCGGGGGCGCTCCGCCGGGGGTCCGGCAGGACCTCCTCGACCGCGCTGGTGCCGCTGCCCCCGCGGGACTCCCAGCGCCAGGTCTCGTCCAGCCGCAGCCGGCCGTCGGGCAGCCGGCTCAGCAGGCTGACGCAGTGTCCGCCCGCGGTCTCGCCACCGCGGTTGAGCTGCACGTACCGGAACTTCAGGGTGTCCCCGGCGCGGGTGCCGACCAGCCGGCCGTGCACGATCTCGCCGCCGGCGTACGAGGCCCAGACCACGCCGTCCTGCTCGCGGTAGGCGAAGCGGGTCGAGCCGTCGACCTCGCCGTGCTCGGCGGGGCCGACCGGGGCGAACACCAGTCCGTCGACAGAGGGCAGCACGGGTGCCTCCTTCCGGGGGAAGAGGCACCAGTCGATCACGTCGGGCGGCCGCGGGGCGGTCGGTTCCGGATGCTGGACGCGACCGGCTACAGGTAGTCGTCCAGGCGGGCCAGCGCGAAGCCCTGCGCGGTGGCGGTGTCGATCACCCGGCGGAGCATCTGGGTCATGTCGCCGTTCCACAGCGAGGGGCCGCGGAAGTGGGTCAGGATGATGTCCCCGGCGTGCAGCCGCCGGTCGTCGTAGCGGTAGTCCATGTGGTCGGGGAATGCCTCCTCGTTCCACAGCGGGACGGCGGTGATCCCGCAGCCGGCCGCGGTCCGCAGGCTGACGTCGGTGTACTCGCCGTACGGCGGCCGGAACAGGGTGGGCCGGGTGCCGATCTCCTCCTCCAGCCGGTCCTGCTGCCCGCAGATCTCCTGCTGCTGCCGGTCGGCCGCCAGGGTGCGCAGGTCGGGGTGGTCGATGGTGTGGTTGTTGATGGTGACCCCCTGGGCGTGCAGCCGGCGGAAGTAGCCGTAGTCCGCGCGGGCCAGGTAGTCGGAGAGGAAGACGCTGACCGGGACCCGCAGGTCGGCCAGCATCCGCAGCAGTTCGGGGTCCTTCTCGGCGCCGTCGTCGATGGTCAGGAAGACCACGGGCCGGTCGGTGGGGACCCGGTAGACCACCGGCGGTGCGCCGTCCTGCACCTTGACGTGCGGCCCGGCGGTCAGCTCCGGCTTGGCGGGCGGGGGCGGCGGGGCGGCCAGTGGCAGCGCGGCCAGTCCCCAGCGCTGCGCGGTGGCCAGCGCCTCGCCGCGGGCCGACGCCTGGCGGGCCTCGGCGGCCTGGGCGCTGTCCTCCTCCTGGAGCGCCCGGCCGGGGAGGACGACCACGGGCCGGGCGGCCGGCGGCAGCGGGTCGCCGGAGTGCCGGCGCTCGGGCGCGGCGGCGGTGGTGCGGTCGTCGCCGTCGGGCAGCGCGGCGCAGGCGGTGGAGGCGAGCAGCAGGGCGGCGCAGCCGACCAGGGTGCGGCGACGAGCGGATGATCGGACCGTCATACCGGCGGATGATCCCCGGGTGAATCCCCGGTGAACCGGGCGCCGCTCCGGTGTGGCCCGGATGGCCGAGGCTCGAGGCCGCGGGACGGGACGGACGGCACGGAGCGGGGCGCGATGGCGGGTCCCGGTGGCGGTCGCGGAGGGTGGAGGGCGGCCCGTCCGCCGCGCCGTCCACCCCGGCCTGTCCAGCTTGCCCCGGTTTGACACCCCCCGTCCGTGCGGCGTACAGAGAAGAACATGCGACAGGGTGTGCCGGCGGACCAGCACGGCCCGCCGCCTTCCACCGACCGGACCGGAGCGAGCCGGGTGTCCGGCGCCCGGCCACCCTGGCGGGACGCCGTCGACCGGCTGCTCGCCGACTCCCTGCTGCGCGCCGTCCGGAGCACCTCCGCCTACGGCGGACTGGTCTACCTCCGCTCACCCGACCGCCGCTCGCTGATGATCAACACCGTGGTCGGCGTCCCGCTGCACCTGCTGGACGTGCTGCGCCGGATCCCGGTCGCCGCCCCGCTGCCCCCCGCCGAGGCCTACCGCACCGGCCGAACCATCCTGCTCGGCGACGCCGACGAGACCATGCGCAGGTTCCCCCGGCTGGCCGTCGGCCTGCCCTACTCCTACGCCAGCGCCTGGGTGCCGCTCGCCGCGGACGGCCAGAGCTTCGGCGCGCTCGCCCTGCTGTGGCCCGGCTCGGCCGGCGGACCCCCGCCCGGCACCAGACGCCCGCTGCGCACCGCCGCCAACCGCCTCGCCGCGGGCCTCGCCGCCCACGGCGACGAACTGGCGGCCGGCCGCGAACCGAAGGTCCTGCGCCCGCCGGCGCCCACCGACAGCGCGACCCTGATCGGCAGCCTGGACTGGGAACCGGCCACCGGCCGGCTGCGCGCCGACAGCGAACTGACCCGGATCCTCGGACTCGGCCCGGCCGAGTTCGACGGCCGCTGGGCCACCCTGGTCGCCCGGCTCGCCCCGGAGGACGTCCGGCCGCTGCGCACCGCCGCCCGGGCCGCCGTCCGCGGCGCGGGACCGTTCAGCCGCCAGGTCCAGGTCCGCGACCACAGCGGCGGCTACCGGACCCTGGAGCTGCGCGGCCGGGTCCCCGAAGGCTCCGCCCACCTGGTGGTCACCGTGCTCGACAGCACGGCCGGCTCGGCCGCCGCCGCGGCCGTCGAACGGCTGCGCGACGGGGTCTTCGCCCTCCACCCCGACGGCCGGGTCGCCTACGTCAACCGCAGCGCCGAGATGCACCTCGGCTCCCCCCGGGTCCAGCTGATCGGCCGCCTCCCCTGGGAGGCGCTGCCGTGGCTGACCGACCCGGTCTACGAGGACCGCTACCGCGCCGCCATGGTCTCCCAGCAGCCCACCGCCTTCCTCGCCCGCCGCCCGCCCGACCACTGGCTGGCGTTCTCGCTCTACCCCGACGCGTACGGCGTCACCGGCCGGGTCGTCCCGGCCGCCCCCAGCGGCCAGCACCTCGACGAACTGCCCGAGGCCCCGCCCGCCACCCCGCCCCGGCCCGGCGCCTTCTACCACCTGCTCCAGCTGGCCAGCGCACTCACCGAGGCCGTCACCGTGCGCGAGGTCTCGGCCTCCGTGATCGACCAGATCCTGCCCGGCTTCGGCGGCCAGGAACTCGCCCTCTACCTGGCCCGCAGCGGCCGGATGCACCTGGTCGCCCAGAGCGGCTACCCGACCGGGTTCCTGGACTCCTTCGAAGGCATACCGATCCGCTCCCGGCTGCCCGGCACCGAGGTGTTCAGCAGCGGCGCCCCGATCTTCTTCTCCTCGCCGGACGAACTGGTCGCCGCCTACCCCGGCATCCCCAGGGACGAGATGAAGGCCTGGGCCTTCCTCCCGCTGATCGCCTCCGGCCACCCCGTCGGCAGCTGTATCATCGGCTTCGACCACCAGCGGGTGTTCACCGCCGAGGAGCGGTCCGTGCTCACCGCGCTCGGCGGCCTGATCGCCCAGGCCCTGGAGCGGGCCCGCCTCTACGACGCCGAGTTCGCCCTCGCCCGCGGCCTCCAGCAGGCCCTGCTGCCGCACCGGCTGCCCACCGTGCCCGGCCTGACCACCGCCGCCCGCTACCTGCCCGGCACCCAGGGCATGGAGATCGGCGGCGACTGGTACGACGCCGTGACCACCCCGGAGGGCCTGTGCCTGGTGATCGGCGACGTCGAGGGCCACAACGTCGGCGCCGCCGCCACCATGGGACAGCTGCGCAGCGCCGTCCGCGCCTTCGTCAGCAGCGGCAGTGCCCCCGACGAGGTACTCACCCGCACCAACCAGCTGCTCCTCGACCTCGACGCGGGCCTGCTCGCGAGCTGCTGCCTGCTGCGGCTCGACCCCGCCGACGGACGCACCCAGGGCGTCCGCGCCGGGCACCTGCCCCCGCTGCTGCGCCACCCCGACGGACCGGCCGAGGTCCTGGAACTCGAGGGCGGCCCGCTGCTCGGCATCGACCGCTCGGTGCACTTCCCGGTCACCGAGTTCGTGCTGCCGCCCGGCGCCGTCCTCGCGCTCTACACCGACGGCCTGGTCGAGGAGCCCGGAGCCCCGATCGAGCAGGGCATCGACCGGCTGCGCACCGCGCTCGCCCACACCCGCGGCCTCACCCTGGAAGCCCTCGCCGACCGGCTGGTCGGCGACGCCCGCCACGCCTCCCACCGCGCCGACGACGTCGCCCTGCTGCTCGCCCGCCGGGACTGACCGGCAGCAGCGACTTTCGTCGCGGGCCGACCGCGACCAACCGCGGCAGCGCCCGCCGGACCGGCCCCGCTACCCTCGGTCCCCGTGACCCCGAGATCGATCACCCGTCCGGCCCTGGCACGCCTGCGCGCGCTCCCCGGCCCGCCGACGCCGCGCGCCCTGCTGGCGCGCGCCCTGCCCGGCCCGTGGACCCGCCGGCTGTTGGTCCGCGAAGGGGTCGCCGCGGCCGCGCTCGCCCTGCTCGCCGGCGGGCTGGAGAACCTGGACGGCACCCGGCCGCTGCACATGGCCGCCGTCGGGCTCGGCACCGCCGTGCTCTACCTGCTGCGCCGGGGCCTGCCCGGGACGGTGCTGGTCCTGGCGTCGGCCGCGGTCACCGGACCGGCCGGCTTCGTGCCCGCCCTGGTGTTCGCCGGCTGGTCGGCCGGACGGCGGATCCTGCGCCCCGCGCCGCTGACCGCGTTCTTCACCGCGGCACTGCTGATCCTCGGCGGCCTGTCGTACCGGCTGGACCCCGCCGGGCTGCCGGTGCTGGCCGAGCTGGCCCTCGTGGTGGTCAGCTTCATGATGCTGGCCGTCCTGCCCGCCGTGATCAGCCGCTACCTGGCGCAGCGCCGCACCCTGCTCGGCGCGCTCCAGGAACGCAACCAGCAACTGCTGCGCGAGCGCCACATGGTGGCCCACCAGGCCCGGCTGCGCGAACGCCACCGGATCGCCCAGGACATGCACGACAGCCTCGGCCACCAACTCGCCCTGATAGCCGTGCACACCGGCGCCCTGGAGGTGGACCGCACCCTCACCGGAGGCCAGCGCGAGGCCGTCGGGGTGCTCCGGCAGGCCGCCACCGGCGCCATGCGGGAACTGCGCGAGGTGGTCGGCCTGCTGCGCGACGACTCACTGCCCGAGGCCGGCGGCATCGACACGGTCGAGCGGCTCACCGACGCCTCCCGCGCGGCCGGCGCCACCGTCACACTGCGCCGCGACGGCGAGCCGCGCCCGCTGGCCGCCGCCACCGGCCACGGCGCCTACCGGATCGTCCAGGAGGGCCTGACCAACGCTCACAAGCACGCGCCGGGCGCGCCGATCACGGTGACCCTGCGGTACGAGCCCGACACCCTGGTCGTCGAGGTGGCCAACGGGCCGGCCGCCGCCCCCTCGGGCGCCGTCAGCGGCGGCCAGGGCCTGACCGGCCTGCGCGAACGGGCCCGCCTGCTCGGCGGGATCGTCCACGCGGGCGCCGCCCCCGACGGCGGCTACCGGCTGGCCGGGCTGCTGCCGTACGACAGCGGCGGCCGGGCGCCCGCCGACCAGGGCGACCCCTGGCTGCCGCCGGCCGAGCCGCTGCCGTCCACGGGCCGCGGACCGGTGGTGGGCTGCGCGGTCACCGCGGCCGTGGTGCTGCTGGTCTCGGTGGCCGTGGTCGGCTGGGCCGGCGTCAAGTTCGCGGACTCGGTGCAGGACTCCACCGTCCCGGTCGCGCTGTACGACTCGATCCAGCCGCAGACCCCCGAGGACGAGGTGCTCGGGATGCTGCCGCCCGGCGCCGAGTGGCTCACCAACGGCTACCGGGACAGCGGCCCGCCGGTGCCGCCGGACGCCGACTGCCGGTGGTTCGGCACCGACGACGGCAACACCGACCTCGACACCCAGGACGTGGTCCGGTTCTGCTTCCGGGACGGCCTGCTGATCGACAAACAGCACTACCGTGCGAAGGTGTAGGGGTCCGCACCCCGGGTAGCACAGGAGACCGCCGTGATCAGGGTCCTCGTGGCCGACGACGAGCCGCTCATCCGGGCCGGCATCCGGCTCATCCTCGGCTCGGCCGAGGACATCGAGGTGGTGGCGGAGGCCGCCGACGGCCGCCAGGCTCTCGAACTCGCCCGGACCCACGCGGTCGACGTGGTGCTGCTGGACATCCAGATGCCGGTGCTCGACGGTCTGAGCGCGCTCGCCGAACTGCCCAGGGCCGCGCCCGGCGCCCGGGCGCTGATCCTCACCACCTTCGGCGAACGCGACAACGTGCTGCGCGCGATCAGCGGCGGCGGCGCCGGGTTCCTGCTCAAGGACACCGCCCCCGCCGAACTGATCCAGGCCGTCCGGGCCGCCGCCACCGGCCACGCCTTCCTGTCGCCCGCCGCCACCCGGCACATCGTCGACAGCCTGGCGGCCGGCTCGGCCGGCGCCCGCGGCGAGGCGGCCCGCAGCCGCCTCGCGGTCCGCACCGAGCGCGAGCGCCAGGTGGTCGACCTGCTCGGCGAGGGCCTGTCCAACGCGGACGCCGGCGCCCGGCTGCACATGAGCGAGGCCACCGTGAAGACCTACGTCAGCCGGATCCTGGCCAAACTCGGCTGCGACAACCGGGTGCAGGCCGCCCTGCTGGCCCGGGACGCGGGCCTGTGACGGCGGCCCGGACCACGGTGGCCGGGCCTCCCCCCGGGCGTCACCCCGCGTGTCACCCCGGGCGTCAGGCCGGGGCCGCGGCGCGGTTCAGCCGGTCCTGGGTGCGGTCCAGGTCGGCGGTCAGCTCGGAGCGCAGCGCGGGCAGCAGTGCGAGGGCGGCGCGGGCAGCGTCCGGGGTCGGCGCGCCGTCGTCGCGGGCGGCGGTCACCGCGGCCCGCAGCGGCATGGTGGCCAGCGCGGTCTCCCAGGCCGTGCGGTGCACGCCGGTGGCGTAGCGGGCCGTCAGGTACTCCAGCGGGCCGAGCGCCAGTCCGTCGCGGTCCTGCGGGCCGGCCAGCCGGTCGTCCGGGAGCAGCCAGGCGACGCCGTCCCGGGCGACCAGCTCGAACGCCTTGTTCTCGTCCGGGTGGCTCCAGCGTCCGTGCTCGGCGGTGGCGGCCTGCAGCAGCCGCTCCAGCATCGCGGCCTCCCGCGGGCTGTCCGCCCGGTCCGGGAACGGCCGGTCGGCCAGCACCTGCTCCAGGTGGTAGCGCTGGCCCCAGCTGCCGACCCAGCGGTGCATCGCGCCGGCCCTGGTCTCCCGGATCGCGGCCAGGGCCAGTGCCCGGGTGGTGAGGTCACGGCGGACCAGCAGCTGCTCGGCCTCCGGCCCGTGCCGGCCGAGGGCGGCCCGGACCGCGGCCAGCGGCGGCCCGTCGTACCAGCGCAGCGTCCACCGGCGGCTGCCCGGGTCGTACTGCGGCTCGATCGGGATGCGGTACTGCGCGGTCAGACGGTCGGCGAGCCGACGCGCGCGCGGCCCGCGCAGGGGGTGGGGGGTGGGCATGGGCGACACAGTAGCGAGCCGCGGCGGGCCCGCCGGGCGGCGCGCGGCCGGCTCACCCTGTCCGCCGCGCCCGGTCGGGTGACAGGCGCCGGGATCACCCACCGGGAGGGTGAAAACCACCGGCCGGGCGTGCCCGGAACGGACTGCTCCAGTTGGCCCAGGTGTTGCCGGACCACATGACTGACGGAGTATCCATGGAACAGTCCACCACCCAGCCGCCCGACGGAACCGAGCCCGGCCGCACCGGACCCCGGCTCGGCCGCCGCGTGGTCATCGGCTCCGCCGCCGCAGCGGCGGCAGTGGCCGGCGCCGCCGGCTTCGCGGGCCGCACCGCCCTCGAAGCGCCGCGCACGGCCGCCGCCACCGGCGGCGCGGACCCGGCGACCGCCCGCGACCTCGCCCGCAAGATGCTGATGGTCGGCGACGACGAGAAGACCGACCTGACCCTCGAGTACCTGAAGATCCTGATCGACGGCAGGCTGCCGGCCCGCGCACCGCAGAAGAAGGTCCTGGTCGTGGGCGCCGGCATCGCCGGCCTGACCGCGGCGACCCTGCTCAGGCAGGCCGGGCACCAGGTGGTGGTGATCGAAGCCAACGGCAGCCGGGTCGGCGGCCGGGGGAAGACCTTCCGCGGCATGTTCACCGACCCGAAGCTGCACGCCGAGGCCGGCGCGATGCGCCTGCCGGACTTCCACCCGCTGGTGCTCGCCCTCGCCGACAAGCTCGGGCTCCGGCGCCGGCTGTTCTACAACGCCGACATCACCCCCGGCGAGCAGCCGGCCGGCCGCACGCCCGCGGTGGTGCACCGCTCGTTCACCGGCGAGACCTGGACCAACGGCCCCGCCGACGACGGCTTCAAGGCGCCGGCCGCCACCTTCCGGACCAGGATCGCGGTCAACGGCGAGCACTCCACCCGGGCCGACTACGCCCGCAGCCCCGGCGCGGTGAACCGCTCGTTCAGCACCGAGCTGGACACCACCGCCTCCGCCGCCGTCGACCGCGCCTTCGCGAAGGTCAGCGTGCCCGCCGACGCCTCCGTCCAGGAGAAGCTGGCCGCCTGGACCGAGATCTTCCGCCGCTACGACGGCTACTCCACCCACCGCTACCTGGTCGAGGAGGCCGGCTGGGACCAGAACCGGATCCAGGCCGCCGGCACCCTGGAGAACCTCACCTCCCGGCTGCACTACTCGATCGTCCCGACCCTGATCGACCACGCCGTGATCAGGCCCGACAACCGCTACTGGGAGCTGGAGGGCGGCACCGACGTCCTCACCGAGGCGCTTGCCGCCCCGCTCCGCAACGACCTGCGGATGGGCCGCCGGATGACCCGGCTGGTGCAGAGCGACACCGGGGTGCGGATCGAGACCTGCGCCGAGACCGGCGACGAGGAGTCCTGCGACGGCGCGCCGACCGCCCCGACCGAGGTGTTCGAGGGCGACTACGCCATCGTCACCATCCCGTTCAGCGCCCTGCGGTTCTGCACCGTCGAGCCGCTGATGTCGTACCCGAAGCGGCGGGCGGTCGGCGAACTGCACTACGACTCGGCCACCAAGGTGCTGCTGGAGTTCAGGACCCGGTTCTGGGAGGAGGGGCCGACCGGCTTCACCGGCGGAGGCTGCGTCTCCGACAGCGCCAGCCGCTTCACCTACTTCCCCTCGCACGCCCCCGAGGGCTCGGCGGGCGGGGTGGTGCTGGCCTCCTACACCTGGTCCGACGATGCGATGCGCTGGGACTCGCTGACCCCCGGCGAGCGCTACGCCTTCGCCCTCGACGACCTCGAGCGGCTGTTCGGGCCCAAGGTGCGCAGCGAGTTCACCGGCGTCGGCGTCACCCAGTCCTGGGCCCGGGCCCGCTACGCGCTCGGCGAGGCGGTCATGTTCACCCCCGGCCAGCTCCACGAGCTGCACCCCGCGGCCCGCACCCCCGAGGGCCGGGTGCACTTCGCGGGCGAGCACACCAGCCTGAAGCCCGCCTGGATCGAGGGGGCGCTGGAGTCGGCCGTGCGCACCTTCCTCGAGGTGCACGGCCGCTGAGCGGGGCTCAGCCCGCGAAGTCGATGTCCTGGAGGTCCAGCGCCCCGGCCCGGTCCAGTACCACCGCTGAGGCGCAGCCGGCCGGCGGCCCGCCCGCCCCGGCCAGCCGCTCCCGCAGCCGGCCGGTGGCGTGGCGGTGCCGGGCGAAGGCGTACGCCGACACCCCGCGGCCGCGCTCGCGCTGACCGGCGGCCGCCTCGGCGGGGCTGGCGTCCAGCAGCACCAGGTGCAGCCGGCGGCCCTGCCGGGCGGCGCTGCGGGCCAGCCAGCCGCGGACCCACGGCAGCGTCCCGCAGTCGTGCACCAGCAGCGGGCCGCCGGCGCGCAGCGCCCGGCGCAGCCGCAGGTAGTGGCTGACCCGCACCAGCGGCCGGTACAG